>JAUILF010000112.1 GCA_030433135.1 Bacteroidia bacterium | reverse complement strand
GCAGCTTTGCCATCCACATACTCGGGGAAACTAGTTGCTATCAATCCTTTGCATAATTATTTGCAATTATCTGAGTTGAAGGAAAATGGTTCCACTTTTCAGACCCAGGATCTATCCAAAATTCTGGAGACTGATGACAAATGGTTTCGACCCGTAGATATTAAGGTAGGTCCTGATGGTAATATTTATCTGGCGGATTGGTGTGATAGCCGCCTGACACACGTTGATCCCAAAGATGACTGGCACAAGCAATCGGGCAGGATTTATAGATTGAGAAAGAAAGACATGGCTCCGGCAAAACTGGTGGATCTTGGTATCGCATCAGATGATGTATTGATTGAATCATTGCATCATCCCAATAAGTGGTATCGACAGCAGGCGCTTAGATTGATTGGGGATCAAAACAGCCCGGAAATCCTCGAAAAATTAATGCAATTTTTTGACCAGTCTGATCCATCCCATTCTCTGGAGATCATGTGGGCTATCCACCTATCGGGTGGTTGGAATGAAGATTTTGCTCGTAACTGTCTGGAGCATGAAAATCCATTGGTTCGAATGTGGGCTGTCCGGTTTATTGGTGATTACCGGGAGGTGAGTACACCACTGGAAAGAGCTTTGCTTGACTTGTGTACAACGGAAGAAAATCAAGAGGTGATCAGCCAGATGTGCTCATCCATAAAAAGGATCAACAGTCCGGCGACGGTGAAGATGATCGGTGCATTGGTCCCGGCAATAGATCCTGATGATCCGGATAATCCTTTGCTACTGTGGTGGGCCCTGGAGTCGAAGATAGAGCTATACCCGGAGGAAGTCAAAGAACTCATTGAACAAAAAGATTTTTGGAACCACACTTCCGTTCGGGATGCCTTGCTGGATAGATTAATGCAACGGTTAATTATTGAGGGTGGTGATGAGTCCTTTGTTTTGGCTTCGATGCTCTTTGACAAAGCTCCTGATGATTCTTCCAGACAAGTTCTGCTGGATGGTCTGTTGAAAGGGCTTCGGGGAGATGACCTGAACTCATTACCCGCATATTTATTGGATATCATTGAACCTTATAAAGACCAATTTCTTGATGCACCCCTGGCGTTCGATTTGAAAAAGGGAAGTCCTGAGGCCATCCAGGAAGCGATTTCCGTTTTGCCTGATGAGACTACCCGTTTGTCCGACCGGTTGTCTTATGTTGAGATTCTGGCGCAACAGCAAGTAGTGGATGCTATCGACCCGATGTTGGAAATAGTCAAAAATGCCAAAAGTGAACCGGCGCTTGTGCAGATGACATTAAAGTCAATGCGAGTTTTTGATGATGTCCGGGTAGCACACATTATAATTGATCAATATCCAAATAATCTGAGGGCGGATTCTACTACACGAATAACTGCTTTATATACCCTGGGTACCCGGGAAGAGTGGACCCGACTACTGCTGGATAATATCAGTAAAGAGCGAATTATTCATGCGGAGGATATCCCGAGAGACATTGTATTGCAAATGAAACTTATGGGATCAGATGGTATTAGTAGTGAAGTGGATAGATTATGGCCTGACTTTCGTTCTGCTTCCTCTGTCGAAAAGGAAAGAGAAATACAGAGATTCTTGAGTCTGGCCCGGGATGAAGGAGGTAATGTGTCCAATGGTCAACAGCTATTCCGGGCGATTTGTGGAAATTGCCATCGATTTAGAAATGAAGGGGAGCATATAGGCCCGGATCTTACGGGTTATGATCTCGGTAATGTTTCTGAACTGGCTCGACATATTGTTGATCCAAGCATCGATATTCGGGAAGGATACCTGAATTATGCCGCAGTCACAAAGGAAGGTAATTATTACACGGGTTTTATTAGATCTCGTACTGTAGATGAGGTCACTCTGCAACCTCTGGGAGGAGATTCTATTCGATTAAATGCCGGGGAAATAGACACATTATATGCCCAACAGATCTCCATTATGCCGGAAAACCTTACCAGGAATCTGGATGATCAACAGGTAAAGGATCTGGTGAGTTATTTGCTGAATTAGTGGTATCATATCGGTAGCTGTCCAGGTTTTGACAACGGCGAAACAAATTTGCCGTTACGTGTATGTCAGAAGCCCGGCCACCGGATACCGGCCACCTAACAAATGAGAATATGGGTTTGAAGTTGCAAACTTCAAACAACGTCAAGAATGGAAATGAATGTAACAATGGGCTTTAGCCCATGTATTGTAGGCTCCAGGCAGGTAGGAGACCGAAGGAATTTTTGCTGAATAAAAAAGATATCCTCAATTACCTGCCGCTTAAGCGGCAGGATAAATAGGATTGGGAAAATGGGCTTTAGCCCAATAATGGGGTGCGGAAAAAACATGAGGAAGGCTGGAAATAAATGATCATGCTGGTGTAGTGATTAAGTTGGATGTGCCGTCTGGTTTGACCCATTCTCTGTTTAATGCCTGTCTATGAGGTTTTGTCACCCTGGATCACAGTAAAGTTACGTGTGGTAAGTACTTTTAACAGATTTGTATCAAAGTGCTCTTCTCGGCAATTTCTATCTTCAGGAAAACTTGATCTTATTATCCATGAAAAACATTTCCCGCATAAAACCATTGACCGCACGGGTAGGTATCCTGTCAGTAGGTCATCACACCTATTGGCCGCAATTTGAAGGACTGTTGACAGATCTAATGAAAAAAGCAGGTGTCTTTGCGGACAAAGTAAGGGCAGCAGGAGTTGAAGTGATCGATTTTGGCATGTCAGATAGTGCGGAGGTGGCTTATCAAAAATTGCAGGAAATCAAGATAGCCAACCTGGATCTCCTGTTTGTTGATATGGTCACCTATGCTACCTCAAGCTCAATTGCCTGCATTTTTCAACAAACTGACTTACCGATTGTCCTGGTAGCCTTACAGCCTGATCAGGCTATGGATTACGGAAAGGCTACCACCCGTATGCAATTGTATAATGATGATATCTGTGCATTGCCGGAATTTGCTTCGGTTGCGATCAGAATGGGGAGGGCAGCACCTCCGATGATTATCGGTACACTGTATGATGACCCTGGGGCTGAACAGGAGATAAGGGATTATTGCCAGGTAGCTCAGGTGCTGCACAGTCTGAAAAATGCCCGGATAGGCCAAATGGGCCATGTCCTGGAAGCTATGTTGGATATGCATACAGACTCTACGCTGCTCACTGCCACTTTTGGTTGTCATTTGGTTCAGGTAGAGCCGGAGGATATTTTTGGTCATTACCTGTCTGCAGGTCAGGAGCAGATAGAAGGACGAAGACAGCAAATTCTTGGATTTTTTGATACTCCAGAACCACAGGCTGACCCTGTTACCCAAAAACTGACTGAAGCCGATCTGCTAGAAGCAGCCAGGGTTTACGAAGCACTGGCAAAATTTGTGGAAGAAAAGAAGCTGGATGGACTGGCCTATTACTACGAAGGTAGGGAAGGGTCTGACCTCCGGCGCATGGTAACCAATTTGATCGTTGGTAATTCTCTACTGACTGCCAGGGGCTTTCCGATGTGTGGAGAAATGGACCTTAAAACCTGCATAGCGATGATGATCATGGATCGGCTCGATATGGGAGGCAGTTTTGCGGAGTTTCATCCCGTAGACTTTAAGGAAGGTTTTGTGTTGGTAGGACATGATGGGCCTCATCATTTGAAGATCGCTGATGGGAAGCCTGTACTTCGCAGCCTCAAAAAGTACCACGGTAAACCAGGATCGGGGGCCAGTGTGGAATTTCAGCTGAAAGCAGGACCGATTACCATGTTGGGATTGACCCAGAAAGCAGATGGAAAGTTCAAGTTTGTACTGGCCGAGGGTGAATCCAGGAAGGGGGCTATACCCGCTACGGGTAATACCAATACCAGAGGTTTTTTCGGACCTGATGTCAGAACTTTCCTGAAAAGATGGTTCGCCGAAGGGCCCACGCATCACTTTGCCCTGGGACTGGGACACAGAGCCCACGTAATTAAGACAGTCGCTGACTTCCTCGATGTTGAGGCAGTAATTATCGATTCAGAATGAATCCACACCTTGTTATATTGGTCATTGCCATTTATATCGGAGCATTGTATCTGGTATCCTGGTACACCTCTCGCGATGCTGATTCAGATGCTTTTTACCTGGCTGGTCGTAAAGCACCGTGGTATCTGGTGTCGTACGGTATGATTGGTGTAGCCATTTCCGGAATTACTTTTATTTCAGTTCCGGGAGAAGTTGGCAATTCACAATTCACCTATTTCCAGTTGGTCATTGGATATGCACTGGGTCTGATTCTGGTGGCTCTGATCCTTATTCCACTCTTTTATCGAAATCGGGTTGTGTCCATTTATTCATACCTGGAAGGCAGGTTTGGGGTCAGGACCCATAAGACAGGAGCTGCTTTTTTCTTGTTTGCACATATGCTGGGAGCCGCCTTCCGTCTTTACCTCATGGCTTATGTATTACAGTTGATCGTGTTTGATGAACTTGGAGTCCCCTTTGCCTGCACGGTCTTTGTTACCCTGATGCTGATTTGGTTATACACTTATCGCGGAGGCATAAAAACGGTGATCTATACGGATGTGTTGCAGACTACCTTTTTGTTGTTGGCTGCAGTAGTGGGTATTATCGCCGTTGCAAATTCCCTGAATGTAAGCCTGGTGGATCTGGGAAGTGTTGTTTGGAAGGATGGGCTGGATAATATGTTTGATTGGTCTTGGAGCAGTACTGATAATTTCTTCAAACTAATGCTTACCGGCCTTCTGCTGACTTTCACCAATAATGGTCTGGATCAGGCGATCATGCAAAAGCACCTTGCGTGTGCCAGTGTAGGTGATGCCCAGAAAAATATTCTTACACTGAGTGTTATTTTGTTACTGGTCAATCTTTTATTTCTTTTTTTGGGAGGTTCACTGGTGTATTACGCTGCAGAAAGCCAGATAGCCATGCCCGAAGAGTCAGACCAGCTTTATCCTCTACTGGCAACTCAACATCTGGGTTGGTTTGCCGGCATCACTTTTATTATCGGGCTGGCTGCTGCAGCCTATTCCTCGGCAGATACGTCACTGACTGGATTAACTACCGCATTTTGTGTTGATTTTTTGGGATATCAGCAGCACAGAGATGATAATCCCGGGGTGAGAAAATGGGTTCACCTTGGATTTTCACTACTCCTTTTTGTCTTTATCATAGTTTTTCGGGCTCTTAATGATCAAAGTGTGATAAGTGCGTTTATCAAGATTTCGGGCTACGCCTATGGGCCTCTGCTTGGATTATTTGCCTTTGGAGTGATCAGTGACAGAAGGGTGAAGGACCGGTGGATACCGGCATTATGCATCCTGGTTCCGGTACTCTCCTATATTCTGGAAATCAGATCATTTGCCTGGTTTGGCTATCAATTTAATTATGAAACCATCATTGTGAATGCTGTGGTAACTATGCTGGGATTGTATTTGATAAGCCTTGGGGAGAGGGATAATTAAGGAGGATTATGAATTGCTTTACTCCATCGCAAAAACCCGGTCACTGATACCCGGAACAATTTCATCCTTTAGTTCCACCCGCTCGAATCCCAACTCAAATGGAGATGCTCCCACCCATGAGCTGCTTCTGCCTTCAATAAGAATTTTCTTTTGAACTGGATCGATGGTGAGCATAGTAAAAAGAGCTTCACGGTAGGGGCAGGTACTGGATATCCAGGGATGTTTTTCATGAATTTCAGGACTATAGCTTTCGTGCTTGTAATCGCCTCCGACCCAATAGTAAGATGCAGAATTGATATGCACATAATGATTTCCCTGTATGTACAGGACATCATCTATATGTGAGTGCCCATTCAGTGCCAGAAGAATTTTGTCACTAAATGAGCCCAGGAGATCTTGCATCTCTCCGGCGTTATCTACGGCAATAGTTCCTGCTAGCGGCTGATGAGAAAAAATAATCACCGGCTCAGTGGTACTTTCCAGCTCATCTCTTAACCATTGCTGTTGCTCCTTGCCAATATAGGAAACATAGCCACCTTTGTGGGAGGGAGAACCCTCTTCATTGCCGTCCAACACAATTAATCGCAAGCCCGATATCACTTTAGAGTAGTACCTACCCGGCATCCCCCAGATGTCAATACATTGATCTTTCGTATGACCGGAGTCGGTGTCGTGGTTGCCAATGATATGCAGGCTGTTTTCATGGCAACTGTTGAAGAGGTCGATTACAGACCGATTCTTTTCATTGGGGTAGGCAAAATCGCCCATTTGAATAATCGCATCTGGCTGACTGTTTCCCATATAGTCTGCAAAGGCCTGCATTCGGATTGGCCCGTCATGCATAATATCCTGGTGCAGGTCTGCAATCAGTCCTATGCTGACCGGTTTTTCAATGCTGGCCAGGGAATACATCCAGGCCGGAAGGCTGATAGCCAGGCCACCCTGGAAGGACCGTTGCAGGAAGTTTCTTCGTTTCATTGATTTTGTTTTTTGGTGGGGGAAATGCCGACACGGTAATAATCTTCATTATCTGCGACCATAAAGGCTTCATCCAATTGTTCAAGCAAATAGGTCTTACTCACAAGGTTGTGAAAGGGATATTTTTGATGAGCCTTATTCATAAACTGAATGGCAGTCGCAAGGTCAGTTGGTATATAGTTGTGCAGTCCCCTGATAGTGAGAATCTTGCGAACTATTTTCTCAGCATTGATACTAAGGTCTCTTTGTGCATAGACGGCGCCAACCCAAATACTGGTGCCACCGATATTCAAAAGGTCAATACCATTTTCCATCGCAGCAGGAACTCCACTGGTTTCTATGACCAGGTCAATTCCTCCTTCACTTTCGATTTTCTTCCTGATCTTGTCAGCCGTCAACTGATCAGCGGTAAAGCCTCTAGATGCACCAAATGCCAAAGCATGCTCCAGTCGCACCCTACTAATGTCTGTTACATAAACTCTCCCGGCACCGTTTTCCCTGGACATGGCACAGGCAGACAGGCCCAGCATTCCCGCTCCCGAAACCAGGACACTTTTGTTTTTTACGTCACCTGCAAGGCGCAGGGATCCAGCTATGGTGGCATGGGTGCAATTTAGAGGTGATGCTTCGTTATCAGTTATTTCTGTGGGCAGTTTGAAAATGGCGGTTCCTTTTCTAAGCAGACAATGGGTGGCAAAACCACCATTGAGGGATCGATTATTAATAAACGGCTCATGACCATATTTGTAGAGGTCCGGAGATTTTTGTGGAATACCGATTTTGGCCATTTTACTCTCACCACCTTGAGCATATACCGACCAGGTGATCCGGTCTCCCGTTTGCAGACTGTTTCCGGCATAATCATGAATGGGCTGCTGAGCTAAAGCTGCTATTCTCCCGATGATTTCATGCCCCAGAATACATGGTTTAGGTCCGCCTCTTCGACCAAAATAGGTATGCAAATCACTTTTGCAAATAGTGGTATATGAGATTTCAACCAGTACTTCTCCTGGTTGGGGCATAGGCAACGTCACTGTCGCTGTGGAAAAAGAACTATTTACTTTCTCAAAAACCATGGCCTTACCCAATGTGCTTTTCATAACACTAAAGATATGGTATGTACATTGGTGATGAATCGGTATATGTATTTTTATCAATTAATTTACAATGGTAGTAGAAATGACGGGCTTAGTTCAAACTAGACGAGGATATACGAAGCCAATAGTTTTGGCTGGAGAGAGGTTTGTTTACCGGAGAAAGTTGGATCAGGTTGGTTGTCTGCTGGTGACCCTACTTGTCCTGATGCTGTGTATTCAATCTTCATTATCGGGACAAGAAATAATACCTGCACAGCCTGTCCGGTCTGCATCACCAGGGACTGACTGGCTCTTATCTGGAGAAGCCTTTGAGGCTGGGGTCTCGACAAGAGCTGATAAGGATGAAATCACTTTGTCCAATGGCCTCATTAGCAGAACCTTTCGGATTACTCCCAATGCGGCTACCATATCTTTTGAACAGTTGGTTACGGGCGAGAGCCTTATTCGCGGGGTGAAACCTGAAGCATTAGTGATGATTGACAGTGTTTCCTATGAAATCGGGGGATTGAAAGGTCAGCCTAATTATGCCTTCCTACGTGACGGTGATATCGAACGACTGTATGATTCTTCAGCTTTCGTATGCACGGGTTATGAATTGATGGAGGTATACAAACCTTTTGACTGGAAAAAGGTAAGACATCATGATTCCTCTGCCGTCTGGCCTCCAAAAGGTATCCATCTCAGGTTTGATTATCATGGCAGTCAACACGTGATGCCGGAGCATAGTGATATTAGAATTTCCATTCATTACGAGCTATATGATGGTATACCGGTTATGACCAAGTGGATGACTGTTGAAAATGGATCAACGAGTCAGGTGGTGATCAATGATTTTACCAGTGAGATTCTGGCCGCTGTGGAATATGGTTCGGTAGTGGATGCCCGAAAGGAAGGGTATGTAGTCCCACCACCCAATATCCATATTGAAACCGATTATTCCTTTGCCAGCTTTGATGTGGATCATGCCAACCACCATGTAGTACATTGGCTGCCGGATCCTGATTACTCATCTCAGGTTAATTACCTGCTTAAAACCCCTTGTCTTTTACATGTTTCTCCTGAGCTTGGACCAGAAAAATCATTGGTACCGGGAGAGTCACTGCAGACTTTCAGGACCTATATCCTCCCTTTTGATTCCTATGACCGGGAGAGAAATGGATTAGCCATGCGTCGTATGTACCGCACATTAATGCCCTGGACTTCCGAAAATCCGCTCATGATGCATGCTCGTTTTGCAGACTGGGAGCAAGTGAAGAACGCGATTGATCAGTGTGCAGAAGTAGGATTTGAAATGGTCATTCTCACCTTCGGTAGTGGCTTCAATATTGAAGATGATAGTGAGGAGTATCTGGCAAAGATGAAATCCTATGCCGAATATGCGCATGAAAAGGGTGTTGAAATCGGGGGGTACTCACTATTGGCTTCAAGAACGATTGACCAGCAGACGGATGTGATTCTACCGGATGGAATGAGTCCGACATTTGGAAACTCTCCCTGCCTGGGTAGTGAGTGGAGCGAATTGTATTTTGACAAACTATATCATTTTTATGAAACATCGGGCTTCACTTTGCTCGAGCATGATGGCTCTTATCCCGGTGATCCATGTATGTCTCACGATCATCCGGGGCACCGGGGTTTTTTGGATTCCCGATGGGAGCAGTTTAGGGTAATCCGGGATTATTACCGATGGTGCAGGGAACAAGGTGTATATCTGAATGTACCTGATTACTACTACGCAAATGGCTCCAACAAGTGCAGTATGGGATACCGGGAGGTCAACTGGAGTTTACCCCGGGATCAACAGGTATTACATACCCGACAAAATATATTTGATGGCACCTGGACCAGGACCCCTTCCATGGGTTGGATGTTTGTTCCCCTGACTGAGTATCACGGAGGCGGTGCAGCAGCAACCATCGAACCACTCAATGAACATCTGGACCATTACCGGAAGATGATGATAAGTAACCTGGGAGCTGGTGTCCAGGCGTGTTACCGGGGTCCTCGTTTATTTGATACGGAGGAGACCATGCAGATGGTGAAGGAAAGTGTGGATTGGTTTAAACAACATCGGGAAGTGCTTGAGGGTGATATCATACACCTACGTCGTGCGGATGGAAGAGATCTTGATTATTGGCTGAATGTGAATCCCGGGGGTGAAGAAAAAGGCATGTTGCTGGTATTTAATCCATTGGGAACTGAGGTAGAGAAGGAAATATCTGTTCCCCTGTATTATACCGGCCTGCAGGAGTCAGTTGTCGTTTGTCCGGAGTCAGGGGATTGTATAGCCCGGAATTTAAACAGGGATTATACCATAAAACTTAAGGTGAAAGTAGCGGCCGGGACCTCCACCTGGTATGTATTTAAGTAGTAAGGTGGACCCACTCAGCTGAATAACACTACTTCAATCTGAACTTGACGGGTAAATTGAACCGAGTTGCGATGTTTATTCCGTCTTGTTTACCAGGTATCCATTGCGGCATCTTTTCGACAACCTGTAAGGCTGCTTCATCACATCCGCCACCAATGCTTCGTGCTATTCTTGGGTCACTAATATATCCCTCTTTATCGATCGTGAAGCCTATTACGACAATTCCTGAAATACGTTTCTTAACAGCCTCCTCGGGATAAGTTAAGTTTTCAAAAACGAACTGCAACATTCTGCTATCAGAGCATTGCTTTAATTCGCCCTTACTCATTGTGAGACTGTTTTCACATCCTGGAAATATTGGCATTTGCTCGGGTCTATGGAAAATAATATCAGATAAATCACAATTGTACTCACCATCCCTCAGGTTACACCATTGTCCATTTTTCTTTACCAGTGAAATTGAATCCCGATAAAAGTCTTTATGTCTTCATATTCGTAATCAAGCAGTAACATACCTGAACTGTCGATAACCCCAAAGTTTCCATCCAGGCTGACAATATATCCATGAAGTGGATAACCTCTAACCTCATCGTATTTACAATCCGCTACGAGAACTCCTTGTTGACTGACGATTCCAAGCTTACCGGCCTTACTGACAGTGTAATACGTAAAATTCTTATCTATTTCATCAAACTGGTAATCGAGAATTACTTCTTTGCCTTTGAGAAAACCAAACTTTCCTTTTTTCTTCTTTGCAACCAGGGGCTGAGCATGAATGCTACAGACCAAAGAAAAGAACAATACTATCAGAAAATATACTTTCATAGACTTTTACTGCTCTTGAAACGATTATTCCAGCACTTCTGTAAGGTACTTATTTTCTGTAGATGGTCTAAAAGTCCCCTTCCGTGGTCCATTAGTTGAAATGTTGTTTGGGTGCCTCCACATTCCTTAGTAGTTTCATAGAGTCAAACATCAGGTATGAGACTTTGTTTTTTTACTATAGTGATACTCTTCTATCTCCAGGACTTACTACTATCCCAGGGTTTGTCAGATGCTCAAACGCATTATCTGTTGGAACAAGCCATCGATATAGATTTGAATGAAGTGTATGGAGAAGGAAAATGGCAGCAGTTGGACAAGATCATTGGCGATAAGTCCATGGTAATGCTGGGAGAGTTTTCTCATGGAGCCCGGGAAGTTTTTCTTACCAGGAATGATCTGATAAGATACCTGCATGAGGAAAAAGGGTTTGATCTGATTTTATTTGAAGCCGGAGTGGGGGAGGTTGGATTTGTTGATTTAAAACGAAATAATCTGACAGCAAAGCAAATGACCTCTTGCTTCTTCAATATTTGGCGTACGGATGAATTCGTCGATTTGATGTCCTATATTGATCAGAAAGGTATTCTGATTGGCGGGTTTGATATCCAGAGGTCAGGTGGGAATGGTTTTGATCTATTATTACAAGAAGTGCTGAATGAAGAAGTATTACCGGGCCGTCCCTACTCGGATCTGGAGTCAAATTTTGGCCGGATACAGACATTGCTCCGGAATCGAAATATGGTCTATGATTCGATCGCTGCACCTACGTTGGAGTTGATGGAAGAGTACAGCCGATTACATCACCTGTTGAGTGGAATGAAAACGGAGTATTCTGGAGAAAAAGAGATTATCCTGCGTACATGTGAAAACAGGATGAATTACCTTAAATATATGCTTGCGTTTGTGCAGGACCGAAATTGGAGGCCTAGGTGGACAGCCCGGGATTTCCATATGGCAGAAAATATTAAATGGTACTTACACGAATTTTATCCCGGACGAAAAGCTATTATTATCGGGCATAATTTTCACCTCGCTAAATTCAACGAAAAAGAAGAAGTGGCCGGAGAGTTTTTGGCCAGGGAAATGAAAGCTCAAATGGTGTCCATTGGGTTTTTCGGGGGGAAAGGATATTACGCGGATAACTCTGGTAAGCTAGAGGACATGATGCCCGTGGACACCACAGGACTTGATATCAAACACATCGCCGGATTATTTGATCAAAGGGCGATACTTCTTGAAATGCCCAGTGACAGCAGTAATGCAGTCAAGTGTTTTTATGAACCATTGGTTGTTAATGATTCCTTTATTGATCTAAATGGATCCAACACCCTGATCCTGCAAAAATCCTTTGATGTTATCATTGTCTTGGATGCTATCTCTGCACCACAGAGGAAATGGTTTTCAGCAGAATAGGGTATTCGGTTAATTGCCAGTCAAGACCTTAAATGAGTATCTTTCTGGTTGCCCCTTTAGATGAATTTGTAAAATAAGTAACTGACCTGTCTTATCCTCCGGTAGGTTCAATTGTCGGGACGAGGTCTCCCCTTTTTTGATAAGACGCCCATTCATATCAAGCCAGGAATATTGATAGGATTCATTCAACCCGTAAATGGAAACCATATCAATGGCTGGATTCGGGTAGACATACAGCAGGCCTGAGGTGTGTTCCTGAATTGGGTTTATCTGATCATGAGTGTAATAGTAATTCGTTTGGTAATCTGGTATTTCAACGTTTCCAACAAATACATAGTTTTTCACATGAAACAACAAGCTATCTGCTCCCTGTCCGGTGCTTTCATCGAGGTAGTCATAGACCAATCTTGAGGTCGGGATCAACATTTGCTGATAATCATCCTGAAATGAAATCAGACTTTGAGAAATAAATCCCCGGTCATTTGGTTCACGTTCAATCCTGAGGGAAACCTCCCAGGATTCTCTTTGTCGGTTCCAAATGTCAAACTGCGAAAGTATTTGAAATCCAGTCGTATCATAAGCGAATGAGTCCCTGGAAGATCTTTGTAAGTCATGGCCTAAAGTATCGACGGACGACCGAATTCTTTCGAGCAGTTGATTCTCTTCGTCATAAAGATATTGCGTGACTCTGTTTACTACTTCAAGTTGCACCACAGGAATTATCCGGAAGGTAGTATCGAATTGAATTTGCTGGTTTTCGTCGAGGTGAAAAATGGTTGAATCTATCACTTGACAGGATCTAACAGTCGGATCTCAGATGGCCGTTGCTCTTGCTTCTGAATGCCCGTAGTTATATTCGATAATAAGACTACTGTTTTGCCATTGATTTTGCGTACTGTCCCATATTTGAGTCTGGCTTTTTCGAAAAATGGTTTCTCCTCCGCTGGTATAAATAATTCGATTTACAGGAACCCATTCGTCATTTCTATATGCATAGTGATGTACGCTGTCAGGTGCGTCCGGACCATAATAGGTAACTTGCCTTGTCTCATCATGTCCAGGTACTGGTCTTTGTGCCCCACTTTTGCAGCAGGTCTTGAGTTTCACGTCCCTGGTTGTCGTATTCGTAAATATGCTTGATTGAAGGTGCTGTCAGGCTGCCGGCATAATCCATTCTTACCGTAGAATCGAGGTAATGCCCTGGCAATAGGTCAATTCGCCCTCCAGTAAACATGCAACTACGATGAGAAATACACGGACAAAGATTACTTCTGGCTTTAGTTGGTGAGAAGATAAGTATTAATTTGTAGTCCTATGAAAAAGGTGACCATACTGTTACTACTACTCGCTTATGGCTGTCTGGGTGCACAGGCTTCGGTGGATTGGAAAGAAGTTACCAGTATTGAGCATTTATGCAATACCTATCCGGAAAGAGTCAGTCAGCTTTTTGATGAGCTGGATCTCAACCAGCCTGATTTGGCTGCTGTAAAGGCTGCAGTTGATGCAAAAAGATGGGAGGCTGCATGTGATTCCCTTTTGAAGTATTATCTGGACGTTGGGCAGCAATCATTTCTGTACGCATCCTTGCCAGAGAAGGGCAATGGCAGAATTGCCGAAGCCGACTCATTGCTCGTGGATATTCATACCTATTATGGCCAGACTGCCACCATCCCGAGAAATGAGGATGAATCTCTTGACTGGTCTTTTGAGGGACCGGCCTCTGACCAGGAGTGGGCATGGGGACTCAATCGCCATTTTCATATCCGAGTACTACTTCAGGCGTATCAGCAAACTGGAAATGAGGAGTATGTACGAATGATCGACCAGAATATTAGGGACTGGATCTTGAGTAGCTGGCCATATCCGGCAGTTAAAAGTAGAACTGCCATGTGGCGTGGACTTGAAGTGAGTTTTCGGGTAAAAACATGGGCTTCTGTTTTTTATGCATTACTGGACGAGGAGTTATTTAATGAAGCAACCAGAATATTGATTTTGACCAGTATAGCAGAGCACTGCCATTACCTGAAAAATTTTCATGCGGGAACTAACTGGCTGACTATGGAGATGTCGGCTTTGCTGATGGCCGGAGTGGCCTGGCCTGAGTATTCTGATGCATCTGAGTGGGTGGATTATAGCCGTGACACTATGACCTCGAGTTTGGCCGAACAAGTATACCCGGATGGTGTACAAACTGAATTGACTGCCCATTATCACAACGTAGCATTGAGAAATTTTGAATTGTTTTATCAGACGTGTCAGTCAGCCGGGGTAACATTACCCAACGATTTTGTTGAGCAGTTAGAAAAGATGTGGAATTACCAGGCTTATTCACTCAGACCTTCAAATACGAATCCTTTGAATAATGATTCCGATTTGAGAAATTATGAGGATCAAATCACGGCTGCTGCCGAGAGATATCAAAGAGATGACTGGACTTATATCATTACGAACACTGCAATAGGAGAAAAACCGGAGTCAACATCCATCATATTCCCATACGCCGGCCAGGTGATATTGAGGTCAGGATATGAAAGAGATGCTTCCTGGTTGTTTTTCGACATTGGACCCTGGGGGTCCGGCCATCAACACAATGATAAGTTGCATGTATCCTTTAGTGTTCAGGGAAAGGATTTTCTGGTTGATAGTGGTCGTTTTGCATACAGGGGCACCATGGCAGATAAGTTCAGGTCATATGGAAAAAGTAGTGCCGGCCACAACGTGTTGCTGATTGATGGACAAGGACAACTTCCGGGACCGAAACTGAGTACGGAACCGATAAGTGATCTTAATTATCAACTCAATGCTACTTATCAATATGCTTCCGGGGCAATGACCCGATATGAAAATGTAGAAGGAGAGGTAAGGCATGAAAGAGCGGTGGTGATGCTGGAAGATATGTATCTGGTGCTCGATCACCTGATGACTGACAGCCCAAGAGATATTAAAACTTTATGGCACTGGCATCCGGATTGCACGGTTAAGGAAACGGATCAAAGCGTGATAGCCACGAATGATGGAGCTGCTTTGCAACTGCTGCCGGTTGCTGATCATCAATGGAATCTCACCATGATAGAGGGCCAGGAAACTCCGGAGAAACAGGGATGGTACAGCAGAGAATATAATGAGGCGGAACCCAACAGCACTTCAATTTTTCAGACTTCCGTAGACTCCACAATATCTTTTATATGGTTGCTGGTTCCCGGAACAGAGCAAGTCGAGGCTCAGATCACGGATACAGCGGTCGATGGGATCGGGATGGAAATCACCAGAAACGAGGACAGGTATACTCTGTTCATACCCTTTCAAAAGGCATCTTTGCTGGATGTCAATATAAATTAAACAAGAGAACAGTCTTTCCATGAAAAATAAAGTAGCCATCATTACCGGGGCAGGATCAGGAATTGGACAGGCAGCTGCCCTGGGACTTATCGAGAGCGGATTTCTCGTCGTTCTGTCGGGTAGAAACAAAGTCACACTGGAGAAGACCAGGTCCATGACTTCCTACAAGGATAATGCTCTGGTGGTGCCTTGTGATGTGACTCAGCCGGAGCAGGTTCAAGTGCTTTTTGATAAGGCTGTTGATCATTTTGGCCGGGTAGATGTATTGTTTAACAATGCCGGGATCAATGTTTCGGGTTCGCTGCTGGAAGATCTGACTCTGGAGGAATGGAAATCAGTCATCGATATCAATCTCACCGGTTCCTTTTTGTGTACAAGAGAGGCATTCCGGGTGATGAAGATGCAGGATCCGATGGGAGGAAGGATCATCAATAACGGTTCTTTATCTGCCCATGTGCCCAGGCCGAATTCTGCACCCTATACATCCAGCAAACATGCGATCACTGGTTTAACCAAAAGCACCGCACTGGATGGAAGGAAATATAATATTGCCTGTAGTCAGATCGACATTGGCAACGCTGCAACTGAAATGGCAGCAAAAATGGAAACCGGAGTTCCCCAGGCTGATGGAAGTATGGCTACCGAACCTCTTATGGATTTACAGCACGTGACAGATGCCATTGTGTACATCGCCGGATTGCCGCTGGATGCAAATGTCCTGAACATCAATGTTATGGCGACCAAAATGCCCTTCGTAGGGAGGGGGTGATGGTGTTGAAATTAAGAATTGAGTTATGTTGAGGTACACCTTCTTTTTGTTGCTTTCTCTAATTGGTGCTGATTTGGTAGACAGTCAAGAAGACCCATTCTTACGAGACTGCCTTGAGCGATGGCAACAGTCGCGAGCCTACACTTTAGCGGTTGGAGAAGCTATGCCCGAAGTAAAATACGCATTTCGGCCCACGGAAGATCAGATGACATTTGCAGAACAATTGAACCATCTCGCCATGATCATCGACTGGCATGCTTTCAGCAAGGTTGACGGCCAGGATATCCCTATCAAGTGGGATGAATTTACAGCGGCCGACCTGAGTAAATCCGAAGTAACAGAG
>JAUILF010000523.1 GCA_030433135.1 Bacteroidia bacterium | reverse complement strand
ACACAACGCATGATGCACCACTCGATCGCGATAGGGCGCCGCACTGATCATACGGGGTTTGGGATCCAGAATATGAAAAGTATGGTAGGCACCGGGCTGATAGCTTTGCTCCTGCAATTCCTTCCTGCCATCTCCCAAATCGAGATTAAATACATGTGCAGTCCCTGTGGATGCCCTGATGATGGAAAGCACTTCGACACCATGGGTGACTGTCCATCCTGCAACATGTCATTAATGCCGGTACTAGAAGGGATTGAATTAGAGCGGACCTCCATAGAACCACCCCTCATCGGAATCCTTCTATTTAATGGTGCTGATGTGATGGATGTCACCGGTCCCCTGTCCGTCTTCGAGCATGCCGGATTTCGGGTAGCCACCATTGGTATTACATCTGAAGCGGTACGCATTGGTCACACGTTGCAGATCTCGCCGGATTTTACGCTCGCCAATGTTCCTGACATAGATGTATTGGTACTACCTGGCGGAGGTATAGCTGAATCCAACCCGGGAAATCATGCGATACAAGAACTCATAGAAGATGTAGGGAAAAGTGCCGATATCATATTTTCAGTGTGTAGTGGAGCTTTCTTCCTGGGCGAAGCAGGTCTGCTGAAAGGTCAGGAGGCAACCACCTTTGCCTCACTCATTCCTGATTTAGCTGCACACTATCCAACGGCCATTGTAAGAAATGATGTCAAATACACCGACAATGGCAAAATCGTTACTTCTTCCGGCCTTTCGTCGGGTATGGACGCAGCATTGCATGTAGTTTCAAAATATATGGGTATGGGACGAGCCCAAAACATTGCCAATCACATGGAATATGAGTGGAGTCGTGCCAGTGACTATGCCCGAACACAGCTTGCTGAAAACTTCATAATCGGTCTCCAACATATCATGTTATTATTCTCCAATGAATTTCATTTTTCACAAGGCGATCGGGACCACTGGAAATATAAATTTAGAATCCATGATAAAGCAAAGCCAACCCTTGTTATGTCTCTTCTGGACAAGGAAATAAAAAAACTGGATCATTGGAAAATAAAGAAAAGCGATACATCGCAATTTATCCAGGGAGAGGTATTTAATCCAATATTAGGATGGGGACAATTTGATATTCAATTACAGGAATCGGGAAGTACGAATGAAGTATTTATAAGTGTGAAGCGAATAACTCCGTAATATGAGTAGAATGCAAAAACTAAATAATCCCGTCTTTATTATCATAATCGCCCTACCCTTTTTTCTGCCTTGCCGGGTTAAAGCACAAAGTGAGGTTACAACACATGATGAGCATTGGGTTGAAATTGGTAAGGTCATACCGATTTCCAGCTCGCTGGGTATACCCATTGTGGAACCATCTCTAGCCATCCACCCATCAAATCCAAATCACATCCTGGTCGCCGCTATGGCCATTACAGATAGTAATAACCCATATCAAAGTGCACGATTACTTACCTTTCTTTCTCAAAATGGTGGTCAAAACTGGACCGAAACCGTCTGGGACTATTGGGGATATGACCCCTGGATTAGTATGATGCCCAATGGTCACACTACCCTTGCCTGGCTGGGCACTCGGGGTTCCTTTAAGCACGTATTTCCCTTACAGCTTTTCAGATCTGCCGACGGAGGTATAACCTGGAGCACAAATGTGCAACAAATTAATAATGCGCATGGTCATGACGGTACCAAAGTAATCTATCACAACGATAGCTTTATTGCATCTACCGCCCGGTTTAATGCTGATATGTCTGCGGACATTGCCGTCTACAAAGCAGAAGCTGATGAGCCCTTCGAAGAACTTACGCAAGTGTCAGGGAAAGGAATACGGTTAAATTTCTGCGAACCTGCCATTCTATCCAACGGAACGATGATCCTACCCGGATCAGAGTTTCAGCGACGATTTTGGATACAAAAATGGGAGAAGGATGACACATCACTCTCAAAACGCATTATGATAAGCATGCGTGCAGGAGGCGGCAGAGGATATATGCGATTGGTTCATGACAACCATACTTCCTCTCCCTGGCAGGACAGGCTTTATTTCGTAAGAGCATTGGCCTCCGGCGGCGTGTGGATCAATTACTCCTCAGATAACGGAGAAACCTGGAGTCGCGATATGAGGATAGACACTTTCACTACGGGATTAGCCAGCAAGGCAAATCTTGCCTCCGCCAGTGTGACTGCAAATGGTGTCTTAGGAATATCCTGGATAGACAGTCAGAATGATCCTGAACAAAAAGGAAACGACCTATATTTTTCATATTCTGTGGATGGTGGCCTGACATTTAATCACCCCACAAAAATCACTGAGGTCAGTTCGGACCCTGTTACTCCGAAAAACGCGGATGTAGCTAATAAGTTTTCCGGTGGTGGCCACTATATGGACATCAAAAGTGCAGGTGAGAACACATTTGTTGCCGTGTGGAGTGACAGCAGTACGGGTATTTTCGAGTTAAAGACTTGCCATATTAAATTACATAGGCGCTCATGAATAAACATTGTATGAGAATCCTTGTGGTTATTTTTATGATAGGATTCATTTTCTCGAAGAGTCTGAGCCAGGATGGATATCTAAGCTTCTTATCTTCTCCTGATTATCGTTTAATTCAGGGCATTTCCATTTCTAAGGACGGACAATCGATTTACTGTACACTCCCTCATCAAGAATATCAAAATTTAAAAAATAATAATATAGATAGTGGCACACCTCGACTTGCTATTTATGAATTAAGATGGAATAATCAACAGTGGTCAGAACCTGAGTTCCTTTCTTTGATGGATACGGTAAATCACTATGAGCCCACATTGCAGCCCGGAACAGGCATCCTGGTTTTTAATAGCAGTAAAGAGGGTCAGAAGAATGATATATGGTATACAGAAAAACAATATGATCGATGGATCATGCCACGTCCACTGAACAGAATCAATACTCATGATGGTGAAGAATCCTATGCCACGATTTCATCGGATGGTACGATGATCTATGTAAAAGAGTTACAATCCGGGGGAGTCTCAGAGTATACTTTATTTGAGACAAAGTTTAAGG
>JAUILF010000111.1 GCA_030433135.1 Bacteroidia bacterium | reverse complement strand
AAAATGAACAGTGGAAAAGGTCAATGGCGGTCGTTAGATCGTTTGCCAGTAGGGGGCCCATCATGTGATACCTGCTTCCGGGTCTTCCCAGGCAATAACCACAAATTTCCTGTTTCCTGGAGATGCAAATTGAACTCAGGATAGAATGACCAGCGAGATATTCAAGTAATGCGGGTCTGCCTACGCCTGTTCTTCGTTGGTCGTAAGAGATGACATCCTTCAATTGTTGGCCGGTAGAGATTTGGGTAGCTTTGCCATGCCATTGGAATTTCTTTAATCCCCGACTGGTCCACCGGTGTACTGTACCGGTAACTTTGTAGCCCAGCTTTTCATATAGTTTACTTCCATGCTCGGTAGCATCCAACTGGAAGGATTTTTTCGTAGAATTTTCCATCGCTTTTTGCATGAGACTGGTCCCTAGACCTCTGCGTCGATGATCAGGATGAACCAGTACCATGCCGATCCATCCGGGTCCTGGAGCAAACGGCATACAGGTAATAGTACCAACAATGTTATCCGGGGGAGTGACAACAACCCAATTTACGGAGTCAGGAGTACTGATCAGAAAAGTCCAGTCATCAATGGTCTGATTCCATTGGTTATAGTTCTTCAACTCCATTCCGGCCCCAATATCCCGAATGGTCATCTTTCTCCATTGATAGGAATGTGAAGCTTTCATGCTGTGACTATAGAACTATGCACGATCTTCCCGGAGAAATCTCTTCACAAAAGTATCGTCAGAGAGATGAGGGTAATCTTCATAAACCCGGGTGATCTCATCACTTTGTCCGGGCGACAGCTTTTCTGCTTCATCAAGGCACCAGATTCCTTTTAGTAGACCTTGTCGAAACAACACTTCGTGAATACCTGCAATGCATCCCTCAAAAGCATTCCTGGCATCAAAGAAGGCAGCATTGCTATCCGTAACCTGGGCCGCAAGTGTGAGCATATCTTGCGGTACAGCACTGCCTTTTTCTTTTATTGCTTTGATGTTATTCAGTTGCTCCACCGCGGACTTGGTCCAAACGGCCCAATGTCCAAGCAGACCACCTACAATGTCTTTTTTGATCATTCCCTGATTGGTTCGTATGGCATAGGTTGTGAGCAGATCACTTATGATGGTATCATCATTTCCTGTATAAAGGGCAATTTCTTCATTACGACCGGACCTGCACACAGCATGTACTACATCCAGGGTCTGATACCGGTTGAAGGGGGCCATCTTGATGGCATAGACATTTGGAATATCAGCAAAACCTTCCCAGAAATTCTGGGAAAGAACCCTGCCTCCCACAGCCGGCTGTAAGTAAAAACCAAACAAGGGTATTTCCATACTAATTTCACGAGCTCGTTTAAGCAGGTCTTCTTCTGACCAGTGGCCCAACCCATTGGTACTTACCAGGGCCAGGTCATAACCCAAATCGTGAGCTAGCCTGGCTTCCTTTGCAGCCTGATCCGTGGGACCGCTTACGCCTGCTACCTTAATGATTTCATCGTTTTTGCCTGATTTTTTCACTTCATCCATTGCCAGCTCAAGTACTTTCCGGTACAGGTTGATCTCCGGATCCCGGATGGCAAACTGTGTAGTGTGTACTCCAACAGCAAGACCACCTGCACCGGCTGCCAGATAGTAGCGGGTAAGCCTTCTTTGAGCCTCTTCATCCAACGTTCTATTTGCGGTAAGGGCCAATGGGTGAGCCGGAATCACCGTTCCCTGGTGTAGTAGTTTATATACCTTATCGTTGAGTGTTTTCATCCTAGAATTTTCCCTTGCGTTCTTGAAAATGAGTTGGCTTGTTTATTTGCACACCCCCTTCGAGCACCCAGTTAATGGTCATTTCGAGCATTTCTTCCAGGCTGACGGAAGGCATGCCAAACAGTTCAAAGGATTTGGATGCATCGCTGAGCAGTGCTGTATCCTGGGGGAGTCCAATAAATACAGGTTGTCGATCAAAGGCCTTTCCAAACCTGGTGGCCACTTCCCTGATCATGATTTTTTCCGAACCGGTGATATTCAGGGGCATGGCCGGAGACCGGGCATGGAGAAGAGAGCGAATGGCAAATTCATTGGCGTCACCCTGCCAAATCACATTGGCAAAACCCATGGAAAGATCAATAGGGTTGTTGGACCAAACTGCCTGAGCAATGTCATTCAAAACACCATAGCGGAGGTCCAGGGCATAATTTAGCCGAAATAGTACCACCGGGGTCTCGTGTTTTTCACTGAAGTACTGGAAGATTCTTTCGCGGCCGAGGCAGGATTGGGCGTATTCACCAACCGGCTCTACCGGTGTTTCTTCGGTTGCCCCGGTGCCATCAACCGGAACAAAGGGGTACACATTGCCGGTGGAAAATGCTACAATCCTCGATCTGTGGTATTTATTCGCAACCAGTCCCGGCAGGTAGGAGTTCATGGCCCAGGTGGTTGATTCGTTGCCTTTTGTGCCAAACTTTTGGCCTGCCATGTATATGATGTTCTCCACTTCGGGTAGCTGCTGCAGAAATGAAGGATCCAGAAGGTCGCCCCGGAAGGTAGTGACTCCTATGCGTTCCATTTCATCCTGTAGTTGCCGGTTGGAGAATCTCGAAGCACCCAGGATCTTTCCCGGGTGTCCGGCTTCTTTGTAAGCATTGAGAGCCAGCTTTGCCAGGCTCGGTCCCATTTTACCCCCAAGGCCAAGGATCAGAAGATCTCCTTTCAATTGACGAATATCCTCAATAAGGCGCGGTGAAGGGGTGCTCAGTAGTGTATCAATATCAATGGGGTTTGGCATAAGGAGGTACGAAATTAAGTAACAAGTTTAAAAATATTATAGGACGCCAGGCCCAGCAAAATAACCAATCCTGTCATTTGCACCCAACCTGAGATTCCCTGATTTTTTTGAAAGAGATTCTGCCATTTGAAATCGGCCAATAACAACAAAAAGATGGCTGCAGCCGGTGCGATAATGATGGTAATGGCCTGAGCAAAGACAATAAGCTCAAGTGGAAGCCTACCAAATAAAATGGCGACAGTGCTTCCCATGATGATAACCAGGATGATCATGGCCCGCACAGATTTCGATTGCAATTTTTTTCCCAGCCCCAAGGCATCGGACAGGATAGTACCACCAATGGTAGCATTACCAATAAGTGATGAAAATGAGGCAGCAAAAAAACCAATCATAAAGACCACCGTTGTCTGACGACCCAAAAGTGGTTCGAGGGCCAGGCCCAGATCAGATGCAGAACTGACATTAATTTGTTGTCCGTACAAGACGGATGCTGCACACATCATCACCATACCACTTAGAAGTCCCAGGATGATGATTCCATTGCGACTTTCAGATTGTGCCCTGATCAGATCTCCAGGTTGCCAGCCTTTTTCCTGTACCAGGTAGGCCTGATAAAAGGCACCGACTATAGAAAAACTCGATGCTACCAACGCAATGACCAGTAGCTCGGAACCATCCGGTAGAGAAGGTAACAGTCCATTGAGGATGTCACTAAGATTCGGACGGGTAAGTAACAGTGTGAGAAAGAATGCCAGGAGCATGACCAGGACCAGGACAATCATGATCTTTTCCAGGATAGCATAGAACGACTTGAAAAACAGTAGAAAAATGGCAATAGTCGAAAAAAACAAGATCCAGGGTACAGAACTCATTTCGAAAAGTTCTGCGAAGGCGATGCCTGCGCCTATAGCGTTACCGGCCTGAAAAGCAGCAGTTATGCAAAAAATACCAAGGCCCAGTATCACCGTCCATACTTTGCCATATCTGATGCGTATCTCCTCCATAAGGGACCGCTCTTGTGTGATTCCAATCCTGGCCGACAATCGGGTGTAAGAAATCATCAGGATAGTAGTAATGATCAAAACCCAGATCAGGTTATAGCCATAAGTTGCTCCCAGTTTGGTGTTTACCGTGAGACTGCCGGGCCCAAAAACCAGGGCAGCGGTAATGATACCGGGACCAATGGTGCGAAAGAATTTCTTCAAGGTATTCTTGTTTGTGCCAATATACCTGTCTTTTCAGATCAAAGTGGTGCAGGCTCGCAACTTATTGTGATAATTATCAGTCCTTAATATCGATGCTGTTTTTGTCAAGTGACAAGCCTTAACCGGAACTCCTATGATCTACAACTACCTGAAAATCGCATGGCGTAACATCAGTCGCCAGAAACTGATGTCCTTTATCAATGTGTTTAGCCTGGCGCTAGGTATTGCCGCCTGCATGCTGATCTTCCTTTTTATTCAGGATGAAAGGAGTTTTGATGCATTTCATTCCCGCGGCTCCAGCATTTACCGGCTGGATGAGGTGCAAAGTTTTCCCGGCACCAATACTCAGAATGTAGCGCTGTCGATGCCGGGCATGGGACCGGCGTTGATGGAGGATTATCCGGAGATTGAATCTTATACCCGATTTCATACCCGGGGTAAACGGCTATACCGATACGAGGACAATGAGCTCATTGTAGAGAAGAGTGTCATGGTTGACAGTACATTTCTCGAAATTTTCGATTTCGCATTAATTTCTGGCAACCCCTCCGAGGTGCTGGATGATCCATATTCTATGGTGATCAGTGAAGAAACTGCCGCCAAGTTTTTTGAGAACAAGGATCCGGTAGGCGAGGTACTTCATCTTGGTGATCGTGCTTTCAGTGTGACCGGAGTTTGTCAAAATGTACCAGAAAATTCTCATTTGCAGTTTGATGTGCTGATCTCAATGGCTACCGAACTGCAAGAAAACCCGGAGTTTAACCAGCAGTTTGGTTCCAATTTTTTGAACACCTACCTGGTCATTGCAGACCATGTCGATTTGAAGGACCTGCAGAGCAAAATGCCTGAATTTTTATTGAGAGTCATGCCTCCGGACCCCGAAGATACCGATGATGTTACCGATTACTATAAGTTATTCTTTCAGGATTTATCGGCTGTACACCTTGCCTCTATGGATATTGAGCATGATTATAACAACTATCGGAAGTTTAATGGAAAGTACTTGCGTGTTTTTGCCTGGGTGGGCTTATTTATAATCCTGATTGCTTCAATCAATTTCATGAATCTGATTACGGCCAGAGCTTCTCACAGGCGCAAAGAAGTTGGGGTCAGAAAAACGATTGGAGCTAGAAAACCTCAGTTGTTCAGTCAGTTTGTTACTGAATCCGTACTACTGAGTGTATTCGCTTTTGTAATCGGAATTCTTCTCGCAATGGCCAGTGCTCCGGTTCTAAGCCAATTGATTGATCGGCATATTAGCATGTTCTATTTCATTGCCCATCCGGAATTGTTATTTCTGTCCTTTGCACTGACCATATTTTTGGGATTTTTGGCGGGGATCTATCCGGCCTATTACCTGGCTTCCTTTCAGCCTTCGCAGGTCATAAAAGGAGAACAATCCCCCAGGCAACATGCTCTTTTCAGAAACGGACTTGTTGTATTGCAATTTGGACTTGCCATCGCCATGATTGTCGGTACCCTGGTAGTGGTGCAGCAACTGTTTTTTATTCAGAGCAAAGATATTGGGATCAACAAAGAACATATCCTACTGGTAGATATGAACAGTGATGCCAATGAAGTATTTACTACGCTGAAGGAGGAATTAAAGAAGGGTGCTCATATCAGGGGTGTCACCGCTTCAGGCCAGCGATTGGGCAACAACTTTCATCAATGGGGATTTAAGCTAAGGACCGATACTGTGAGAGGTATGACTCCCAGTAATGTCAATGTGGACTACGACTATCTGGACGTCTATGAGATAGAACTGCTGGAAGGTCGTGGATTTGATGATACCCGTCCGCTGGACGATGGTTATGCTTTCGTGATCAATCAATCCTTACAGGAGGAACTGGGACTGGATGATCCCATAGGTGTATCTGCCGGGCATAGCTGGTATCCTGATGACTCCCTGGGTACTATTATTGGAGTGGTACGGGACTTTAATTTCAATTCGCTTCACTATCCTATCAACACCCTTTCCATGGTAGTCCATTCGGAATGGGGTTACGACGAATTGTCTGTGAAAGTTGATGGGGAGCATATTGAAGAAGCAATCGCCTATACCCATCGGGTCTGGGACCAATTGGTTCCGGAGTGGCCATTTCAGTATTCATTCCTGGACGAACACTTTGATGATATGTACAGGTCCGATCAACAGATGGGCATCGTGGTTAATATCATGGCATTTCTTGCTATTCTCATTGCCTGTCTCGGACTGTTTGGTCTGGCCTCGATCAATACCGAACAAAGGTTGAAGGAAGTCGGTATCCGAAAAGTACTGGGTGCCTCTGTTCGTCAGATTACAGTACAGCTATCCAAACGATTTGCCTGGCTGGTGGTAGTAGCTTTTGTTTTATTCTCCCTACCCACCTACTTGTTGATGAATAGGTGGTTGAATAATTTTGCTGAGCGGGTAACTATGGGTATTTCCATTTTTGTTCTTGGATTTGTCCTGGCTTTCCTGGTGGCAATGCTTACGGTAGGTTACCATACACTGAGAGCTGCCTACGCCAACCCTGTAGAGGCTATTAGAGATGAGTAGGTAAGGTGTTTGATGATTGAAATCACCGATTTTACTCTCATTCCGAACTTCTCAGAGTTCAGGAGGTGTCTCACATATGCGATCTGAATCATCAACTGAAACGGTATCAAATGAAAAGTCGGGATTTTAGCGAATTGAAAGCTCTTTTTATCAATTGCACCTTGAAGAAGTCGCCCAGAGTGAGCCACACCTCAACACTGATGGGGGTTTCAAAACGAATCATGGAAAAAGAGCATGTGAAATTAGAGGAAATTAGACTGGTAGATTTTGAGATTCCTCCGGGTGTTTATCCAGATATGACCGAACAGGGATGGTCAAAGGATGAATGGCCGGATATCTTTGAGCGCATCATGGATGCAAATATTTTAGTGGTCGGAACACCCATATGGCTGGGAGAGAAGTCGTCGGTTGCACAAAAACTTATCGAAAGACTTTATGCCATGAGTGGTCAGACCAATGAAAAGGGGCAATACGTATATTATGGGAAGGTAGGTGGCTGCGTTGTAACCGGAAATGAGGACGGTATCAAACACTGTGGCATGGGAATACTGTATTCGCTGCAACATATTGGTTATTCCATACCTCCACAGGCGGATTGTGGTTGGATAGGTGAGGCCGGTCCTGGTCCCAGTTATGGTGACACGGAATGGCAGGGCAAAAAGCTCGATGCACCGGTTGGTTTCGATAGTGACTTCGCCAACCGAAATACCACATTCATGACCTACAATCTATTACATCTCGCAAAGAAGCTCCAATCACAGGATGGATATCCAAACTACGGTAACTCCAGGGATGCTTGGGATGAAGGGGAGAGGTGGCATTTTACGTTGCCGGACAAATGATAGATTGTTCCCGGGAAAAATATAGTCAGTCTTGAGGAAAATTAATTTTACCAAACGTGACCTTACCCAGGATGAGTTGCGTAAGATGAAGGCAGGATTTGACAACCATACTGTTGAGAATGGTGTGGCTATACAGCATTCGGAACGATTTGGCTGGGTTGCATCCGGGGACAGAGGCTTTTTGGGTTGTGCTTCCGGTCTGGCCTACAAAAATGGAAAGCATTATTCCGGCTGGTTCTATCTGACTGATCTATATGTAGAGGGAAATTATCGACGGGAGGGCATTGGCACGCAAATGTTAGATCTCCTGGAAGAAGAATTGGCGCAAAAGCATATTCGGAAGATATGGACCTGGACCGCCGGATATGAAGCACCAGACTTTTACAAAAAGCGAGGATATATCGTTTTCACTGAAATGGAAGACTATTACTCGGATCGTTCAAGCCGGGTGGGATTGAGAAAGACCTTAATCATTCCATGATATGTGAGGAAACTTGCCTTCGGTGAATCAGGACCGAATATGATGCAGGACCTCTATATCTTAATGGATAATTGGCAAATCTTCGAACGAATGATATGATGCCACCTTCGTTACCAGCACAGGACAATAGGGAGGTAGTCAGGAAATCATTATCTTATGACGCGAAGACGAATACCAAACGAACAGTTGTTTTCCAATATCCAAACCAATTAATGAGTTCGAACGCCACGCTGTTCGTGACTCTCTGCCTGTAAATAATGGTCATTCAGCAGACTCAGATAGTACATTCACAGGATATGACCACTACGCGAAGAATCACCAAAACAAAATGCATGTGGCAGTGGACTGTCTCATCTTTGGGTTTGATGACAATGAGCTCAAGATATTGCTCTTTAAGAGAAGAGTCCGGCCGGCTGTCGGTAAGTGGTCTTTAATTGGCAGTTTTGTGCAATTAGATGAGGATGTCGATGATGCGGCAGGCCGGGTCCTGGCCGAAATAACGGGATTGAAAGATGTCTTTTTGGAACAGCTTGGGTGCTATGGTCAGGCTAATCGCGATCCCGGTTTTCGTTGTATTTCACTTGCTTATTTTTCATTGATCCGGATTACCGAGTACGACAGGGAATTGGTGCAGAGACACGGGGCATCATGGCATTCGGTATCCAAAATTCCTGAGTTGGTCTTTGATCACGGACAAATGGTTGAGGATGCATTGAAAAAGATTCGAATTGAAGCCCGCCACAGACCAATTGGTTTTGAATTACTCAGGGAAAAATTTACTGTTCCCCAACTCCAGTCACTATATGAGGAAATCTATGCCCGGCCGCTTGATCCACGCAATTTCCGAAAGAAAATCTTATCCTTTGGTATCCTGAATAAACTTGACGAAAAAGATATGACAACATCACGTCGTGGAGCATTTCTCTACGAATTTAATCGTAGAAAGTATGTTCAATTATCCCAAACCGGTTTTGATTTTGAGATCAAATAGGTTCTACTACCTACGGTGAGGAGATGCTTTCCCACCATAATTTTTGAATGTAGCCAGGAAGATTGACTTGGCAAGCAAAAGGTCATAAGAAGTGAATTCCACGTATTGATAACAGATATGTTAGTTGGGTTCATTAACACATATGAACAAAACAGCCCATATTTTTTAAGTGTAATTTTTACATTTATCAAATTTAATTCCTACCTTGTTAGCAATACTGCTGTTAAGGGACCCCAGTGTCCACTACTATAATACGAATGATTGATACTTTTCGTCTGAGTTGAATCAGATGAACATCTTGCCAACTACGGGTTCTAGTGACTTGCAGTGTTGAATGGCTTAGATCACAATACATGTCATGTAACGTGGTCTGAGTGATCAAGTTAGTTTAAAAACATTGCTAATGATTAGACCTATACTTTTGTTGTTTGGAATAGTCCTCATGGGATTCCAATCGTACGGTCAAAGGACCATAACTGGTACCGTAACCAGTTCGGATGCAGAGCCCCTTATCGGGGTAAATATCAGGATACAGGGAACCACGCGTGGAACTGTCACAGACTTTGATGGTGCCTATACTTTGGAGGCCAGTGAGGGTGATGTGCTTGAGTTCTCATATACCGGCTTTCAAAGTACACAGTTTACGGTAGGTGCATCAGATCAGATTGACGTAGTCATGAGTGAAGGAGCACAGTTGGATGAAGTAGTCGTAGTGGGTTATGGAACCCAGAAGAAAGTAACTGTAACTGGTGCTGTTGCTCAATTGGAAGGTGGTGATATCACCATGTCTCCCGCTGTTGATATGTCCAATTCACTGGCTGGAAGATTGCCAGGTCTGGTGGTCATACAAAACAGTGGTGAACCAGGGTACGATGGTGCTACGGTAAATATAAGGGGTACCAATACCTTGGGTGATAACAGTCCTCTGATTGTGATCGATGGAATACCCGATCGTGATGGTGGCCTTGGTCGGCTCACTCCACAGGACATCGAGTCTATTTCGGTCTTAAAAGATGCCTCTGCAGCTATCTATGGTGCCAGGGCAGCAAATGGGGTCATATTAATCACGACTAAACGTGGAACTGATGGAACACCAACCGTTTCTTATGACTTCAATTATGGATGGGCACAACCGACGAGAGTTCCAGAAATGTCCAGTGCTGTGGAGTATGCAAATATTATTAATGAAATAAACCTCTACCAATCAATACCGGTTGACGAATGGGAAGCTGCCTGGGACGGGTTACAGACTGAAGGAGTTTATGATTCTCCCACTGATGGTGTAGGTACTATCAGTGCCAACTACAGTCCGGAGGCGATTGAACTACATGGAAACGGTACCGATCCATGGGGTTATCCTGATGAAGACTGGTTTGATGCAGCACTATCGACCTGGGCACCTCAGCAACGACATAATCTACAGATTAGCGGAGGCTCTGATAAATTCAGATACCTGACCTCAATTGGTTATGTGAATCAGGAAGCCTTTTACAAGAATACAGCTACTTTTTATAAGCAATACAATCTGAGAATAAACCTTGATGCCAATATTAACGAATATATCAAGGCATCTGTAGGTCTTGTTGGTCGACGTGAGGACCGGAACTTTCCCACTCAGGGAGCAGGTGCCATTTTCAGAATGCTGATGCGGGGAAGGCCTACGGAACCAGCGATCTGGCCTAATGGAATGCCGGGTCCTGATATAGAAAATGGCCAAAATCCTGTAGTAATTACAACCAACGCTACTGGTTACGATCACGACCCGACTGACTACTTGCAGGCACAAGGTGCTGTAGAGTTTACCAATCCCTGGGTAGAAGGTTTGAAATTATCTTTATCCGGATCTGTTGATCACAATAACAGAAAGAGAAAAATTTGGCAAACGCCCTGGATGCTCTATTCATGGGACCGGGTTTCATATGATGACAACGGAGACCCACTGCTCGAAGGTGCTATCCGTTCCAATTTTACCGATCCAAGATTACGGGAATTTACCAGTGATGTGTTAAACACTACCATGACTGCTCTCCTCGAATACGACATTGCTTTGGGGGCGGATCATTCGATCAATGCTTTAGCCGGAGTTACCAGAGAGACATTCATGGGTAGTGATTTTGAGGCATATCGACGAAATTATATTTCACCAGCCATTGATCAATTGTTTGCGGGAGGATCCTTGCAGCAGGAAACTGATGGAAGTGCCTATGAAAGGGCACGTTTGGGATATTATGGCCGTGTCAGGTATAATTTCCGTGAGAAATATATGGCCGAGTTTATCTGGAGATTTGATGGGTCCTATATCTTCCCTGAAGATGACCGCTTCGGATTCTTTCCCGGATTACTGTTGGGTTGGAATATTACCCAGGAAGATTGGTTTAATGTAGGAGCTTTTGACTACCTGAAACTCAGAGCTTCATATGGCCAGATGGGTAACGACTACGTAGCCTTTGATGTGGATGGAAATGGAACTCTCGATCTGCAGGAGTACGCCTTCCTTTCTACCTATAGTTTTGGTGCTTATCCCATTAATCAGGTTGTTGAAACAACACTTCAGGAAACGATCCTCGCTAACCCCAGTTTTACCTGGGAACGAGCCAATAACTATAACATTGGTATTGATGGTACCATTGGAGGAAATTTTGACTTTACCCTGGAGTACTTTTATAATAGAAGAGATCAGATCCTTATCCAAAAGACTGGATCAACCCCTCAGTCGTCAGGGATTAACTCGCTTTTACCCCCGGTAAATGCAGGTCAGGTTGATAACCAGGGTTTTGAATTTAATTTTGTCTACAATGGTGGTCAGGGTGGCCTGCGATATTCTGCCGGAATAAATGGTGGATATGCAAAGAATGAAGTAGTCTTTATGGATGAAGTACCGGGAGCTCCTGATTATCAGTTGCAGGAAGGAAAACCCATAGGGGCCTTCCTGGTGTACGAATCTGACGGTGCTTTTCTGGATCAGGCTGAAATTGAAGCCAATACTATTGACTACAGTGCGATTACCGGCCAATTATTGCCGGGTGATATGAAATTTAAGGATGTCAATGGAGATGGAGTTATCGATGGTGATGATCAGGTTAGGATAGACCGGAATAATGTACCCAATTTTAACTTTGGTGCTACTTTCAATCTGCAATGGTCCGGATTCGACTTTTCCATGCTCTGGCAGGGGGCCATGGGTGCCAGGATCAGGCTATATACAGAATCGGGTGATATTGGTAACTTCCTGAAGTACGACCATGACAACCGTTGGTCGATTGATAACCCAAGCTCTGAACATCCACGATTGGCCAGTAGGGGAGACACCTATTACACAGGTGGAAACTTTGGAAACAATACCTATTGGTTATATAATAAAGATTATATACGACTGAAAAATATAGAATTGGGATACTCTTTTAATCGATCTTTGATCAGTTGGTTTAAGAATATCCGGGTCTATGTCAATGCGTTAAATCTGCTTACCATCTCTAATCGTGATATCATTGACCCTGAAGTGTCCAGCGGAAGTGGCCAATACTATCCACAATCGAGAGTGATCAATACCGGACTTAGCGTAACATTTTAATGGTTAGGAGAATGAAAAAATTACACTTATATCTATTTATTGCCGGAGCTGTAGCACTGGTGATACTTCCATTATCCTGTAGCAAGGATTTCTTAAACACCGAACCCCTTGACCGGATTTCGAGTGATGCCACCTGGTCGGATGGAGCTCTGTCACAGGCCTTTATTTACAATGTTTATTCTTTTCTTGGATACGGAGGGTTTGAAGAGGAAGCATTGGCATCCATTACCGATGAGGCAATGTTTACCCATGGGCGAGCCGGACAAATTGTCTTCAATGAGGCATCTGAGAGCCCTGCCAACCTGGGGTTCACAAGTAGTACCTGGGAATGGGATGATATGTATTTAGCCATCAGACAGGCTAATACAGCCATTCAGGAATTACCTGAATCCACTTTTCCCGACACTGAACTACGTGATCGACTGCTGGGTGAAGCGTATTTCCTGCGAGCTTACTACTATCACCAACTGGTGAGATATTATGGTGGAGTTCCTATTATAGACAGACCCTATGGCCTGGATGAGGATTATACAATTGCTCGCAGCAGCTGGGAAGACTGTGTAAACTTTATTGTAAGTGATCTGGACCAGGCAGCCACACTCCTGGATGGAAAGCCCGAGACAGATGGCAGGGCTTCAAGACTTTCTGCCCTGGCACTCAAGTCGAGAATACTATTGTATGCTGCCAGTGATTTGCATGATGCATCAAAGGCCACAGCTAATTCATCTGTACTTTCTGGTTACAGCAACATTGAACTGGTAGCCTATACGGGAGGAGATCAAAATGCAAGATATCAGGCAGCCAAAGCGGCTGCACAAGCCGTACTTGACGAGGGCCAAGGTTATAAGCTTGACCTGGATGGACCAGTGAGTCCGGAGGAGGGTGAAGAAAACTATGTGGCTCTCGCTATGGGTGGACAAAGTGCTGTTGCCGATGGAGGTGCAGCAGTCGAATTAATCTTTCAGAGAACCCATACTCCACTATATACTGTAGAAGATGCCTGGCCTCTGGGTGGTATTCACTATGGAATCAACAACGGTCCCAATGGTTACCACAACTGGGCGGGGAATACTCCTATTCAGCAGCTTGTGGATGATTATGAAATGATGGATGGTTCCAAGTTTGACTGGGATAATCCTGATCACAGCAGCGATCCATTCAGTGACCGGGACCCCAGATTCTATGCCACCATTTTATATGACGGAGCAGACTGGAAACCCAGACCTGCGGATGTAGCAGGTATGGAACCGGCAGATCAAGTCCAGACTGGTTACTACGATGATGGCAATGGAGGTGTAATCAATGGAATTGATACGCGTGAGTCGCCGGTAGAGAACTGGAATGGTAGTAGAACTCACTATTATACCCGGAAATTTATCGATCCAAATCCGGCACTTCCGGATAATCAGTCCAATGCTCAGGTCATTCCATGGCCTTTCCTGAGATACACCGAAGCAGCATTAAATTACGCTGAAGCCTGTATCAAATTAGGTGAAGAAGATGAAGCAAGACTCTGGATGAACAGAATTCGATTCAGATCCGGAATGCCTGCTATTGATGACAGTGGTGATGCGTTAATGGAGAGACTTATTAACGAGCGAAGGGTAGAGCTGGCGTATGAAGAACATCGCTACCATGATGCCCGACGGTGGATGATCGCCCCGGAAACGCTAGGTAGGGGTATCCAGGCTATCAACGTGCAGGCGACACTAAAACCAGGAGCTACGCCGCATGTACCATATGTTCATGATAAGGATGTTTATGATTACACTTACACGGTTTTTGAAAATACTGAAGTTGAGCAACGGACCTGGGATGACAAAATGTATTATCGGGTCATTACCAGGGACGAAATCAATAGAAATGATAAGTTGGTACAGAATCCCGGGTACTAACTGTTGAAAGGTACAAGTTTTAGGAAAATCTGTTTCTCAGTACTGGGGAACAGATTTTCTTACATTAGGGATAATCATGAACGACACAAGTTATTTGGCAAACATACCTCATCGATTAAGCCATTGGGTTTTGATCTTCTTGTGTATCTCATGCCATTCTGAATCCGAAGTCTCTACTCAGGGAGAGTCCCACCAAAAACTTTTTCAGTTGCTTTCTCCTGAGAAAACCGGGATCCACTTTGAAAACAAACTCGTCGAAGGGCCCAATACCAATGTACTTATGTACGAGTATTTCTACAATGGTGGAGGTGTAGCTACCTCCGATCTTAACGGCGATGGCCTGATCGATATCTATTTCACATCCAATATGGAGAACAATGCCCTTTATCTGAATCAAGGTAATTGGCAGTTCAGGGAAGTAGCTGCTGCCGGTAATGCTCAGGGTAGGCCAGGTCCCTGGAAGACGGGTGTTTCCATAGTTGATATCAATGGAGATAATCGGATGGATATATATCTGTGTTACTCCGGTGCAATGCCTGAAAACAAGCGGGTCAATCAATTATTGGTTAATCAGGGTAATAGTCAGGATGGGATCCCGATTTTCAGAGAAATGGCTTCGTTCTACGGGCTGGCAAGTGCTGCATACAGCAATCAGTCCTATTTTCTGGATTTTGATAAGGATGGGGACCTCGATATGTTACTGCTCAATCATAATCCCCAGTCCTTGCCTATACTCAATGAAGCCAATACGAAAGTTATGTTGCAGGAAGATGACCTGTATCGTGGCTTGCGGTTATTTCGACAGGATGATGGCAAGTTTTATGATGTAACCGTTGAGGCCGGATTGTCCGGATCTCAGCTGTCGTATGGTCTGGGAATTGGTATTAGTGATTTGGACCGGGATGGGTGGCCGGATTTTTATGTGTGTAACGATTATGATGTACCTGACTATCTGTATATGAATAATGGTGATGGAACCTTTACGGATGAGCTGCAGCAAAGTATGGGCCATTCCAGCCATTTTTCCATGGGTAATGATGTCGTTGACTTGAATAATGACGGCTTCATGGATATCGTCTCACTGGATATGCTTCCGGAAGACAATCGGCGACAAAAGCTCCTGATGGCTCCCGACAACTATTCCAAATTTGACCTGAACCTCAGAAATGGATTTCACTATCAGTTTATGAGGAATATGTTACAGTTGAACAATGGAAACGGCACGTTTAGTGAGATTGGACAGCTCACTGGAATATCTAACACGGATTGGAGCTGGGCTGCGCTGGGTGCTGATTTCGACAATGATTCTTATAAGGACATTTTTATCACAAATGGCTATAATCGCGACTACACCAACCTGGATTTCATTAAATATATGGATGACTATGTGCAGAAAAAAGGCCGGCTTGTACGGGATGATGTGCTGGAGATCATAGAACATATGCCTGCATCCAATGTGCATAATTATGCTTTTCGGAATGCAGACGGAATGTCATTTTCTGACGCCTCCTCGGAATGGAGTATCGACCAGCCGGCTAACAGTAATGGTGCTGCCTACGCTGATCTGGACAATGACGGGGACCTGGATCTGGTGGTTAATAATATTAATAAAGCAGCTTTTATCTATGAAAACAATAGTGTAGAAAGGGGCAATCATTATCTCCAGGTGAACCTTGTTGGAAGTGAGTCAAATCCCCAGGGTATCGGTGCCAGAGTGTGTATTTATTATGGTGACGAACAACAGTGTGTCGAACAGTTCTATAGTCGAGGCTATTTATCTTCGATTACTCCTACCTTGCATTTTGGACTGGGTGAGAAGACAAACATCGATTCGCTGACTGTATTATGGCCAACTGATAAGAAGCAGGTTCTCAAGGGTTTGGGTGTAGATCAGGTAATTGACCTGGATATCAGGGATGCGATCGATGCAAATCCTTCTGGCACCGAAGTAACTGCATTATTTGAAAAAGTTGATTCTCCCCTGGAGTGCAGCCATAAGGGAAGGAAAACACGGGATTTTGACCGTCAGGCATTATTGATCCGTGAACTATCACATCAGGGACCTTGCATGGTAAAAGCCGATTTTAATGGTGATGGAAAGGAAGACGTTTTTGTTGGTGGTGGCGCAGGGCAGTCTGCAGGAATATTTCTCGGTACTGCTTCAGGCTTTAGCCAAGAAACCAGCGAATGCTTTGACGAAGACCTGACCTTTTGTGATACCGATGCTGCCATTCTGGATGCCAATGGTGATGGCTTTCCCGATATTTACGTGACCAGTGGAGGATACCATGATTTTGAGCCGGACGATGAGCGTTTGCAGGATCGATTGTATCTGAATGACGGAAAGGGTGCTTTCAGAAGGGGAGCTCTTCCGGAGATCACAAGCAGTACTTCTTCGGTAGCTGTGCATGATATTAACGGTGATGGTTGGC
>JAUILF010000110.1 GCA_030433135.1 Bacteroidia bacterium | reverse complement strand
AGATGGGGTTTAAAAATTGTATTTTTGTGCCCGAAAAACCGTATCCGACAAAGAAGACACTTATGAGATCCATGAAGTTGATGACAGTATTGGTTTTCCTGATCATCCAGGCTGCAGTTACAGGTCAAAACCCGGTACTTTTTGAAGTGGAAGGCGAACCGGTTTACCTTGATGAGTTCATGTACATATATGAAAAAACCAACCGGGATGAAGCTGACTTTTCCCGGGCTTCGGTGGAAGAATATCTGGACCTATACCAAAATTTTAAACTGAAAGTACATAAAGCTCGCGAGCTTCACCTCGATACCATTGATGCGCTGAACAAGGAACTGGCCGGGTACCGTAAGCAACTCGCAGATGCCTACCTCTCGGATCAGGATGTGGTTGAATCACTGGTAGCAGAAGCCCATGAACGAATGCAGCAGGATGTGAGTTTCAGTCATATTTTAATTAAAGTTTCACCAAGTGCCACTTCTCAGGAGGACAACCAAGCTTATGAAAAAGCACTGTCAACCCTCGACCGTTTGCGGGCTGGTGAGGATTTTGAAAAGGTGGCGTTAGAGGTTTCGGATGATCAAACCGTGGAGAAGAATCAGGGACGTATTGGCTTTGTCACGGCAATGCTGCCGGACGGATTCTATGACATGGAGACGGCGCTGTATACCCTGCCGTTGAAGACCTATTCCCGTCCAATAAAGACCAAATTGGGGTACCATATCGTGAGAGTCGAAAGTAGGCGCAGTGCCAGGGGTGAGATTGAAGTCGCTCATATTTTGGTAAGAAAGGGGCCGGACGCCAAAAAGAAAATTGAAGAAATTGAAGGTCTAATAGCAGGTGGAGAGGAATTTGAGGACGTGGCACAGCGGTTTTCTGAAGACAAAGCTACGGCCACCAAGGGAGGATACCTGGGGTTCTTCGGGATAAATAAATATGAAAGCGTTTTCGAGAGTACCGCTTTTCGGTTGATGAATGACGGTGATATTAGTGATCCCATACAAACAAGTATTGGCTGGCATATTATTAAGAGAATCAGCGTGAAGCCTGTTCCTTCTTATGAAGACATCAGAAGAACGCTCGAAGCCCGTATCAAAAGAGATGGTCGTTACCAGATTGCTGAGGAGGCTAAGATGGAACAGATCAAGGAGGAAAATGAATTTGAAGAACATGATTGGAATCGCAGCAAATTCTTGCAGGATGTCGGCAGGGATGTAATGAGTTATCAGTGGAAAGCTCCCACTGAATATGAAAACCAGACATTGTTCGAAATTGGTGGAAGTCAGGTGAAAGTAGACCGCTTCCTGGCCTATCTTACCAAGAACACTGCCACCCGGTTAAGACTGGATAAAACCTTCCCACCCCAGCAGTCGCTGGAATCGATGTACGATGATTTTGTTGAGGAAGAGATAAAGGCATATGAAGAAGCACACCTGGAGGATAAGTACCCTGAGTTTAAAGCCCTGATGAGAGAATATTCGGAAGGAATCCTATTGTTTGAAATTACCAAGAAATATGTGTGGGATAAGGCATCACAGGACACTACAGGACTAAAAAACTACTATCGTGAGCATGCTGACCGTTATATGTGGCCGGAGAAAGCACTGGAAGAGACGGTAACGGTAAGAAGTGAAGATCTTGGTCTGCTGGAGAAAATCGAAAAACAGTTGGCCAGGAAGCCTACGCAGAAGGTCATCAAGAAATTTAACAAACATGATGAGGTCGTACGAGTTCAGGGCAAACTGATTGAAAGAGAGGAATTGGACCCGGATCTTGAATGGAAAAAGTATTCTATCTCTGATGGCACACTGCTTGAAGACAAGGCAGAAACAGTATATAAGAGGATTGCTGAAATTATTCCCAGAAAGCAGAAAACCCTCGAAGAAGCCAGGGGTTACATCATTGCAGATTATCAGGACTATTTGGAGAAACAATGGGTTGAGGAGCTAAGAGAGGAGTACGAGATCAAAGTAAATGAAGATGTGCTTTCTTCCATCATCAAAACCTGACCACTACTGGTTGTCATCTTGTCTGGGGACCATGTTGATGGTGATGATGCTGGCTTCTTGTCAGCGTACAGAGGTTGAGGATCAGTTGGTGGCAGAAGTGTTTGACAAACGCCTATATGCATCCGAATTAAGGGCTATGATTCCACCCGAAAGTACTGCGGATGATAGCTTACTGTTATGGAATGCTTATGTCGATCGATGGATCAGGGAAAGCATCATGATGCATGAAGCTGAGAGCAATGCCCCTGAGGATCTGGAAATTGACAAGCTTGTACAGGACTACCGGGCTTCTCTGCTGAGACATCAATACGAAAAAAATGTGGTTGAGACTTTGTTGGATACGTTGATCAACGACGCAGAGTTACAGGAGTATTATCAGGACAACAAGTCACAGTATTTGTTGGAGTCAACCATCGTTCGTTGTCACTTTATGAAGGTGCCTTCCAATGTTTCGGGTGATGTTGTCCGGAAATTTGACGAACTTTGGCGCAAAGACCGCAGTGACGACGAGTTTACACAACTTGTGGATCTCTGTAATCGTTATGCAACGACCTTTTATTTGAGTGATTCCATTTGGTACAAATTGGATCTGATCAGTCAGGAAATGCCGGAAGGGGCAGTGAATGAAAGTGTGATAAGAAGCAACGAGGTCTTTCAGCTGGAAAACAATGACTATTATTGTTTTCTTAAAATCCTGGAAATCAAGGACAGAAAGGAGATAGCACCGTTGACATATATTCAGGAGCAGGCTTCTAAAGTGATTTTGCATAAGAGAAAGATAGCCTTGCTGGAGAAATGGAAGGAAGATTTGTACGAACGGGCCTACGCCCAGGACAATATTAAAATATATTAGGCATGAGATTACTTGGAGTTATCAGTTTTTGTCTTCTCTCACTGCTGGTGCAAAGTCAGGAGAGACTGGTCATTGATAAGGTCGTTGCCAAAGTGGGTGACGAGGTAATCCTTCTGTCCGATATTGAAGAGCAGTACGACTACGAAAGAGAACGCAGGGGATCACTGCCTGAACAAGCCAAATGTAATATCCTGGAAAATATCCTGGTGCAGAAGTTGTTGGTTAACCAGGCCAAACTGGATAGTGTCATTGTAGAGGATGGGCAGATCGAACAGCAGCTAAATTCCAGAATCGATTATATCCTGGGTTTGATGGGTAATGATATCAGCCAATTTGAGGAGTATTATGGGAAGACGGTTGCTGCTGTGAGGCACGAAATGCGGGAAGAGCTGCGCGAACAACTTACAGCAGAGAGGATGCAGGCCCAAATCATGGAAAACACCCGGATTACTCCCGCTGAAGTAAAGGCTTATTTTGAGACTATCCCCAGAGACAGTCTACCCTATTTTAGTGCTGAGGTGGAGATTGGGGAGATCGTTGTAAATCCTCAGGTGAATCCCAAGGAAAGAGAAAAAGCCATTGACCGTCTAACCAAAGTCAGAGAGAGAGTATTGGCAGGTGAAAACTTTGCCGAGTTGGCCAAGAACTACTCAGATGACCTTGCTTCGGCCGCTAAAGGTGGTGACCTGGGGATGCAAAAGCGGGGAACTTATGTTCCGGAGTTTGAAGCGGCGGCATACAACCTGGAGGAAGGTGAATTGTCAGAGTTGGTAGAGACACAGTTTGGATTTCATCTCATTGAATTGCTGGAACGAAAGGGCAATATGATCCACTGTCGTCATATTCTGATTAAGCCTGAGATTACCCAGGCAGATCTGGATAAAGCGGAATCCTTGTTGGATTCTGTAAGAACGCTGTATTTGGAAGATTCAACTCATTTTGAGCTGATGGTTAAAGAGTTTTCCGACGAAGATGAGCAAAGCTATAACAACGGTGGAAGAATGATTAATCCTGCCACTGGTGATACCTTTTTTGAAACAGCCGAGCTGGATGCCGATATCTTCTTTGCCATCGATACGCTCGAAGTAGGAGAAATGACAAAGCCTATTGCCTTTACCAAACCGACCGGTGACAAGGCTTTCCGCATCGTCTTACTACAGTCCCGGACTGACCCACACCAGGCCAACCTTAAACAGGACTACACCAAGGTCAAACAGGCTGCCATACAGGAGCGTAAGCAGGAATACCTGCGTGATTGGATACAGACCAAAATTACTGCGACCTATGTGGAAATTGGTCCAACCTTTACAAACAAGTGTCCTAACCTGGATCGCTGGGTCGGGCATTTGCTTGTGGATCAGGACTAGTACTTTGACACCAGGATCTGAGGCTGCATTCGGGAAGATTCTTGCTACTCTTCTTTATCTCCTTTCAGGTCTTTGACAGCGTCTTCCACATCCTTTGTGGCTTTTTGCAACTCGGATAGAGCTTTTTCCCTCTCTGTGGCCTTCTGCTGCACCTCAGTGGTTTCGTTGTCTTCTTTCTTCTCTGCCTGCACCTTTTTTACCTTCTCTTGTTGACCACTATCGGATGGATCAGAGGACTCTGATGGAGGTGCTTCAGAAAAGGTGAATTTTTTATTCTCAACACCTACATATATGGTTTCCCCTGCTACAAAGGAGCCGGCCAGCACCTGCTTGGCAAGTTCATCAACCAACATCTTTTCTATGACCCTCTTTAATGGTCTCGCTCCAAACTGTGGATCGTATCCCATTTCTGCCAACAGATCAAGGGCTGGTTCACTGATCTCGATGGATAGATCCTGGTACGCAAGGTTACGCGATACTCCCTTCAGCAGCAACTGAGCTATTTTTTTGATTTCATCTTTCGTGAGAGGCTGAAACATGATCTTCTCATCAATCCGATTCAGAAACTCCGGTCTGAGTTGCTCCTTGAGGAGGTTGAACACTTCTTCCTTAGTGGCATCTACAATCTCCTGTCTGTGATCATCTCCCACTGCCTGCAGGTCTTCAAAATTTTCCAGAATCACCTCGGCTCCCATATTGGAAGTCATAATAATAATGGTGTTTTTGAAATTGGCGACCCTTCCCTTGTTATCGGTAAGTCTGCCATCATCCAGTACCTGCAGCAGTATATTGAAGGTATCTGGATGGGCTTTTTCTATCTCATCCAACAGGATAATACTGTAAGGTCTTCTGCGCACAGCTTCAGTTAGTTGACCCCCTTCATCGTAGCCTACATAGCCCGGAGGAGCTCCCACGAGTCGTGATACAGCATGTTTTTCCTGGTATTCACTCATGTCAATGCGCGTGATGGCTTTGGGGTCGCTAAACAATACTTCTGCCAGCGTCTTGGCCAGTTCGGTTTTACCTACACCGGTAGGTCCTAGAAAGATGAATGAACCAATGGGTTTATTGGGGTCCTGCAGACCTGCCCGGCTACGTCTTACCGCATCCGAAACAGCCTTTACAGCCTCTTTCTGGCCAATGAGCTTTTCCCCAATTTGATCCTCCAGGGTCAGAAGCTTTGCCTTTTCACTTTGCATCATTTTCTGCACCGGTATGCCTGTCCAGCGGGACACCACTTCAGCAATATCGCTTTGTGTTACCTCTTCATTGGTAAACCTTCCTTCGGATGGAAGGGTGTCCAGTTTCTCTTCTGCCGTCTGCAGTTTGGACTCCATTTCCTTAATCTGACCATATCGAATTTTAGCTACTGTCTCGTAGTCACTTTCCCGTTCGGCTTTTTCAGCCTGTTGCTCCAGTTCCTCAATAGACTTTTTCAGATTTTGAACTTCATCAACGGCACTTTTTTCATTCTCCCAGCTTGCCCGCAGGGAATCCAGTTTTTCCTTGGCGTTTGCGATTTGCTCATTGATATTGGTGAGTTTTTTTTCTTCACCTTCCCTCTTGATAGCTTCTTTTTCGATTTCGAGTTGCATCACTCGCCTTGCCCAGTCATCGATCTCTTCGGGTACAGAATCAAGCTCTAATCTCAGTTTGGCAGCAGCCTCATCAATGAGGTCAATGGCTTTGTCCGGCAATTTTCTGTCTACAATGTACCGGTGCGACAACTCGGCGGCAGCAATCAGGGCTTCGTCCAGGATGTCAATCTTATGATAAACTTCGTATTTCTCCTGAATGCCACGCAGAATTGAGATAGTGTCATTCACCGAGGGTTCTTCTATATAAACCGTCTGAAAGCGACGGACCAGGGCTTTGTCTTTTTCGAAATACTTTTGGTACTCATCGGCAGTCGTAGCTCCAATAGTTCTGAGTTCACCTCGTGCCAGGGCCGGCTTCAGTATGTTGGCAGCGTCCATGCCTCCCTGACCACCACCTGCTCCAATAAGGGAGTGAATCTCGTCGATAAAGAGGATCACTTCACCAGCGGAAGTTTTTACTTCTTTGATAACTGCTTTCAGTCGTTCTTCAAATTCACCTTTGTATTTTGCTCCGGCCACCAGGGCTGCCAAATCCAGGACGTAGATGTTTTTGGATCGCAAATTCTCTGGAACATCCTGTTTAACAATTCTCCAGGCGATTCCCTCCACGATGGCGGTTTTTCCTACTCCGGCATCACCGACTAAAATCGGGTTGTTTTTCTTTCGGCGGGAAAGGATATGCATGATTCTCCGTATCTCTTCATCCCGGCCAATAATGGGATCCAGTTTGCCACTCTCTGCTCTTTCATTGAGGTTGACGGCAAACTTTTTAAGAGCATTATACTGGGTGTCACTTTGTTGATCTGTGATCTTCTTCCCTTTGCGCAATTCAATGATGGCTTCCTTGAGAGTTTTGGTATTGGCACCCAATTCTTTCAACATCGTGCCGGCCTTGTTTTTCCCTTCCAACATCCCCAGTAAAATCAGTTCTACCGAAATGTATTCGTCACCAAACTCTTTCAATTTCTTTTTGGCAGCAGAGAGGGTCTGGTTAGCTTCATTGGTCAGGTATTGCTTTTCGGCACCTTCAACCCGTGGGTACTTTTTTACTTCATCGGCCAGCCGCGATTTGAGCAAAGTATTGTCTATACCCATTTTACCTAATAAGAATTCTGCAAGTTGTTCGTCTGTCTGAAGAATGGATAGCAGCAAGTGGGTAGTATCCACTTGTTGTTGCTCGAGATTCCCTGCAATTTGTTGTCCTTTATAAATGGCTTCCTGGGCCTTGATAGTAAAATTGTCGTAGGTCATTTGTATGGTGCTTCAAAGAAATTGACCGCGTATACCAGGGTAGCAAGTCAAAACTCACTGGATATTCGCATTATCCTGGATAATAGGGTCAATTACTTGCATTAGATGGTTAAAGATAAGCAAGGGCCCTTCTATTTGCTGATGAAAGCGTAAAATTTTGACCAACCACCCTCTTTATCGGATTCTTAGGTTTGGAAGTCAGATAGAACCCCCTTTTTGCTTAAACCGGGATTATGCGTTGGGATTACGTAATGAGAGCCAAATAGGCAATAAAGACGGGTGCTCCAAGGACTTTTTGACTCGGAAACATGGTCGCCATCATGGTGAGAATCAAAAAGTGCTTATGTGCCCGTATTTGAAGCATATTTGGCTCGTAATAGGAATTCTAATGAATATTCCCGGTTAAAGAACTGTTTCTTACTTCTTAATGACTGGTTAAAGTCGGTGCTTAGAGCCTCTGTAGACATAGAATTTTGAAAAAATACAAACCAAATCTGCGATTTTTGTGTCTTACATTATAGCACGGGTTTCAGTTGGATGACCTGCTACAGGTCCTCGCGTAACTGTGTGAAAATGAATCACCTATAAATTTTTTGACGGCTATTTATTTAAGAATCTTTTAACCGGGATGACATATGATTATGGAGGCAATAATGGGTTATAAGGGTGGCATCAAATCAACAGATATAATGAAGGCTCTTCGACTGATCGTCTTGTCTGTTCTCACGGTCATCTTTTTTGTACCGATGGCCTCAGGACAGTATTTTGGAAAAAACAAACCCCGTTACACCAACTTTGATTTCAAAGTGGTAGAGACTCCCCATTACGAAGTATATCACTACCTCAAGAATGAGGAAGAGATGACCAAGTTGCTGCAGTGGGCAGAGTTGTGGTATGACCTGCATAGTGACTTGCTGAAGGATACTTTCAATGTCAGGAATCCACTCGTACTTTATAACAACCACGCTGATTTTCAGCAGACGAGTGCCATTTCGGGGCATATTGGTGTTGGTACCGGAGGGGTTACAGAGGGTCTTAAAAACAGGGTAGTAATGCCCGTGGCTATGTCTAATCAACAAACTTTTCACGTATTAGGCCACGAGCTGGTTCATGCTTTTCAGTTTAAGATGCTGCTATCGGGAGACTCAACCGGACTGCAGTCATTGCAAAACCTGCCTTTGTGGATCGTGGAAGGAATGGCAGAGTATATGTCTGTTGGCAGGGTGGATGCTCATACCGCCATGTGGATGCGTAATGCGGTAGTATCTGATGATATTCCAACCTTAAAACAACTATCCCGAAATCCAAAATACTTTCCCTATCGCTATGGTCAGGCGTTCTGGTCTTTTCTGACCGGAGTGTATGGAGACGAGGTGATCAAACCATTGTTCCTGGCCACTGCCAAATTTGGCATTGAGACCGCCGTGCCGATGGTTTTGGGTATAAGTCTTGACGATCTGTCTGAGGCTTGGGTGAAGTCTCTGCGTGAATACTATGAGCCCATGTTTAAAGGCAAAAAAGAGAGGGGCGACGGGCGTACTTTCCTCTCGGACGAAAATTCAGGTAAGCTGAATATTGCTCCCTCCATTAGTCCCAATGGCAGGTATGCATTATTCCTGTCTGAGAAAAGCATTTTTACTACCGATCTCTTTCTTGCGGATATGCGTACCGGGAAAATTATGAGAAAAGTCGCCAGTACGACTAAGAAAGGCAATGTTGACTTTTTACACTTTCTCGAGTCGGCAGGAACGTGGTCTCCCAATAGCCGTCAGTTTGCCTATGTTATTTTCAGCAAAGGTCACAACCGCTTGGTCATAGTGGATGCAGAGTCCGGTAAAGAGGAGGAAGTGTTTTCTCTGAAAGGGGTGCCTTCATTCAGCAACCCCACCTGGTCACCGGATGGGAAGAGTATTATTGTGAATGGCCTGGTAGAGGGACAACCGGATCTGTTTTCTGTAAATATTCGTTCCAAAAGGGTAACTCAACTTACCGATGACGATTTTGCTGAGATCCAACCGACCTTTTCGTATGACGGTACACACATTGCCTTTGCCACAGATCGTGTCAGCATGACCGAAGGACGTATTCACGGAGCCTGGAAGTATAATCTGGCCACCATGAATTTAGAAAGTGGAGAAGTGCAGAATCTTGACATTTTCCCCGGCGCCAACAATATGAACCCGGTGTGGGATGAAAATGGACATCTTTACTTTTTGTCCGATCGGGACGGTTTCAGAAATATATATCGCTATAGTCCGGAAAGCAGTGATATCACCCAGCTTACCGATATTATTACGGGAGTGAGTGGTATCACACCTTACTCACCTGCCATTTCGATCAATAAGAAAGGCACGACTTTGTTATACACCCATTTTTTGGGAGACAGCTATAATATTCAGCGAGCTGCACCTGATCGTATGGAAAATATTAAGGTTGATCCCTACGATGTGGACTTTACTGCAGCAACTCTCCCCCCTGGAAAAACAGATCAGTCCGATATTGTTAATCCGGCATTGGCAGATATTGATGACAGGCCTGTCGTCGATGAATCAGAACTGCTACCGGTCAAATACCGGCCCAAGTTCAAGCTCGATTATATTGGTGGTGGAGCCGGTGTGGGTGTAGGTACCAACAATACCTTTGGAACCACCACGGGCCTGGTAGGGGGTGTTGACATGCTCTTTAGTGATGTGTTAGGATACAACCAGTTTTATACATCTCTTGCTTTGAACGGCGAAATCTATGATTTCGGCGGTAGTGTCCAATATCTGAATACCCGTAAAAAATTCGGATATGGATTTGCCTTGCAGCATATACCCATTAGGTACAGTTACTACAATCAGCCCTATCTGGATGAGGTGGAGTATGGAGAAGGAAGTATTGATGCTATCAATTATCCTTATACTAATGTGCGCTATTTCCTGGATGGGATTTCCGGACTTACGCAGTTTGCCTTTTCCAAAACTTTGAGAATTGAGGGGAATGTAGGTTACACTCATTACAGTTCGAGAGTCGATCAGTATAATAATTATTACCAGGCTCTGGGAAGCGGGAATAATTATTATCCAGGCCAATACCTGGGGCAGGACCGTGAAAGGTTACCTGGTGTACCCGGATTTGGCATGTACAGTGGTGGTGTGGCCCTGGTGGGCGATAATTCCCATTTTGGATTGACATCTGCCCTGCAGGGGCACCGTTTCAGGGTTGGTGCCGATTATTACATTGGTGATTACAATTACACAGCTGCATTAATTGATTTGCGAAAGTACTTCTGGTTTGACAAGTTCAACCTGAGTGTCCGTGGCATGCATTATGGAAGGTATGGAGCTGATGCTAATGCAGCCAGGTTGGGTTTTTTGTACAGTATTGATCCAACCCTGGTGCGTGGGTATAGCAACCGGATCTCTAGTTCATCCAACAGTATTTATGGTTTATCCCTCGAGCAAGTGGAAGGATCCAAATTGCTGGTTGGAAACGTGGAAATCAGGGTGCCCTTTACGGGACCGGAAAAACTTTCACTGATCAAATCAGGATTTCTGATAACAGAGCTGGCAGCCTTTTTTGATGTCGGTATGGCCTGGAGGGATTTTGACCAGTTTAGTGAGGACGTCAATTTAATTAAACCCAGAGCCATTATGAGTACAGGAGTAGCCCTCAGGGTAAACGTTTTTGGGGCATTAATCCTGGAGCCCTACTACGCCAGGCCACTGATAGAAGGGGGCAGATGGAATTTTGGAATCAATTTTGTACCAGGCTGGTAAGGAGCGGGTGGTTAATGGTAGTACAAAAAGGCAGCCTCCGGGTTGCCTTTTTTGCTTTGAAGGGGTATTTGGTCCTGGGGATGTGGCTTCGGAAGATATTTCAACTACAAGCGAAACTTTAAGATAGCATGGCCGAACAAGACATCTTGCTCAAAGACCTTTTTTCACCAATTGGACGCATGAGTCGGTCGAACTATCGATTTCTGAGTCTACTCCTGGCTGGATTTGCAGCTTGCACCATTTTTCTTCCTGGCCTCATTGTAGCCTTATGGAGAGCATTAACTCGAAGAGGAAGTCAGTACGACCTCACCCCAAACGTGGTTATTCAAGAAATTGCACCCTTTGTCTATTTGATAGGGTTCTCATTACTGGCTATTGTTTACATTTTCATCTCGATACAGCGCATGCGAGATGCTGGTCGCCCTTTTTGGATCCTCCTAATTCCTATATGGAACTTGAAGATGCTGTACTTCGAGAACTCCAAAAGCTGGTGATAATCTCTAAGTTTGGAAAGTGAAGGGACTGATGCAGGGAATAGAGATCATACGTTTTAAAGCACCAAAGGCAATTTGATTGAATAGAAATTGTCGTATGAATTTGATGTAAGATGTTTACTGGAGAGTGATAGAATACAACCTGCCTGGTGCAGATAGTAAACTAATTAGTTAACTTTGTGTGGTGGTTAGAAGTATAGTCATTTACAAAGAAGCTTTTCTTGAGTTCTATCACAAGCAGGAAGCGAAAGTTCAGGAGAAGATTGAGTTTGTACTAGATATGGTTCGGCACGAAAAGCAGGTTCCCAGGAAATTCTTCAAGCATCTACAGAATACTCAAGGGATCTACGAAATTCGTGTAATCACAACTTTTAAGAGTATCAGAATCCTTTGTTTCCTGGACGAAGGAAATCTAGTGGTACTCACTAACAGTTTTGTTAAAAAGACACAGAAGACACCCAGAAAAGAAATTCGGAAAGCTGAAAGACTGAAGATGGAATACTTCTCTGAAAAAAATAAGTGACATGAAGAACACAACAAGTTTTGAAGAGCTTCTCGAAGCTAAGTATGGCAAGGTGGGGACAGAAAGAAGAGACAGGTTCGATTCAGATTCACTTGCATTTAGATTAGGTGTGATGTTGAAAGAGGCCAGAAAAGAAGCCAATTTGACACAGGAAGAACTTGCGCAAAGAACGGGGACTAAGAAAAGCTATATTTCACGTATAGAGCGAGGATTAAGCGATATTCAGATTTCGACTTATTCGAAAATTATTGAAAATGGACTCGGTAAAAAACTCAATATTTCGATAGGAGATTAAGTAGTGGGAGTATGGAAAAACCGTCCTTCTGTTTCGAAATTCTTCGAGTCTATTTATTCCATGAACCACGAAATCGAGTGTGCTTTACCAGGTTAATGATTTCACGAATTCTGGCTTTGTCCCTGGGTTGGGTGATTTTGTCAAGGTCTTTGCTGAATTTTTTGAGGAAACGGACTTCCCATTAGCCATTGAGCTTGGCCATCACTTCTTTCTCTGAGGCAATGTCCGTTCGATCCACCTCCCTCATAAGTAAGGACAGTCCAATATCTTCCATATCATCATCATCGATAACCTTTGCATCAAAGTTCATCTATTTCCGGTTCACTCTGCAAGGCAAAGTGACATCTGAAATGAACACGATAATTAATCCTAGCTATTGACGACGACCCTAATACAGAAAGTCCTCCAAAACTTTAACACTTCGCTACATATTACTTCGACTCATACTCGCGTTACTCTATTACACACGCGAACTCCTCGCTTTTTTTCACACACTTTACGGTCCACTCAAGGCAAGAGCTTCAATTAGCGACTCTTACTTAATTCATTATATAACCTAAACAACAATTTGATTATGAAGCAATTAATTGCAGCCCTGTGTTTATTTATGGGCATGACCGTAGTGGTAAAGGCGCAGACCGTAATGGAAACACTGGAGAGTCAATCTGACCTCTCAACTTTTGTTTCGGCCGTGAAGGCAGCGGGTCTGAGTGACGCATTGAACGCACAGGATATTACTGTGTTTGCTCCCTCTAACGATGCTTTTGCAGCTTTGGAACCAGGTTCACTGGAATCACTGATGATGCCGGAAAACAAGGACAAGCTGGCCAAACTATTGACCAATCATATCGTTCCCGGTAAGATGACCTCCGATCAGATCACTGATGGGAAAGTGCTTTCTCAGGATGGTGAAGAAGTCGATCTGACCGTGTCCGATTCAGGCGTAATGTTTAACAACGCCACTGTAACCACTGCCGATGTAGCTGCCTCCAATGGTGTTATCCACATCATAGACGGCGTAGTTATGCCTGCCTCACAGCTTAAGAACTAAGCTATAGTTTAACAGGCATTTAAAGCCTTGTAGAAATTTAGATTCCGATCAAATGGGGGGTGTCCAACGAGGGTGCTCCCCTTTTTTGCATGTAGGGAGTCTTTGAAGTCCTAAAGGAATGTAAGACTCTTGCGATGATTTTGAAAACGCCTAACGTGTAAATACATTGTTAGACCCATTGTATGCGGCTGCTCAGAATGTTTTGCCTGTTCACATTTTCTTTATCACTCATCAGCATTTCCTGTCAAAAGGACAACGAAGTTAAAATTCCGACAAAGACCATTGAGGCTGCTGCAAAAGAAGTGACGGATGTCTATCTGGGGCTGATTCCTTCTGAGGGAATCCAACGCATTGTCAGACAAGCTGATCATTTTGTGGTTGGTGAGATTGTGGTAGGAGAAAAAGGGCTTGTCTACCAATATCAGCCGATACCCGGTTTTGAGGGGACCGATGAGGTTATTATTGAGTTTCAATCCGGGACTGGTTCCGGAGAACTGGAACTGGTTTCACAACTAAGAATAGTACTTATTGTCACTGATTAGATTGGACCTTCCTATTTGTATCCTTTCTCCATCAATGATGTCCTAACTCAATACACTCCATGACACTTCATTGATAATCATTGGTACTTTTAATGGTTATCTTCAGTCTTTTATCAGAACAGAGAAAAATCATATGAGAAGCAGGTGGATCTTAATCATCGTATTACTAACTATATGGAGTGGCATTAAGGCCCAAAATGACATAAAACTGTTGGTGCGTATTGACGATATGGGCTTTTCCCATAGCTGCAACGTCGCGAGTATTGACACCTATCAAAAGGGTATTGCCAAATCCGTGGAGGTCATCGTGCCGGGGCCGTGGTTTGAAGAAGCTGTAGACATGTTAAAGGAAAATCCCGGACTGGATGTCGGGGTACATCTGGCACTTACCAGTGAATGGAAGAATCTGAAGTGGCGCCCCATAACACATGCTCCCAGTCTCGTGGATGAAGATGGGTATTTCTATCCGATGATCTGGAAGAATGATCGATTGCCTGCGGGCAACTTCCTGGCAGAAGCCGATTGGGATATCAAAGAGGTAGAAGCTGAATTTCGGGCGCAGATCGAAATGGCCATGCGGAAAATTCCACAGGTAACCCATCTGTCCGGGCATATGGGATGCAGCCATATTACCGATGAAACCAGGGAACTGGTGGATAAACTGGCAAAGGAATATGGCCTGTATGTAGATGAAGCCTCCCACGGTTTACAAAGAGCTCCCAGGTGGAGTGGCAACCAGCTATCCGCTGAAGAAAAGGAAGCCAATTTTATTGAGATGATCAATAAACTTGAGCCCGGCACCTATCTCACGGTAGAACATCCGGCTTACGATGATGACGAAATGAGCACGGTCGGCCATATTGGATATGAAAACGTGGGCAAGGACCGTGATGGGGTGAGCCAGGTATTGATGAGTGCTGCCGTCAAAAAAGCCGTAGAAGATAAAGGCGTTAAGCTGATCTCATATGCAGACTTGAAATAGGGTTATCGTAGTTTAACAATGGTTTATCGTTGTTTATCTGTGGTTTAACATGGTTGTGGTGGTTTATCTGTAGTTTCTAGTGGTTTAACATGGTTCTAATTGTCCCGAATGAGACTAAGAACCAGAAAAGTGGCATTTTTGAGTTATGATTAATTCAAGACACTCTTTGAGGCTGTCCTATGGTTCCAGGATATGCTTTGTCTTTTGTTTCCTGATAATAGGATGTTGGCTCTTTGCCCAGCCAAACCAACCGGGTGCCTATGGGGCCACTCCCAGCGAACGGCAGCTACTTTGGCATCAGTTGCAGTACTATGCCTTTGTGCATTTTGGACCTAATACTTTTACTGACATTGAATGGGGACATGGAGATGAATCTCCCGAGGTATTCAATCCCACCGGGTTGGACTGCCGGCAATGGGCACGAGTAGCTAAGGAGGCTGGTATGGAGGGCATTATCATTACGGCCAAGCACCACGATGGTTTTTGTCTATGGCCATCTGAGTATTCCACCCATACGGTAAGAGAAAGTGTATGGCGGGACGGTAAAGGAGACGTGCTTAGGGATCTATCGGAAGCTTGCAGAGAATACGGATTAAAGTTTGGGGTATATGTTTCTCCGTGGGACCGAAATCATCCCACCTATGGAACGGATCAGTACAATGATGTTTTCAAGAAAATGTTGACCGAGGTCCTGACCGGATATGGTGAAATTTATGAAGTGTGGTTTGATGGGGCCAATGGTGAAGGTCCCAATGGCAAGAAACAGGTGTATGACTTTCCCGGTTTTGCCGAAGTGGTCAGAAAGCATCAACCCAATGCCGTGATTTTTAGTGATGGTGGGCCGGATATCAGGTGGATTGGTAATGAAAATGGATACGCTGATGAAGTCAACTGGTGTACGGTAAGAAAAGGTGCCTTTTACCCCGGTATCATTGGTGTCAATGATCAATTACAGCATGGCCATGAAGGTGGTGATTCCTGGTTGCCAGCTGAGGTGAACACGTCCATTCGACCAGGATGGTTTTACCACAAAGATGAGGATGATGAAGTGAAATCCCTGAACAGACTCATCGATAACTGGTACCATTCGGTAGGAATGAACGGAAACTTTCTTTTGAATTTACCTGTGGACCCCCGGGGACTGGTACATGAAAATGACGTAAAAAGATTGCAGGAGCTCAAAGATTACCTGGACCGTGCTTTTTCTGTGGATATAGCCAGCGGATCTACAGCCTCCGCCTCGGAGGTAAGGGATCCGGAGAACAGCTATAGTGCAGGCAATGTCACTGATGGCAATCCTGAAACATACTGGACCACACCTGATGATGTCAGATCATCATGGCTTGAAATTGACCTAAAGGGAGAAGAGGAAGTCAATGCCATCCTCTTGAGAGAATACATTGCCCTTGGTCAGAGAGTGAAATCTTGTACAGTGGAAGCCCAGGTCGATGACAATTGGGTTGAACTTACCAGTTCACATACCATAGGGAACCGCAGAATCGTAAAATTCAAACCCACAACTACAAGCAAGGTCAGGATTCATTTTACTTCCAATGCCTCTCCCATTATCAGTGACGTCAAACTTTATCGGGTGCCCGAAATGATTGCTGATCCCAGGTTGATGCGGAGTAAAGACGGAGTTGTTCAGATCTGGTCGGAAAGTCCGGATCCGGAGTATTATTATACCATGGATGGTAGCGAACCTGATCGTAATTCAACCTTGTATGAGGGGCCTTTTACTTTTTCGCAATCGGGCACGATCAAAGTGAGATCTTACACAGAGGGAGGTGCCAGGTCTTCCGAAGTCATTACTTTCGATCTGGACATCCCCAAAACGTCCTGGCAGGTATTAGATGAAACTGAGGACAAGAATCTTGATCGTATTATTGATGGTGATCCTGGTACCGTGTGGTATGGACGGTCGGATGAAGGAATTGTGATAGATTTGGGTAATACTCGGGCACTTACCGGATTTACCTATTTGCCAAGACAGGATCTCCGTAAGGGAGGAAATGTGAGTCGTTTTGATTT
>JAUILF010000522.1 GCA_030433135.1 Bacteroidia bacterium | reverse complement strand
CAGTGGTTTCTCGAAGAGGCCGCAAAGTGCGCAGAGCCTTTAGAAAAATATTTCTTAGTGATCTTAGAATTCACAACACTCAAGTGCTCTTAGCGCCCTTAGTGGTTAAAAAAACCGGACGCCGGATACCAGATACCCCTGGTAACCGAAGCCTTCGGCATAGGTTACGGAAACAGAAATAATCAACAATTCCACAATTCGACAATTCAACAAAAAGAGATTCTAAGTGCCTTTGAACACACGACACTCAAGTGCTCTTAGTGCCCTCAGTGGTTAAAAAAAAACCGGACGCCGGACACCGGATACCGGAAACCGTTCCAAATTCACTCCCCACTCAATCTCACCCGCACAATCTCCTCATCGTCCATCATATATGCGGGCAGTCTTAATTCAATTCTTTTTAATCCGGGAATAACCCGGTCCAAAGGATGTGGAGGCGGATCCAAGGAAATAATAGATAGTGATAGATCGGGATGCGATAATATGTCAAGGGATAGTGATTTTCCATCTTGCATTAAAATAGCACCTCCTTTGTTCAGTTGTACATCAGCCGTGGTCATCAACTGCCAGGTGACCAGATTTGTGCTGTCATTTTTCTCTATATGATCTTCGATTAGTAGAGATTGATCATTTTCTTTTCGAAAAGTACGATGCGACTTTTTTAAATTCATTCCGAAAGACGGTGTCAGGTCAAAAGTGACCTGGGGCTGGTCTCCTTCTTGAAAATCGATTATTGTACTCAGTCCATCGTTCTGATGCAAGGCATTATTTACAGACAGGGTGCTATGTCCAAAATTATTCTTAGTCAAAAGTGTCCAGCGCTCACAATCCTGACAATTGCCCCATAAGTTAAATCCGGTTTTTTCCAGCTCATGGTAAGGCTGATTGCCGGGATCTACTACCCAGCGCACTCCATTCAATTCAAAGATGAATGAGCCCCCATCCATGTTGCCGTGATTGACCGTTCCTCTACCTCCCTTACCACCAAAGTAGTAACCTTCTTTTTCTCCTTCAGCACTTTTAAATATTGCGATTGGATTGGTACCATTACCTTTCCAGGCCGATGGAATTTCCTGATCGTTTTCAGCTTCCTCGTATTGGGATAACCAGACTAAACCCATTCCGGAAATTCTGGATAACTCACCCATGACTTCCGGACTTCGCATAAATCGATCTTTTTCCAGATAATTGGCATTGCCGGTATACTTGGCAAACCAGGCTAAAATAATATCAGGATTTTCGGAGCGACGGTCGCCACAGTCAGCAAAATTATAGTACATGCCGGAAGGAGTATTAGTAAGCACCATAAAATCAGCACTTTCTACAAATGCAGGATAGTCTGCCAGTCCAAAGTCATCACCGAGAGCCGACTCCAGCATAGCAATGGTAAGCACGGTAAAACTGGTACCGTAAGCCCAGTAGGTGGATCCTTCGGGGTAGACACCATCAGGCCCGTAGGCCTGCATACCATGTGGAATACCTTCCAGGGCTCGATGAATAGTCTTTGTTGCCAGGGCTGGTTCGTCCTCGGCGATCATGAGTGATGCAGCGATCATGCCTGCATGACACACCTGATTCCAGTTATTATCGCGATTGATCCATCCCATACGCTCCCCATAGCTGGGTTCGATACCCTTTTCTTTAAGACTTTGCTTTACAAGTTTGACCGTTTCTTTCGGCAAGTCGTTTTGAGCCCAATCCAGACCAATCGCTACTGCAAGAGACATCTCTGCTACATCAAGAAAATGCGAAGGATTCCAGTCAGAAAAAGCACAGACGGCAAGCAGCTCCTGATTTATTTTTTCCAAAACCTCTTTATCTTTTTCGACTACATATACCATTCCCAACATACCCATACGATACAGCATTTCCCGGGAGATACTGAGGAGTCTCCGGCCTGTTTGAATGCGTTCGAGTGGTGGCTTGGTTATGATCTCCCGGGCATTCAATTTGATGGCCTCATAGTAGTTTTTGACCAGTGGATTGGTCTCAATTTCCTGCAGTAGATGTTGTCTGATATCCTTATTCAGGATTATTCTGGGACCTTTCTTAGGTAAATGATCCTTGAGGTATTCTTCAGTGATGGGATTGTCCAACTTGACAAGTGAAGCTTCAGCATCCTGACCTGATATTTTTAGTGTCATGAAGCTAAACAACAACAGAAGTAGTATAGAAGCAGTTGATCTCATTGAATTTTTCATTTGGTTAAGGCAAGTGCTGAATATACGATAAGAAGGGCTGGACACAAAGCAGACATAGACCTTCCCTTAGGTATTAAACCAGAGATTTGGATCCCGATTAGCATGAAGGAACAACTAGATTCTGACATTAAAACTGATAGACAGAATGGGTACCACTTTGATTGCGTTGCTAAAATCAAAGCAAAACCAAGTACATTGGCCTGTGGTCTTTTCTTTTCTCTTATGATGAACTTCATACATTAAGCCTAGGCCCGCATCAATGCTTGCTGCAGGGGTCAAGTAAAATGAACGTCCAATACGGCCCTTTAGGAATAGCCATTTTTCAATTGCATATTCACTGTTTTCTTTCAAGTGGTTGATTCCGAAGTTGACAAACCAGGTGGAGCCATCCATTTCGTCCGAATTATGACCAAAATGACTATAAAAATCAGCTCCCATTGTGAAGATGGAAGAACTACCGGCTGGGATGCCTCCAAGGGTAATTCCCCATTTCGTGTTATCCATGCCATATCTAAGACCTACATGGATCATCTCAGGTAGTCCAATACCAGCGGAAACTTCCCATGGTTTCTGAGCGTATGTTTGTAACAGGGGTAAAACTAGTAATAGCGATATTCTCACAAGCAGCAGTGATTGTCTCAGGAATGATGAGAATATCAAATTCCATGTTTTCATACGATTTGCCTTTGATCAAAATTGAGATAATTGCCATTCAAATGCCAGGGTATGATGTATCATAATGGAGGAAGTTTGTAACATATAACTCGGTGCGGGAAAGCCTGCCACCGGGCCCATTTATCAAGAAATGGTGCCCGATGATAGGTCAGAGATGGATGGGGATGCTTAGTCTACTGATG
>JAUILF010000109.1 GCA_030433135.1 Bacteroidia bacterium | reverse complement strand
AAAAGAAGCGGCAATCGCCTCAATCGGATCATATCCTGAAATCGAATGCAATACATCATCAGAAAGCAATGGTCTGGCTATATCCAGGGTCTGAATCCACGATTGAATCCAGGATGGAGTAAAACCGCACACATCTTCCAGAGCCGGGTGTGACACCGGCGTTTCGGCCAGGATAGCTCCCCGGAAGATGCTATTTGATTTTTCCAGTGCTTTGAGCCTTTCGGGTTCGTTTTCAAAAGCATAGCGCAGATAATCTCTTTTGAATGCCGGGTATCCGCCAAATAACTCGTCGGAACCTTCTCCGGTGATCACTACCCTATATCCACATTCATTTACCCGTTTACTCATGCACCACTTAGCAACACCCAACGTGTTATAAAAGGTCCTCTCGGCATGGTACATGGTTTTTATATAATTCTCGCCATATAGCTCATCTGCCGAAAGAATGATTTCCTCCTGATCGGCACCGGTAGCCTCAGCCATCTGACGGGCAATGCTGGATTCATCGTAATCATCGTGGTCAAAGCTGATCGTAAAAGCCTTGACCGGTGACTGCTGCATCGATGAGCCCAGTCCCAACATTGAACAGCTATCTATCCCTCCGGACAGGTAACAGCCCACAGGCACATCGGCCTCGAGCCGGAACGCTACTGCCTCCAGCAGTTTGTCCTTAACCTGAGTAATATGATAACCGGCTTCTTTGGAATCATCTCGGTCGGCATCCCGGGGAAAGTCCATATCCCAGTATCTTTTTTCCTGAACATCAAAGCCATTTTCCTTCTTCTGAATGATCAGCATATGTCCCGGCTTCAGTGCATGGATTTTATCAAATGCTGTAGACCCTGGAACCATGGTGTGCATCAATTGATGTAATACAGCCTCATTGGAAAAGGACCTTGGAACTTCGGGATGGGCAAACAGGGCTTTGATTTCAGAGCCGTAGTAAACACCACCTGAATTGATATGATAAAAGAGTGGTTTTATCCCAAAACGGTCACGGCCCAGGATTAACCTTTGATTTTTTTTGTCAAACAGTGAAAAAGCAAATTCTCCCCTCAGGTCGTGGACAAAGTCGAGACCGTTTTTTCGATAGAGAGGTAGTGCAATTTCACTGTCGGATTTGGTTTCGAACGAAAAGCCCTCCAATCGGAGCTGAGATCGAATCCTCTTATAGTCATAAAATTCACCATTGACGGTTAGCACCACATCCTTATTTTCACTGAATAAAGGTTGATCTCCTGTTTCCAGGTCGATTATGGAAAGACGGGCGTGTCCCATGGCTAATCCACCACTCTCATCAAGGTGATAACCGTAACCATCCGGGCCTCGGTGATAGAGGCGCTCGGTCATATTTCTCAAATGCTGTTTTGAGTCTGCCTGTAGTGGCTTATGACTCCAAAATCCACTTATTCCACACATATATGGTATTTTATTTTTTTAGAGGAATTTCTTTTTCGGGTAATCGGTCAAACCGATCAAGGATAGATATCATCAGTGCCTGTCTGATAAATACCGCTCCGTGAGCCTGTGTAAAGTAGAGGTTGTGATCCGTGCCATCCAGGGCGGGGTCCAGTTCGTCCAGTCTTGCTAATGGATGCAGAACTACGGCATCCTTTTTTAGATTGCTGTTAGAATCAAGCTTGAATCTTGAATCAAGGGTTTTATAACTGTCACCCAGAAAGGCAATAGAATTCATGTAAATCACATCCAGATCCGACAAAACGGTATTGATATCATTGGTCACCTTAAACTCTATCTCCGATTCTTCCAGCATCTTCTGAAGTTCGGGACCGAGTGGATCTGCCATTTCTGAAATGATGGAAATACTGTGAATGCCGTCCTTAAATATCAGGGACATTCTCAGAAAACTGTTGACAGCCCGCATGCTTCCCGGTGTTCCCAGGATGCCCAGGTGAATCTTGTCCTTGGCGTCCACTTCGGTGGCTTTGAGCTTTGGTTTCCATTTCAAAATAGCAAACCAGTCAGCCAAAGCCTGAGTTGGGTGTTGCCCTGAGCCATTTCCGGCATTGATCAATGGCAATCTGAGGTTTCTGCTGATTTCTTCCACACTATTGGTTTCTGTATGCCGAATAACGACCAGATCACCGTAGGCATTAAACATTTCACCAATATCTGCTAACGATTCACCTTTGGCCACTCCGGTGCTTTTTCCGGTCGGAATACTGATAATCTTTCCATCCAGCCGAAGTACCGCACTTTCGAAAGAAAGCCGGGTTCTTGTACTGGCCTCAAAGAAGGCAGTAATGATCAATTTTCCGTCCAGGGGATGACTACTGGCTATTTCGGTGGCTTCCAGTAGAGCTGCAAATTTGCAAATCTCCAACACCATTTCTCTGTCAAACTGATCGACAGAAATGATCGACTTTCCCACCAGTTTTTTGAGAATGGCCAGATCTATGGGATCCTTGTGCAATAATAGTTCGGGATCAGGGTAGAGTCCTTCAGATCCAATAGGACTTTCTCCATTTTCATGTACCCCGGATTTCTCTTTATCCTTTACCATAATTCTTTGGTTTTAATGTCTTTTACCAGCATGACCAACAAACTGATCACTCCAATACTCATGAGGATCAGGGATGCTATCACAATCATTTCGAAAAACGAGTTTGAAAAATTCATCGCTATCTAATTAGGTTTTCCTGTAATGAATCTTGATTTACTAAAGTGGATTCATCCATTTTTTTCCAGTCAAAGTTTTCAGCATTCCATTTGGCAAAAGCTGTTGTTACTACTATCGATACGGCAGCTCCAACCAAAGACCCCGTATACCAACCCAACTGGAAATATGCCAGTAAACCAATGGCGGAACCCAGCAACATTGCCCAGAAAGCACCCGTGGCACTGGCGGATTTCCAGAATAAGCCCATGACAATGGGATAAATGGTACTGGCGACCATGGGGCCGGCAAAAAATAGTACGGTTGCCAGGGTGCCGATTCGCGGCAGGCAAATGATCCAGGCCAAAATCGTGAGACCTGATATTACTATGATGGACGCCATACGCAACTTTCCTTCGCGGGCATTGCGATTAATCATTTTCTTATAAATATCTTCTATGATCAGATCGGATGTGGCTGCGAGCAGGCTATCAATACTGGATGCCAGAGAACAGAAAAAGACGATGAAAACAATGATCGATCCCACTTTTCCGAGAATATGACCAGCCATCAATGGTCCTACCATGTCAGGACTGGTAATGTTTATTCCCATACTCCCACTTGTCAGAGCAATAAACCCTGCCGCAATCGGGATCGGTATCCAGAAAAAGCCAGCCATAGTAAATGCCTTTTGACCAATTCCTTTTCGCATAGCAAAAGCCCGGCTCCACCAGACATTACTATGAAACACCTCACCAATCCCAAATAGCAGATTATTAAATATAGCCATTATTGATGCAGGCAACAAAACACTGATTAGCATGGGCTTGTTTTCGGTAAGATTTTGATAGACATGGTCCAGATCAATAGACCAGATGACGGCAACTCCCACCACCACGATACCTACCATGATGATCAAAGACTGAATGAAATCGGTACCGATCACCGCGTAAAGGCCACCAAATATGGTGTAGATCATGCATACCAGGAGGATGATAGTCATACCCATTTTATAAGGGATGCCTGCCAATGCATTCATTAATATTCCACCAGCCATACCCATACTGATCAACCAGGTGAATCCGTAGAATATGGAAATTGCCAGGAATAAATACCAGGCTTTCTTTCCATACCGCAATCGAATAAAGTCTCCGCTGGTATAACCTTTGGGCATCAACTGCTTGATTCGTTTTGCCAGGGGAGCAAATAGAAACAAACCGAAAGCGGCAGTGGAATAGGCAATCATTCCCCAGATGCCCAACTGGAGAGCAAACTGGGGTGCCAGCATAGTGGTGTTGGAGGTGACCCAGGTGGCCATAGCTGTTGCTGTCCCAAAGGCAAGCCCCACATTTCGACCTGCCAGCATAAAGCCGTCCATATTTTTGGCCTTACGCCCCCAATACATTCCGAGAAAGATCCACAACGCGCTCAAAATGGCAAGAAGGATCCATCCAGTGGTTGGATTGAGTATTTCAGATTGATGGTCCATACTGTATCAGATGTTTTGGGATGAGTTTTTATTTCCCTGAATCACAATTCCTACTGTGATGGCAAACACCAGTGCTCCTAGTCCAAACAGTGATAATGCCAGAGACAGGGAATGATGTTCTACTTCCACAACAGCAGGTGATGACCACGAACTCTTTGACTGGTTACCATTGACAGCCCTGATCCGGAAATAGTAATGTCCATTGTCCAGGCCAGAGAGAAAGGTGGCAAAATCAGGACCTTCGTAGATGAGTTCCGGGTTTTCGAAAGATTGGCTTGTAGCTTGTTGCAACTCAAAACTGTAGTTACTGTTGAGGTCGCCATCCCATGTCCAACTCAGCTGTACATAACCCGATTCGGTCATATAGGCAGTTTGTTCAAATTGGGGAGTTGGAATTGTCTGTGCACGAGTTGCCATAACACAAAACATGAAAAGTACAACCAGCAATCTTCGTTCAGAGAAAAATCTCTGATGAAAGGTTGAATATCGAGGACAATATTTAGTAATAGGATGGTAAATAAACGATATGTGATTTTTGGTTCCTGGTAGTTCAGTCTCTTCGAAAAGACCAACTACTCCCTGGATTGGGAAAGGAAATTGACTATTGCGGGACGTGTCTTACTCGAAGATCATCCATGTAACCAAATGTCCGGGAACCTAACTGAATCATAAATTATGCTGTAATGAGCATGCAAAGATACGTAAAATTAGTTTCTATAGAAACTATTCGGGAGGTACATCTGGGAGAAACGGAGATGTCTGTAGCCGGGAGGACATTCAAATTCTGGAAATTTGTATACAGGAGGGATAATCCTTGATTAGATCGACTTTTCGGCCAATTCATCCAGGGTAATTACTGGAGCCGCTTCAAGATCCTCAGCTCCCATGATTCTCACTAACAGGTCAATGTTGCGATGCAATTCCTCGATCTTGTCGTCAGAAAGATCTGACAACCGGGCAGTCACTCTTTCCTGTAAGGTAGTCGGTGAGGCATTCAGAATTTCCAGACCCTTATTGGTTAACACGACGTAAGTGCTTCTGCGATCAAATTCATTAGGCTTTTTTTCTACCAGCCCTTTATTGGCCAATCGCCGGATAATTCCGGATACTGTGCTTGCATTGAGTTTGATAAAGTCTTTGATTTGAGATGCTGATGCCCGGTTCAGCGGTTGCTGAACCAAAAACTGCAGGCATAAGAGTTGTGGGATACTGATGCCGTACTTTTTTTCAATTTTCTTACTTTCCAGGTTGATGGATCTGATGATCTTGCGCAACTGCACCAGGATATCAAGATAATTCATCTCCGATTTTAAAAATGGCTGACCTGCAAAATAGTGTTTTGTACCGGGAATATGCATTGGGATTGCGTCATGAGAGGCAAATAGGCAATAAAGACGGGTGCTCCAAGGACTTTTTGACTCGGAAACATGGTCACCATCATGGTGAGAATCAAAAAGTGCTTATGTGCCCGTATTTGCAGCCTATTTGGCTCGCAATAGGAATTCCAATGCAGATTCCCGGTTGAACCCGGGAATATGGTTTATCAATGGAAAGAAGAAGATTTGTAAAGTATGCCATGTCAACCGGATCAGGACTGTTGACATCGGGATTATTGATGAAAAATAGAGACCAGATGTTCAGAGACAATTCTTGCGTATCCGGTTCCGATACTCATCCGGTCATCGAGTGGAACGCACATATTTTCAGTCCTGATCTGGATAAATACCCCTTTCACCCGAAGGCTACCTATCAACCGAATGTGTCCGGTCGTCCCCAGGATCCACTGGGTGAATATATCACACGCCTTGATCGGGATGGTATCGACAAAGCAGTTATCGTTCACCCCGAGCCTTATGGAGATGATCATTCCCTGATCCTTGATTGCCTGCAACGTGAACCTGACCGGTTTATGGGCACCAGTTTATTTTACCCACGTGATCCGGAAGCCCCACAAAAACTGAAAGATCTGGTTGAACTGGAACCCAAAATTGTATCTACTCGGTTTCATGCACTCAAAGGCAATGAAAACTATCTGGACAGCTTTGCCGATGATGGTGTCAGGGCACTGTGGAAAATGGCTTATGAATTGGATCTGGTCATTGAATTGCACATAGGCCCGGATTATGCCAGGCAGGCTGGAGAAGCCATTGCAGCTTTTCCCGGTTGCAAGGTATTAATAGACCATCTGGCAGAGCCTCACCTGGGATCTGCAGTTGAATTTGCCCACGTTTTGGACCTTGCACAAAACCCAAATGTCTTCATGAAGTTATCCGGTCTTAATCATTTTGCTCCGGACGATCCTTATTATGAAAGTGCGATACCTTTTACCAGCCGGGTGATTGAAGCTTTTGGTCCGGAGCAATTGGTTTGGGGAAGTGGCAGTCCCGATATTGTGGATGTGCACATGAAAGGATACTCAGCTGAGGGAATAGCCCTGGTCAAAGGTGGCAATATTGCCAAACTGCTGAACTGGTCATAGATAGCGTACTTTTGGGGCTGCTCATGAGAATGTCCATAAAATACAAACTGGCTATACTGATCAATCTATTGGTGGTGGCATTGGTGTTGCTATTGTCGGTGTTGTTTTATCTGCAATTTCGCAATGCGTTAAACCAGAGGGTACTGCTTCAATTGTCATCCATTAAGCAATTGAAGATGGTACAGATCCTGGATTATCTGGAGCAGCAAACGGAGGTCTCCCATTCATTCTTAGAAACCAAACTGGCCACAGCCATGTATGATTCCGTGGGCAACAGATGGGTTGCCAGCCAATCCTGGGATTCACTTGATCCTTCATTGATTCCCACATTTGAGTCAGGACAGGATATTCTCGATCTGAGCCACTTATCACCGGGAGGCAATATGTTGCTTGCCTTCGGACGAGTCACTGTTGAAGGTCAGGAACTGGTCTGGCTGGACCGTGCGGATAAGATCCAGGAAATACTATTGGAACGGACCGGTATGGGGGAAACGGGTGAGACTTACCTGGTGGGGTCTGATACCACCATGCGTTCCATTTCAAGATTTCAGCCCGAACGAAATCCGTCGAGTATCAAGGCTTCTACCGAAGGAGCATTGGATGCTATTGCAGGGAATGAAGGGACCGGTATTTTTCCTGATTACCGCGGCATCATGGTATACAGTGCCTATGGGCCTCTGGATCATGCGGGTCTGGATTGGAATATTCTTTCGGAGATTGACCGGGATGAAGCCATGATACCTTTGAGGAACCTGCGAAACCGATTGATCTGGATCGCAGTGATTGTATTGGTGGTAATGGGCTTGCTATCCTTCTATCTGGCGACCAGGCTGGTAAAGCCATTGGAACGGATGAAAAATCTGTTGTCTGAAATGTCCTTAGGGAATTTCAACATAGAAGTTGAGAAAACCGGAGGTGAAGACGAAATACAGGATATGTTCGAAGCATTGAGCAATCTGGTAGCCTCCATCAACCAGGCTATGGATTTTGCCTATGATGTGGGCCAACTCCAACTGGACCAGGAATTTAAACCGCTGAGTGATCAGGATGTGTTGGGCAAGGCTTTGATCCAGATGCGGGATAAGCTGAGAAAATTTAATGAGCAGGAGAAAGAACATCAGTTACAGAGGCAGAAAGCACTGTTGCAGGGGCAGGAAAAAGAGAGAGCCCGACTTTCCCGTGAGTTGCATGATGGACTGGGACCCTTACTGACCAGCCTGAAGCTGCTTATTCAGAGATCAGAAAGTCAGCCGGAGGAAAAAAGCAGGATGAAGTCGCTCTTGGATGAGACTATTACCGAAGTACGCAGAATGTCCTATAACCTGATGCCTCAGGCACTCATTGATTTTGGGGTGGGAGATGCCATCACCAAACTGGTAAAGGTAATACAGCAATCCACATCCATCGAAATCAAGTACTTAAATGCTACCAAGGATGATAACACCTTATCTACCGAAACCAACGTCGGGATCTACAGAATGGCTCAGGAGATCCTTAACAATTCGGTAAAGCATTCAAAAGCAACTGAGATGAGACTTTCTCTCACGGAATTTGACGACCATATCTCCCTGTATTTTCAGGATAACGGATGTGGTTTTGATCCGCACACGGTAAAAGAAGGATCAGGCTTGGTAAATTTGCGGGAAAGGTGCCGCATATTGAATGGTGATTTGACGATTAAGTCCGATGAAGGAGGTACCGTTATTGAAATAGAAATACCTATTGAAGCATGATAAAAGTAATGATTGCCGACGATCACAAACTGTTTCGTGATGGTATTGAGGCCTTGTTGAATCAATATGATGAATTTGAAGTTCTCAAAGGCGCCGGGTCTGGCAAAGAACTCCTGCAAATGATGGAGAACGGGGTAGCACCTCATGTGGTTTTGCTCGATTTGACCATGCCCGAAATGGATGGTTTTGAAGTCCTCAAGCAAGCCAGAAAGAAGTATCCGGATGTTCGGTTTGTTGCACTGTCCATGCATGATGAAGGCCAGTATATTGCCAAGTGTATCCGTTTGGGAGCACATGGTTATCTATTAAAAAATGCCGAGGAAGAAGAGTTGTACAAAGCCATTATGGAAGCAGCAAAAGGCAAGAAGTATTACAATGAGGAGATATCCAAGCTGATGATTCAGAATATGGCTTTGGAAGGGGATCAATTCAAAAAGCTGTCGGATCGGGAGACGGAGATCTTACAGTATGTGTCAGAGGGGAAAACCACGAAAGAAATAGCCGAAATGTTGTTTGTAAGTACCAGGACAGTGGAAACCCATCGTATGAATATGATGAAGAAACTGGATGTGCAAAATACCGCCGAGTTGATCAAGAAAGCCGTCCAGCTCAAGTTGATTTGATAGCTAGTAACAGGATTTTGTAACCCTCCGTATTTATACGGATGCTGAATATCCGTATTACACCCACTCTTTTTTTACCAAATTATCGATATAGAAATGAGCGTCTAACGGGTCTATTTTAGTGTTATTAAATGACGAGATAAAATAGAGTTAACGTTATGATGAAAAAGATCACAATAATATTTGCACTAGTACTTGGAGTAGGTATGGTTTATGGACAGAGTTCAAATCTAAAAGGTCCTGCGGCCAAGAACTATAAGCCCTGGAAAAACCAACAAAAGGTAACGTTGGTAGATACCAAAACTGACCAGGTACAAGGCCCTCAGGCTAAGAATCAAAAGATCTGGGAGAACAATGACAACCAGCAGGCTGTATATGTAGCAACTACTACACGCAGACACCTGAAGGGGCCCAAGGCAAAGAATTACCGTGCACATGTAGAACATGTACCTGCAGTACCTTCCAGGTTAGCAATTGCTGAGGAGAAGGATCGCTCTATCAGGGTTGTAGAATCGGATAGGTAGGCACAAGCATACCTATTACCCCCGGCCTTCTGGCTTACTCATCATGTAGAGACAATACCGGATTAGCCCTGGCTTTTTGCAGTGCATTCACACATACGATGCTAAGGGATATGATAACCACAAAGGCTCCCACTAAAAGAAATAAGAGAGGATTGAGGGCTATCCGGTATTCATAGTTTTCCAACCAGTTTTTGGCAATCAGATAGGTGACTGGTCCTGCTATGATCAGGGCTATGAGGACTAGTTTAATGAAGTCCCTCGAAATCAGGATCAAGACCTGACTGACCGATGCTCCCAGTACTTTCCTTACAGCTATTTCACGGGTTCTTTTCTGAACCGTAAAGGTAGCCATACCTAGCAGGCCAAGACAGCAAATGAAGATAGCGATGGCTGCAAAGGCTCCAATGATCTTGGATATACGTTCCTCGTGCGCAAATTTTTTACCAAACTCTTCGTCAACGAATTCATATTCGAAAGGAAGATCTGGGTTAACTTCAGTAAAAATGGTCTCCATAGCTGCCAGTGCGTCAACCGGACCAACATTATCGGCAAGTCGAACATGGATGTATCCTGCATCATCAGGGGCATAGAAAACCATCAATGGACTTACCTGTTCGTAAGGTGATTCCATAATGGCATTCTCCATAATGCCTATGATGGTGAATGGATCTCCATATTCAATTTGTTTTCCAATTGGGTCCTCCAATTGCATAGCCTTTACGGCTGCTTCATTGAGAAGTACTGAAGCTGTATCACCTGGTGTGCCTGTGAAATCCCGGCCTTGCTGCATACTTATTCCCATTGTTTTAACAAAGTCAAAGCCGGTCGTCATTCCCGAAAAAAGTATATCCGTTTCCGGTGGTCTTCCCGGCCAGTTTGGAGCTGGTGAGCGCCACCAGATCTGGGTAATGGGAGACCGGGTCCTGGTGACTGATTGTACTCTGCCGGATGCCAGGAGCTCGTTCTTGATTACCTCGTATTCTTGCAGGATATCCCCTCTGCCCGGAATCATGATGAGATTGTCTGGATCATAACCCACATCACGACTTTTTACGTGGTTGATTTGTTCAAAGACAATCAGTGTTCCGGATATAAGAGCAATTGAAGCTACAAATTGAAAGACAACCAGGATTCCTCTTGGCAAATGTTGTTTTTCCATCGGTTTAGCCCCTTTAAGTATGCTCACCGGTTTAAACCCGGACAAGTACAGCGCCGGATAACTACCTGCTATCATGCCCACCAGAAGAATGATCACTAACCCTACAAGCCACCAGGAGGGATCAAACAGATCCAGAGTCAAATTGCTCTCAGCAATTAGATTGAAGTAGGGAAGTACCAGATAGACTGAAATAATGGCCAGGACAAAGGCAAACAAAGTGAGGATAATAGTTTCGAAGAAGAATTGCTGGATAAGTTGCGATCTGTTGGACCCCAGTGTTTTACGTACAGCTATTTCAGTCGCCCGATTTGAAGATCTGGCTGTCGAAAGGTTCATGAAATTGATACATGCAATGATAAGGATGATGGCGGCCACAAGCCCAAAGAGCTGTAGATACTGAATCAGTCCTCCACTGTTGATGCCAGCATTAAATTCTGCCCGGAGATGCCAGTCTTTCAATGGGTGAGTGAAGTAAGTACTGTTGCTGTTTTCAGTATGTCTCTCCATGATATCAGTTATCGCTGCATCAATTGATTTCATGTTTGTATGGTCCTCCGTGGATATCAGGATATTCCAGCTGTAATTATTCCAATGATTTTCCAGTTTCTTGATTCCGGGGTCTCCTATATCAAAAGGGCGAATGAAGTCAAATGAGATACTCGAATTCGCAGGCGGATCTTCCACAACAGCCGCTACAGTCAAGTCGTCCCCCTGTAAGATCCGGATAGTCTTACCCACAGGGTTCTTTCCTTTGAAATAGATATCTGCCATACTCCGGGTAAGTACGATATTGGTGGGATCGTTGAGAGCAGTGCTGGCATTGCCATGAATGAAGGTCCAGTTGAGAAGGTCAAAGAAGGGTCCACCAACCTGATGGCCTCTTTGTTGTGTGATCGTTATCCCATCTGTAAATTGAACAGTTTGCCCGTGTGTCATCCATACTGCATGATCCACCTGAGGAATTTCTTCGTCAATGAACCTGGCTAGCGGAAAGACCATATTCCGGTCTGTAAAAATATTTCCGTTAAAATCCCTGTTGGCAATGACCTGGTATATGTTTGAATAGTTCTTGTGGAAACGATCGTATGAAATCTCTTCCTTTATCCAAAGTGTAATCAGTATGGTAACAGCCATGCCCAACGCCAGTCCACCAATATTGATGATGGAAAATAGTTTGTTCTTTCTGATGGTGCGCCAACCGATGAGTAGATTATGTTGGTACATGATCGACAGATTTGAAGGTGTATTAATAAGTTTTCTTACGGCAAAAGGTCTCAGGTAATGCAAAACCTGAAGCCAGTAGATCCAGTAAGCTTTTCTGGATGAACCTTTTCGGATTGAAGTGTAGAACTGTTCATCGAGGTCTCCAGATACTTCCTCCCACAATTCCGGTTTGAGAAAGAATCTTAAGAACTTCTGCGCCCGTGATGGAGGATGCTGATCAGAACTCATATATCATCTGTTGACTAAAACCGGGGAATTGTTGCCATAAAGACTGTCGCAATGCCCTTGAGGTTTCCAGAGCTCTGGTACCCAGTGCGGTAATCGTAAATATCCTTTTCCTGCGGCCTCCCCGAACCTGCGTAGGTTGAGACATGAAAGATTTAAGGAAACCTTTGTCTTCTAGCCTTTTCAAAGTAGAGTGGGTGGCTCCGATGGACACCGTTCTGCCGGTCTGCTTGGAGAACTCTTCGGCAATGTTGAGAGCGTAGGCATCCTCACCAAGGATACCAACCAGCAGTAGGAGTACTTCCTCAAATTCACCTAATCTCGTTTCAAGCATTTGTTACTATTTTGAATAACAAATATAACAGAAATTTCCATTAGTTATTCAATTTAGTAAGTAATGAGATTTAAACTGGATTAGTTACCTCTTTGCCCACTCAACCAGCGTTGGTAGGCAGCTTTTCCCTTTAAGAAATCACTGGCAGCAGAATAAAAATGATGCGAACCATCTTCGGCCTCTACATTAAGAACATAATACAAATAGTCGGTCTCAGCAGGACTCAGGGCTGCTTCAAGCGCTGACTTGCCCGGAGAGCCAATAGGACCCGGGGGCAGACCGGTTAATTTTCGGGTATTGTAGGGGTGGTCAATCTCGAGATCGCTCTTGTGCATGATACCATCCCATTTACCAAGGAGTTTGGCAATGTATACATTGGTAGCATCCATTCCCAACGGAATGCCTTGCTTGAGCCGATTGTAAATCACGGAAGACACCAATGGTCTTTCACTGTCGATTTTGGATTCTTTTTCAATGAGACTGGCAATTACCACTATTTCTCGTCGGCTTAAACCCAACTTATGTGCCTGATCATCCCATTCAGGACGCCAAACTGACCTGAATTGTTCAACCATTTTACTGATTGCAGCTTTGGGATGAGTACCTAATTCAAACTCATAGGTCGTAGGATAAAGGTATCCTTCCAGGTTTTGCGCCTGGGAATCGACATCCTCAATCAGACTTACATTATCCATCATCGCAAAAACCTCCTCGACAGTTACCGGAGGTTCAACCGGGAACTCTTCATGAATGTGAGGAGCGATCTCAAACCGGGTCCAGCCCTCTGGAATCGTCAGCGTTTTGGTACGCAGTTTCCCATCTTGCAGGAGGTTAATGACTTCCAGAGGTGTGACCGGAGAGGGGAACATATAATCACCGGCTTCAAGGTTGGTGTTTTTCTCAATAAAGCGGAGATAAATTTTAATCGCCAGAGGTGATTTTATAATGTCTTCGCCAACAAGGATATCAACAATGCGATTCGCTGTCATACCTTTTTCAATTACTACGTATTTCGTAGCGCTATTGTGATCCACAGGTGCGTGCAAGGTCGAATACAGCCACATGGCGAATCCACCGGTAACAAGCAGGAATATGCAAATTAATATCAGTAAGCGACGGACGAACATTATTTAAAATATTGGTGAAAGCTTTTCACCATATAAGAATAGTTAAAAACTGATTTCCAGTTCAAATAGGAATTAGAGAGAGTAAAAATAACGCAACTGCTGCAACCTTTCTTAAGTAAAGCCCGTCCTTAAGCTAACTATAATACTAAGATGTAGTTTTTATCGCATATAATAACTACATTTAAGATAAAAAACAAATGAGTAAACACCATCTGGGCGAGTTCGAGGAGATCGTCATGTTGACGGTCGCTATCCTTTACGGAGAGGCTTACGGCATCGCTATTTTGAATGAAATTGAAAAACGTCTGAAGCGTAATGTCAGCATTGGTTCCCTGCAGACAGTGCTGCGAAGATTGGAGAAGAAAGGTTATCTGATCTCAGAATTTGGGGAAGCAACACCGGAAAGGGGAGGCAAACGCAAGCGCTACTTCACTGTGACCAAATATGGTCAAAAGGTTTTGCAAGAAACCAAAGAGCAGAGAATGGGACTTTGGAATGCAATCCCACGCATAGCTTTTGAGTAACCAATTGAAGAATAGGCATTATGGTATTTGTGAAGCAATGAAGTATGGTAAAGCATAAAGACAGTCAGAAACAGCCGCCTAAATATGCTCTCCGCTTCTTTCGCTGGTTTTGCCGGCCGGAAATGGTGGAGGATATTGAAGGGGATTTGAGAGAAAGATATGGCCAGCATCTATATGAATCTGGTCGACAGAAAGCCAGTCGGAAATTCGGACTGGAGGTATTAAAATTATTTAGACCAGGTATTGTGCGACCGCTCATGACCTGCAAAATCGAAAATTATCAAGCTATGTTCAGGCATAATTTTATCATAAGTTGGAGGAGTTTGAAGAGGGATAAGATGACCTCCCTGATAAATATTTCCAGTTTAACTATTGGTATGGCCAGTGCTTTACTGATTTTACTCTGGGTTCAGGATGAACTGCAGTTCGATCAATTTCATGAGCATAAAGACCGACTCTATCATGTAATGAATAATATCCCAACTGCCAACGGCATCATTACCAGGAAAAGTTCCGCGGCACCACTAAGTCAGGCTTTAAATGATGAAATTCCCGAAGTAGATCAGGCTGTAGTTGCTGCCGGTGGTCATCGTGGCAGGGGAATTGCCACTAGTGGTGACAAGGCCTTCAAAGCCCTTGAATATTACGTCGGCCCTAATTTTTTCGAGGTGTTTTCTTTTGAGGTATTGTATGGGAATCCCGGGCAGATCTTAAGCGAAAAGAGTTCAGTAATGATCTCTGAGACGCTGGCTCGTAATATTTTTGCAGATCCTGATCAGGCAATAGGCCAAACCATTTCCTGGGACAGAAACGAACTCTCGGGTGATTATCTGGTGGGTGGAATTTTTGCTGATGTACCCTCGCATTCCAGCCTGCAATTCGATATGTTGTTTTCCTACCAGCAGTATTACGATACTTATGAACAGATAAATAATTTGTGGAATTGGGGAAACAGCAACCCCATGACCTTTGTGCGTTTGCAAGAAGGTGCTGATCTCTCTGCCTTCAATGCCAAGATTAAAGATTTCAGCAAAGACAAGTATAAGGCTCAGAATGGCAAGGAGGCCTCCTGGATTGGCGACCTCTTTACCCAGCCTTTTGCTGAGGCCTATCTTTATAATGGGTACAGAGATGGTGTGCAACAGGGTGGTCGAATCACTTATGTCAAACTTTTTACCATTATTGGATTTTTTATTCTGTTGATCGCGTGCATTAATTTCATGAATATGACTACGGCCAAGGCGGGTCGGCGCATTAAGGAAATTGGAGTAAAGAAATCAATAGGAGCGTCAAGACGAAATCTGCAGTACCAGTACCTGGTTGAATCCACTTTTGTGGCTTTTATAGCTCTGTTGTTTTCGGTTTTGTTAGTGGCTATACTACTTCCCGCATTCAATGTCATTACCGAAAAGGACTTAACTATTTGGCCTGGTTGGAAGTCAGTATTATTGTTCTTGACTATAGCGCTAGTAACCGGTTTAGTATCCGGGAGTTATCCGGCTGTTTTTCTTTCGCGGCTTAAACCCATTCATGTGCTAACTGGTTTTTGGAGATCCGGTAGCCGCGATGCATGGATCAGAAAGAGCCTGGTAGTCTTTCAATTTTCATTATCGGCGATTTTGCTGATCGGGGTTGCTGTACTTTATAATCAGATGCAGCTTATTCAAACCAAGAATCTTGGGTACAACCGGGAAAATATTATCCGGTTTGACCGGGAGGGAGAATTGGAGCGAAATCTTGATTTATTTTTGAATGAGGCCGAACAGATTGAGGGTGTTTCGGTTGCGACCACCTTGAATAATGACATCACTGATAATTACTCCAGTACAGGTTCAGTAAGGTGGGAAGGATGGGAAGATCACGAGAGAATACAATTCTATAATTTTCAGGGCGGGTACGGGATGTTTGATGTTTTCGACCTGGAATTTTCATTGGGCCGTCCTTATTCAGAGGAATATGCAAAGGATGAAGAGGCTATTATCTTCAATGAGTCTGCCATCGCTGCCATGGGTTTGCAGGATCCCATTGGCGAAGTGATAAACCTATGGGGACAGGATCGCCAGATCATCGGTGTGGTCAAAGACTTTCATTTTCAATCCTTGTACGAACCATTGCAGCCGTGTTTTTTTCTTTTGTCTCCCGACAGTTTCAAGATATTGTTGAAGATAGGTGGGGAGAATGTTGGTTCAACGCTGGGAGAGATCGAGGCCCTTTACCACAAGTTTAATGAGGATGTAGCCTTTGATTTCACTTTCATCGATCAGGATTACCAGCAATTGTATGCAGCCGAAACTAAGACGGCATTCCTATCTCGCTATTTTGCCATCCTGGCTATTATCATCTCCTGTCTCGGTCTTTATGGTATGTCGGTATTTAGTGCCGAGAGGAAACTGAGAGAAATAAGTGTTCGCAAGATTTTAGGTGCTTCGACCAGGAGTATCATTCAATTGTTATCCAGAGAATTTTTGGTTGTCATTATGGTAGCTTTGTTGTTATCCTTACCTGTAAGCTACTGGCTTGCACGAAACTGGCTCAATTCATTTGCCTATCATATTGACCTGCATTGGGGGTACTTTATACTCACCACTTTAGTTTGTCTGACGATTGCGGGGGTGACGATAAGTTACCAGACACTGCGAGCTACAACCGTGAATCCTGTTGAATATCTGAAGGATGAATAAAGTGCAACCTCCCAAACTTCCTCTGCGCTTTTTCCGCTGGTTTTGCCGACCGGATAT
>JAUILF010000521.1 GCA_030433135.1 Bacteroidia bacterium | reverse complement strand
GATCTCGTCGTAGGGTCCAGGTTTCACAAAGCGTATGACAACATGCATCCATCACAGCTATTTCTCTATCTGAATGAAGGCACGCAAACGATGCCATCTTTCGAACTGGCCGACACGAACTGGTTAGATATACCTTCCTTCGTGGAGGAGGCAGACATGTTATATCCTACCTGCGCTGACCTTGATAATGATGGAGATGAGGATCTCATCATTGGAAACAAACGCGGAAAGCTACTTTTTGTGGAAAACCTTTCCATTGCAGGTGGCCCCTTTGAACCTGGCGAAATGATCTATCCCTGGTTCGATATAGATGTAGGCTTCAGCAGTGCTCCGGTATTGGCTGATGTTAATGGTGACGGATTACAGGATCTGCTCGTAGGAGAAGAACGTGGAAATATAAATTATATGGTCAATCTCGGTTCCGCTAGTCAGCCGGTCTTTGATCCCGATCCCGAGGTGGGTGGAAATGACGAGAATTTTGGTGGTATTGATGCCCGTCAAAACCTGGCAGTTTTCGGTCTGGCAAGTCCGGCTGTAGTTCAGTCAAACGATTCCCTGTTGTTGATCGTGGGTACTGCCCATGGAAACTTTCTCACCTATTATCTTGACGGACAGTATCAAAAGGGTACTGAACTTGTACCTCTAACAACCAGCAGACTGGATATCAGAGAAGGAGGAAGGTCCAAACTTGCCCTACGAGATCTTGATGGTGACGGATTCTTTGAAGCCATGGTTGGAAATAGCAGAGGTGGAATTTCACTGTTCCGAACTTCCTTTCGGGAAGACCAAATGGTTCCCGTCAACGAATACAATGATTCAGATATCCACGTCAATGTATATCCGAATCCGGCTTCAGAACATTTGACGATCGAGACAACCTACACTGGTTTATACAAGATCAGGATATTGGATCCGTCCGGCAGGGTATGGTGGTCTGGTAAAAGCAATGATCTGATGACGACCGTCAACGTGAATGAATTTCCGGGAGGTGTGTATTACATTGAGACCTCACAAAGCAACCGGATTAAACTATCTACGGTACTAAAATTCTGAGTATGGAGCTGGATCCAACTACGTGTTTCTAGGGCCAAAAATCAACGACCCTATTCTGACCAGAGTGCTACCATATTTAAGGGCAATCTTATAGTCGCCAGACATGCCCATTGACAACTCTTTGAACGAGGCATTATCTCTAAAGTATTGTCGTTTCAATTTCACGAAGATTGAATGTAGATGAGAGAATTCATCCGCAATTTGTTTGTGATCATCGACGAAACTGGCCATTCCCATTACCCCTGAGATGACAATGTGTCCGGGATTAAGTTGATCTAGCTGATCGAAAAAAGAAGGAATATCCTCCTCGGTTAATCCATATTTCGATTCCTCTGTGGCTATCTTAAACTGAAGCAACACCTTAATGATCCGCTCTTGCCTGGCAGCCTGTTTTTCGACTTCTTCCAACAACCTGAAGGAGTCGATGGAATGAATCATATGCACAAATGAAGAAATTGATTTTACCTTCTTTCTCTGCAAATGACCAATCATGTGCCACTCAATATCCTCAGGTAACTGCTCAAATTTGGATGCCATTTCCTGAGCCCGGTTCTCTCCAAAGATTCTTTGACCTTTATCATAGACCTTCCTGATTTCCTCCACAGGTTTTGTCTTTGACACAGCCACCAATCGTGCATCCCGGGCACCTAACTCGTCCCGGATACTATCAATAATGTCCACTTGTTCCGACATACCCACAAAATTAACTATAAATAGGAACGGATATAGCAATCATCCACCAAATTCAGTGATCGATTGTCAGGGAATGAACCATTATTTTTGTCACGTATTTATAGTAAGTGATGGTCAATAATACACATAAGAGGCAATCCTTTGCCGTGCACCCCTACAAACTTTTTGTCTATCTGATTATCGGAGGAATTACTGTATTATTTCTGAGCCTGAGCTTTGCATATGCATACTCGAGATGGCACAATGGATTCGATGCTATCAAAATTCCGGTCATATTCGTATTTAACACGGTTGTACTACTTGCGTCATCTGTTCTGCTTCACAGGGCCAACAAGTACTATCGACAGGACGAAACTAAGCTGTACAAGAAAATGTTGCTCTGGGTCATCATACTTACCTTGCTATTTCTGCTGGGACAGGGGTTCGGATGGTACCAATTATTCACTTCTAACGTCAGTATAGCACACAGCAATGGGGCATCCTACCTGTATCTGATCTCCGGAGTGCATTTCCTTCACGTCATAGCGGGATTGCCCTTCTTAATTGCCTTCTACCAGACCGCCATTAGGAAAATGGTAGAACCTGTCAGTGTTCTCTTGTATTTCAGTGACCCTGAAAAGAAGGTAAAGTTGGAATTACTGACCACCTATTGGCATTTTCTCGATGCCTTGTGGATTTACCTGGTTATGTTTTTTGCTGTAAACTATCTTTTATAACCCGGTATCGTTTCTTAATCAGGCGACGATAGCGCTTGTAGTAATCACGGTAATAGTTTACACTATTTGCGCTTGGTACACCTCTTTGTGCAGTTACAACATCATGGGCTGCCTCTGCACCCGGCAAAAATCCCTGTTCCTGCATCCACAAATCATTGTAGATCTTACTAAGGTAACGGCTTCCGTGGTCAGACATCAGGAGTACAACCACATCGGTCTCTTTCAATTCATGCCTCATTTGATACACGGCCTGGAGAGCAGCACCACTGGAATACCCGACAAAGAGACCTTCTACCTTGGCGATCTCTCTCACCTTGAGTGCAGCATCTTTGTCTGATACCCGCATGAACTCATCGATCACCGAAAAGTCAACATTTGCAGGAATGATGGTTTTACCCAATCCCTCTATCCTGATCGGTTTGATCACAGAGCGGTCATACTGACCAGTTTCATGAAATTTCTTCAGCACCGAACCATGACCATCAACGGCAACAACCTTTATATCCGGATCCTGTTCTTTCAAAAATCGTCCCGTTCCGGATATAGTACCTCCTGTTCCGGCACAACAAACAAAATGAGTAATTTTTTTTCTGGTTTGAGTCCAGATTTCCGGCC
>JAUILF010000108.1 GCA_030433135.1 Bacteroidia bacterium | reverse complement strand
CCTGGTACAGCTGACCGGTAAATATGCGAAAGCTTGAATCCGGAGGATATTGGATGGATATGCGAATAAGTGAATCAAAGGGGTAATCAAAAGACCCTTCCGTTTGCAGAGCCTCTGTCAAAACAGGCACCATCTTGTCGAAGGCAGATTTTCGGGCTGACAGGTCTTCGGCCAACATAAGGCTATCGGTCAATGACTTTAATGAATCCTCCCACTCAGGCATGGAAGACTGTCCCCTCAGGTGCAAGGTCACCAACAGAAATGTGAAAACGATCAGAATACGATAGTGCAAAATATGATGCTTTATCATCATAACGCAAATTGCAAGCCAATTGATCCGATGAAGGACAGATAGTTATCTAATTTGGAGAAATTTTCACCGAGAAAGTGAGTTGACCTATCGTTGCCTGCGCTTACCATCTTTGTAATCCATGAAAATAAACTCACCCAGGCCGTCCAGGCTGCTGTAAAATGCTTTCCCATTGTTCGCTTTGGTAAATCGATCCACAAACCTTACCAGGTATGGGTCACGGGCAATCATAAAGGTCGTAATAGGGATACTCATTTTTCGAAACCTACCTGCAAGGTTCAGGGTTCTGTTGATTATCTGCTTGTCCAGCCCAAAACTGTTCTTGTAGTATTTCTTGCCTTTTTTTATACAGGTTGGTTTACCGTCAGTGATCATAAACACCTGTTTGTTAGGATTCCTTCTCTTACGAAGAATCTTCATAGCCAACTCCAGGCCTGCTACCGTATTGGTGTGATATGGTCCAACCTGCAAATATGGGAGGTCTTTTATTTCTACCGTCCAGGCATCATCTCCGAAAACCAAAATGTCGAGGGTATCTTTGGGAAATCGGGTGGTGATATACTCTGAAAGTGCCATCGCCACCTTTTTAGCAGGTGTGATCCGGTCTTCACCGTACAGGATCATGGAGTGCGATATGTCTATCATCAGTACCGTACTTATCTGACTTTGATAGTAGGTGTCCCGTACTTCCAGATCATCGTTGGTTAGCTGAAACTCATCAAGGCCATGGTTGATCTGAGCATTCTTGAGCGACTCCGACAGAGCCAGGTTTTCAAGGGCATCTCCAAACTCATAGGGTTTTAAGTCGGAGGTAAACTCATCTCCCCGCCCACTTCTAATAGTGTTGTGGTTGCCCTTCTGAGATTTTTGAACCGAGCCAAACACATCCTCCAGGGCTTTCCTTCGCAGCGCCAGCTCCAGCTTCTTGGCTGGTCTGAATTTTCCGCTCTCTTCGTCGTTTTGGATCAATCCCTGATCGATAAGATCCTGGATAAAGTCGGCCATTCCATACTCACTGGTGGTCAACTGATACTCCCGGTCGAGCTCGGTGAGCCAGGATAATGCCTCGGCAATATCACCAGAAGTATAGACCAGTAAATCCTTAAATATGGAAAGCAAGCGTTCAAAAGTAGACTTACCCTCTTGAGCCGGTTCAAAGTCTCTAAATCGCCATCCTATCATTTCTTATCATTAGTTATTGGAGGTACAACATGCCAGGAGTTGATTGTAGTCTGGCCGATCCGATATGGTTTCGTAGATAAAGGTGCCTTCCACCTGACCTTTATGAATGACAAAAATTCCCGGCATCTGAAAGGCATCTCCAAAGGGTGCCCCTCCAAACTGTCTCATCGAAAAGCCCTCTGCAAATCCTCTGACCATAGTCTTCAAGCCAAATAACTGGGAAAGCGAACCTTTCACCAAACCAAACATGGCATAGATTTCGCAATGAGGATCGGAAATATGACTACAACCTTCCAGGTTGAACTTCCGAAAATATTTCTCAGCGAGCGCATTATCAGCCATGTGAACCAAAACAATGTGGTAACCATCCCCTTCGATTCTTTCACGCCTGGTGCCTATATCATTCATGGCTGCACGACAGAATACACAACCGAAATGACGCAAAAAAACCATCAGGACAGGTTTTTCATGCGAAACTGTCCATAAATTTCGTCCCTCATTGGTATGAATCAATTCGAGGGTATTCTGAGAAAGCTTCCTGGTCATAACATGAGAAACTCTTAAGAATGAAAAAAGTTTATGCTCCTTGCACCGGGAGCACCAATTACAAGTAGTTAAGACAACCTCATCAGACCAGTAGAGTGCGAAGACTACATCTTATCAAAGACATCCATTACCTGTCTTACATGGCCTTCCGATGTCTTGAGGAGATTCATCTCTGACTCATTAAGATCCAGTTCTATCACCTTCTCCACTCCGTTTAGACCCAATTTGACCGGCACCCCCAGATAAACGTCCTTCATTCCGTACTCACCGTTGAGCTGAACACAACATGGAAAAATTCTTTGTTCATCCCGAAGAATACTTTCAACCATCTGGGCAGCGGCTGCTCCGGGAGCATACCATGCTGAGGTACCCATGAGTTTAACCAATTCTCCTCCACCTTTCTTGGTACGTTCTACAATGCTATCCAGGACATCATCTTCGATCATTTCCGTCACTGGAATTCCAGCCACTGTCGTATATCGTGGAAGTGGTACCATGGTGTCTCCATGACCACCCATCAAAACTGCCTGAATATCTTTGGGAGAAACATTGAGTGCAGTGGCAAGGAATGCCCTGTATCTGGCAGTATCCAGGATCCCAGCCATTCCAAAAACTCTCTTATCACTCAATCCACTAGTCTTGTGGGCAGCATAGGTCATCACATCAAGTGGATTTGAAACTATGATCACTATCGGGTTGTCAGAATGCTTCAAAATAGAATCCATTACCGATGTGACAATTTTGGCGTTGGTGCTGATCAGGTCATCGCGGCTCATTCCCGGCTTTCTGGGAATACCAGCTGTAATCACCACAACATCAGAATCAGCGGTATCCGAATAATCATCAGTGCCTGTCAACCTTGTACTATAATAGTCGATTGGAGCCTGTTGCCAGCTATCCAGGGCTTTTCCTCTGGCAAGATCACCTACAATATCAAGAAGGACCACGTCCTTCACTACATCTTTATGTGCCAAGACATTGGCAACAGTGGCGCCAACATTCCCGGCTCCCACTACAGTTACTTTACTCATTGATTAAGGTTTGTTTTAATACGATGGTAAAAGTAGCACATTCCTGTTGATTGTCCTTGTCCTCTAGTTACCAATATTAAGTAGGGAAAACATTTGCAGTTGATAAATGGCAGTATTGAAATTTAATGCCAGCACCATGTTTATTTCCTGTACTACGGTAGTACAGATGTGTATTTTTTTTAATATGTTTGCTAGCTAAATGAAAGTTGACTTTAAAAAATTTAAGCTTTGTCTAACGGCTTCCCCAGAAACAATTTTATCGATGTTCACGTTGAATATCCAGGTAAAGTAACTATGACACCCTGTGTGTATGCACTTTCTATACAATGAATTCATTAATTTTGTGAGTATATCCACTTTGAAAGTGAAAAAGTTTACACTCATAGCCTTTCTGTCCATTTGGGCGACTCTATTAATCCCGGTTACCGCCCAGGAAGACACTGATGCCCATACACCATGTGCTACATCTTCTGAATACCCGGTGTGGTTGGCAAACTACCTGGATAATCCAAATCGTCCAAAGGCCAGAAACCTAAATGGCCCCGTATATCTGCCCATCACTTTTCATACAGTCGGAACCGATCAGGGTGAAGGGCACTACTCTACCATCAAGATTATGGAATCATTGTGCCGGCTTAACAGTGATTTTGAACCTTATAATATCCAGTTCTACCTCAAGGAAGAGATCAACCAAATCAATAGATCAAACTATTACGAGCATGACAACTTCAACGATGGTCGACGGATGATGCAATCTTTCAAGAAGCCATTAAGCATCAATGCGTTTATTACTGAATCGGCCCCAAGTGGTGCATGCGGATATTATCATCCAAGTGCAGATGGCGTAGTTGTCATTAAGAGCTGCATGGGAGGAAGTGGGCACACCTTGACGCACGAAGTGGGTCACTGGTTATCACTTCCACACACTTTCGCCGGTTGGGAAGGCAAAGATTTTGATGCCACCAATGCTACACCGGAATTTTTGAGTATTAGTGGTCGAGATACTGTATTTGTTGAAAAAGTATCCGGAGAAAACTGCTCTAAAGCCGGTGATCGATTCTGTGACACATCACCGGACTACCTCAGTGATGGCTGGAATTGCAATGGTGAATTTCTTAGTGTAAAGGTACAAGTCGATCCAAATGGGGAAGATTTTCGCTCCAATGGCAAGAACTTCATGTCGTATTCAGTAGATGCCTGTCAGTCAGAATTTAGCAAGATGCAGGTGGATGCCATGCATGCGTATGTCGAATTTGCAAAGAGCTTTTATGTTTCCGAGTTCCCCCAATATCAACCTGTTTCCAAGGAACCCATGAACCTCGTCTATCCGGAAGAGGATGAAAAAGTTGGTCATAAGAAAGTCAGATTGGAGTGGGAGCATCAGACCAATGCCACTCATTATATTGTGAATCTCAGTCGCTTTTTCTTCGCAACTATTGATTACGAATATATAGTAGAAGGAAACTCGGTAGTCATAGACGAGTTGCCCGTTGATAAGACTTGGTACTGGAGGGTTAAGCCTTATAATCAAAATGATGTTTGTGCAGACTTCACGGAGGGAGGAGCCTTTGTCACCTATGATGTGACCGATGTTGAAGAAATATCGGAAGACAACCATATCGATATCTATCCTACGCTGGTTAACAGAGATAATCCGGTGGTGCACGTAGATTTTCAGTTTAATGACATCCTGGAAACGCAGGTACAGATATTTTCTGCAGCAGGAAATATGGTCTTGGATCAGAGATTTCGCAATCCAGGAAACCAGATGCAGGATTTACAAGTAGGGCACCTCACCAGTGGTATGTACTTTATGCGAATTTCTACTCCACAGGGCCAGATCGTACGTAGAATAGCCATTCAGTAGTCATTAATCCTCCTGTCACACAATTGTACTCAGACATGTTTACAAATGCATGATAAATTCTTTGCATTTGCCATTCCACCATTCTGTTAATTAGACTTTATACGCTACATTTACGGCAAAATTTAAACAGGCAAATGAATATACACGAATACCAGGGTAAGGAATTGCTAAAGAGCTATGGAGTTGCTATACAAGAAGGTATAGTAGCCAGCACACTAGACAAAGCGGAAAGAGCATTTGAACAATTGAAAGAAGATACAGGTACCGAGTTTGCAGTAGTCAAAGCACAGATTCATGCTGGTGGTCGTGGAAAAGGAGGTGGAGTCAAACTTGCCAAGAATGAGGCTGAGTTGAAAGAGCATGCCGGCAATATTCTGGGTATGATGCTGAAGACACCACAAACTCCGGGAGGATTGGATGGCGAAGGTAAGCTGGTGAGTAAAGTATTGGTAGCAGAGGATGTATATGCACCTGATTTTGATGCATGTAAAGAGTTCTATGTTTCCATACTTACCGATCGGGAAGCGAAAAGAAATGTGATCATATACTCTACTGAAGGGGGAATGGATATAGAGGCGGTGGCCGAACAAACACCTCATCTTGTTCATAAGGAGTATATAGATCCACAACTGGGACTCCTTCCCTTCCAATCCCGAAAGATTGCTTTTAACCTGGGGCTAAGTGGCAAGGCATTTAAGGAGATGAATCGTTTTATCTCATCGTTATATAAAGCTTTTCTGGGATCAGACGCGTCCCTCTTTGAAATCAATCCTTGTTTGCGTACCGGAGATGATCGCATTTTAGCGGTAGATTGCAAGGTTACGATTGATGACAATGCACTTTACCGTCATGCGGACCTGGAGGAAATGCGTGATATAACCGAAGAAGACCCTACAGAAGTGGAAGCCAAAAGTTTTGGGCTGAGCTATGTAAACCTGGATGGAAATGTCGGTTGCATGGTGAACGGGGCAGGTCTGGCAATGGCTACTATGGACATTATTAAGCTGTCTGGTGGTGACCCCGCCAACTTTTTGGATGTGGGTGGAACGGCAGACGCTGACCGGGTTGAGAAGGCTTTTCGCATTATCCTGAAGGATCCAAGTGTCAAGGCCATTCTGATAAATATTTTCGGTGGGATTGTACGTTGTGACCGCGTTGCTAATGGTGTAGTACAAGCCTATAAAAACATAGGGGATATTCAGGTGCCCATCATTGTGCGCTTACAGGGCACAAATGCGGATATCGCCAAGAAAATCATTGACGAATCAGGACTGCAAGTCAAATCTGCCATTGAACTTCAGGAAGCTGCTGATCTGGTAAAGGAGGTATTGAGTGACAGTTAATACCTGTTGCCCTTGAAATCCTACACACTTAAAGAGTTAACGGAGTATATACACCGGGTCCTCGCCCTCAATTTTCAGGAACCCCTCTGGGTTAAAGCTGAGATCTTACAGGTTAACCATAGCCGTGGGCACACATATCTGGAACTCGTTGAGAAAGCTGGTGAATCTGATCAGGTATCTGCACAGGTGCCGGCGGTGCTTTGGTCTGGAACCAAAAACAAAATCAAGAAGGATTTTCCAGGTAATCTGGAAGACTATCTGAATCCCGGAACTGAAGTATCTCTATTGGTTGCTGTCACATATCACTCGGTCTATGGGCTTAAGCTGACGGTACAAAACATTGACCCTGCTTATACCCTGGGAAAACTGGAATTACTGAAGCAGAGGACTCTCAAGCAAATCCAGAAAGAAGGTCTTATTGGTCTTAATGCCGAAAAGTACCTGCCACCCGTTATTCAGAGGATTGCTATCATAAGCTCACCAACAGCATCCGGATTTCAGGATTTCATCCAACATCTGGAGAATAATCCTTTTGGCTATAACTTTGACCTGAGGCTTTTTCCAACTGCCATGCAAGGTGCCAACGTCCTACCGGAATTGCTTGATAGTCTCAAATCTGTTGAAAACCAATCCCCATTCTTTGACTGTGCAATTATTATCCGGGGCGGAGGTTCGAAATTGGACCTGAGTGCTTTTGATCATCTGGAAATTTCACGAGCTGTTGCCATGGCATCCCTGCCTATACTTACTGGTATCGGACATGAAACCGATTTTTCCGTAGTTGACTCTGTCAGCTTTAAAGCCCTGAAAACTCCGACAGCGGTAGCGGCCTTTATTCTCGATCGAAATATGGAGTTTGTATCGGAAATGGATGTATTGCGGGAAAGACTGGTAAATGCCTGCTTCACTAACCTGGCCAACCAGTCCAATCAAGTTCTTGCCTTAAAGGGAGAACTGCATCACGCTTCAAGGCACTTCCTGGATCAGAGCCAGTATGTCCTGCAACAGCAGATAAACAAATTGCAACATAAGCTATCTCAATATCTCCAAAAACGAAATGGTGAATTGGACAACCTGCATCAGAAGTTAGTACTTTTAAATCCATTGACCGTGCTAAAAAGAGGTTATTCATTGACCACTTACCAGGGAAAGATCCTGAAGAATACCGATGAGCTCAAGAAAGGATCTAGTGTGGAAACCCGGTTATTTGAAGGTAGTTTTACCAGCGAAATCAAAGATATTCTCTATGACTGAACCCGGCTTATTTGAAGAATTGACCTATGAGGAAGCGCTGAAACAGCTAAGGGAAATTGTTTCAGATGTCGAAGAAGGTAAAGTGGATATAGACCACCTGGAAGAAACCATTGAAAAGGCCAACCAACTCGTTGCCCTTTGTCAGTTTAGGCTCAAAAACATAACAGAGAAACTTGAAGCACAAACCCGCAAAGAGGAAGATTAGATTTTCACTGCAACTACTCTTGGGATGAGTTTGTTCTGAATCCCTGTTTCTCAAATCGGGAAGCCACCTTTCCGATAAATCCATAGATCGGATCAAGATTGATCAACCTGGAATCATTCATGGCCTTGACGGTCAGAAAAAGTCCGATGGGAAACAGAATCAGACAGGGTAGCCAGGCTGCCAGGGCCGGATTGAAATCGGAGCCCTTCATCAATTTGTCAAACACCTTGGTCAGAATCACGAACAGCATGAAGAAACTAATGGCCACCAGAAGCGGGTATCCGAGTCCACCTTTCCTGACTATGGCCCCCATGGGTGCTCCAATAAACAGAAAGATAAAGCAGACCACAGCATATCCATACTTTGAGTGCAATTGGTATTCATATTTCATGCGCCTCTCCCCCATGGTTTTCTGCTTGTTTGTCCATTCGTACAAGGCATTTTTGGCACTTCGGGTCAGCGTTCTCAGGCTTTCCAGATAAGAAACTCGCTTATCCATCTCGAAAGTCATCAGAATACTTTCGACCGTATCCATAGCAACAATGTGTGGTTGGTCCACCTTATAGGATCTGACTACCGGCCCCTCCTGAATCTTCACTTTGCCTGGAATAGTTTGATTAGGTGGAGTCACCGGTGTTTCTGCATCATTTGAGGTCAACACTTCAACGGCAGTATCTTGATCTTCAGATTGACTCCCTTCCTCCTCTGCTAAAAGATGTCGGGCACTCAACAGGCTATCGTTATCTCGTTTCAGGTTTTCATCGTAGTACAGGTAATCTGTTTTCAACTCCAGATCATACAGCAGCTCCATCTTATCCGATGCAGACTTTATATCAATACTATCGATAGCCTCTGCCAGTTGACGGGTACTTAGCATGGCGTGGTAAGACTTAAACAGGTTTTCATCGGTTCTTCGCAGATCAAACTCACTGAGATCAAAAGCCTTTGTCCACTCGCTGAAGGAAGTACGAATAAAGGGAAAGTTGGTTTTCACGCTGGAGGGTTCGGCTTTCTGGTACTGGTGGACGTCCATTAAATGCATTACAAACAACTTGTTGTCTTCGGTAACATACATTTCACCGGTCTTAGCTCTGATGATGTTAAACTGGTTCCGCTGATTTCGGTTGTCATCGTCCATCATCACATCCTCGATGGTCCGGTTGTCTTCCTTTTTACCTCCTATTCTGATGGAGTAACCCTGAAAATCATCATTGAACACACCACTTTCAAGGTTTAATGCCGGTTTTTGTTTTTTGATGTCGTATAATCGGGATCGGAACTTCAGATTGGCATACGGTATCACGTAATTTGAACACAAAAAGGAGGATATGGCTACCAGAGCACCAAAGATCATACTTGATCTCATCACCCGCATTAGGGGAATTCCTGCTGTTTTCAGACTGGCCAATTCATACTTCTCAGCCAGATTTCCGTATACCATTACACTAGCCAAGAGGATGGCTATTGGCAGAGCCATGGGAATTAGTGACACACCCATGTAATAAATCATCTCTGCAAGGACAAAAATGCCAATTCCCTTACCGGCGATATCATCAATGTACAGCCACAAGAATTGCATCATCAGAACAAACATGGCAATGGCAAAAGCCATCACAAACGGAGGGATAAACTCCATAAACAGAAGTCGGTCGATGCTCTTTATCCTGATGAAATTTAAAGGATTACGCATAATTGACTGCGTGTTCTAAGAAAAACTTGTAACGAATGTAACATTCTCAGAAGTATTAACGTCTTCCGTTTGAAATGAGTTTACAAACCTTCAACCAGATCATTTTACCACTAAAGGATAAACTGTACAGGTTTTCCATGAGTATCGTACGCAATGCGGAAGAAGCAGAAGATGTTGTGCAGGATATCATGGTCAAGGTATGGGGAAAACGCAATGAATGGGAAAAGTGGGATAACATCGAAGCCATGTGCATGACCATGACCCGGAATCTGTCCATTGACCGGACTCGTGGAAAACGGAGAAAAGTAGGATCCCTACCGGAGGGCTATGATGCGGTGGCCGATGGCGCCACACCCGCAGAACGTGCCACGAGCAATGATATGATGAATCATATCCAGCAATTGATTGATCAGTTGCCTGAACAGCAGAAGAGCATTGTTCAACTTCGGGAGATAGAAGGTTATACTTATAAAGAAATTGCTGAAATGCTTGATCTGAGTCTGAGCCAGGTTAAAATCGGGCTACATCGGGCCAGGTTGTTTTTAAAAGAAAAGATTTCAAAAACCATTGAATATGGAAGAAGATAGAATACGGGGGATTTTAGAGAAATACTGGGAAGGAGAGACTTCCCTGGAAGAGGAAGCAGCACTCCGGGATTTTTTCAGCTCGGATGTAGTGGATGAAGATCTGCAATTGTATCAACCCTTATTCTCTTATTTCAAAGAGAGTGGGCAAATGCAAATGCCTGGTGAAATCATGCCACCCAAACCGGGAAAAACCAGCATAATCAGTTTATCATGGATTACCCGGGTAGCCGCTGTTTGTCTGATCCTGATGGGATTTCTGTTCATACTCAAACAACAACAGAGTCATCTCGATACGGGATATGCCATGGAAGATACGTACGATGATCCTGAATTGGCTTATCAGGAGGTAAAGGATGCTCTTTTGTTCCTTTCAACCAAAATGAATAAAGGGGTCAATCAGGCGAATGAATCATTAGAAAAAATAGAGCCACTGGACAATATTTTGAATTAAACTATGGAATCGTTAACAATATAAATGCAGTCAAGATGAAAAAGATAATTTTAACCTGGGCGATGTTCCTGGGATCGCTAACACTAATTTGGAGTCAAACCAACTCCCTGGAAGACTTTTTTAACACTTACCGTGATGACCCTTCGTTCACACTGGTCACCATCAGCCCTAAGCTATTTCAAATGTTTTCCGAACTCGATCTTGATGAGGAGAGCGAGGAAGTAAAGGAAGTTATTAGCAGCATCAACAGTTTGCGAATATTGGCCAGGGATGAGCAGGATGGCAGACAATTATACCGTGAAGCCATTTCACAGATCACCCGGTCTGACTATGAAGAACTTCTCACTGTGAGAGATGGAGATGAAAACGTCAATTTTTTGATCCGGGAAGGGAGTAGCAGTAATATTATCAACCAATTGGTCTTGCTGGTTGGTGGAAGCGACTCCTTTGTCCTGTTGGACATTAGTGGCAATATTGACTTGAAATCTATAGGCAAACTGGGAAGTACTCTTGATATCCCGGGAGCAGAACACCTCGAGAAGGTTGGTGACAAAAACTAAAATCGGCACGACATGTTAATGAAGAATTATTTTATAGCCATGTCCTTGATCCTGGGTAGTCTCACAATGCAGGGACAAAGCCCGGCGGTAAGCGCCATTGTAGATGCCTATCGCCATGCACCTGAAGTAGAAACAGTATCAGTGGGAGGTGTTGTGCTCAATATGGTCAGTTGGTTTATTGAGGAACCGACAGCAAAAATGATCATAAAGAAGACCCGTAAAGTTAGAATCATGACCGCTCCTGACCGGAGGTTATTTCATCCGGATGATATGACAGCCTTTATGGATGATATATTCAGTGAAGGGTACGAGAAAATACTGCAAATCCGGGAAGATGGCAATATTCAGAACATATACGCACGTATGGATAATTATCGAATTCGCAATGTGTTGATATTCGTTGATGAAGCGGACCAGTTTGTCTTGCTGGGCATCAAGTGCAACCTAAAATATGACGATCTGGTAGAGCTTCTGAATGAAGCCATTTAGATCAGTCTAATACTTTCTCCTTATCTTGGCAGTACACCATCATTAGAGCAATATTGCAATCTCTTGGTCAGGATAGCCTATTCTCCCATTTATAAGTATTCACTTCCTTCCGGGCATCGGTTTCCCATGGAAAAATACGAGTTATTACCCCAACAGCTACTCTTCGAAGGTACCATAACTCCCGATCAGTTTTTTGAACCGAAAAGGATGTCGGGAGAGCAAATTCGTCTCACTCATGACGATGAGTACTATCGAAAACTCATCGATGGTCAACTCAGTGCAAAAGAAATTCGTCGCATTGGTTTTCCCATGAGACAGGAGTTAATTGAGCGGGGGCATTATATTGCTATGGGCACGCTTGAGGCCGCCCGATTTGCCCTGGAAGAAGGTATAGCCCTCAATATTGCTGGTGGTACACACCACGCTTATGCAGGTCATGGAGAGGGATTTTGCATTTTTAACGACTTTGCCATTGCAGCCAATGTCCTTCTGGCAGAAAGGGAAGTAAAGCAGATCTTGATCGTTGATCTGGATGTGCATCAGGGAAATGGTACGGCAAGAATCTTCTATGATCGGGCCGAAGTGTTCACATTCAGTATGCATGGTGAACGAAACTACCCCCTACGAAAGGAAAAATCTGACCTGGATATCGGACTGGCCGATCATACCAGTGATAATATGTACTTGAAAATTCTGGGTCAGGTGTATCCCACTTTAGTCGAAGAAGTCAAGCCTGACATCATCTTCTACCTCGCAGGAGCAGACATTCTGGATTCCGATCATCTCGGCCGGATAAGAGTCTCTAAGCAGGGTGCGCGGTATCGTGATGAACTGGTTCTGTCGCTTTGTGAGAGGATGCAGATACCGGTTGTGGTAGCCATGGGAGGAGGATATTCTCCCCGGTTAAGGGATGTCATCGAAGCTCATGCCAACACTTTTCGCGTAGCGATGCATCTGTATAATTAGGAGTCACAACTTTGAACTTTCCAAAACCTCGTATCGTTAACCCCATAAATAAGTAAGAAGAGGAAATTATGGGTAAAGGAGACAGAAAAACGCGAAAGGGAAAGATTTGGAGAGGTTCCTATGGTAAAACACGTCCTCAAAAAAGTCGAAAGAAAAGCCAGGTTGAAAAGGATGCATCCAAAAGTAAGTCATCCAAATCCGCCAAAAAGAAATAATCAGGGAAACGAAACTGCTATTCCATCAGCCATCTCCTTCAATGGAGCCTGGCTGATGTTGGTCAGAATGACAACGACCAGTCCGGAGTCAGGATAAATCATCATTCGTGAGGTGCCACCCGCTGACCCTCCTGAATGTCCTACCCAATCTCTGCCCAGACTATCTTCACCCAATCGCCATCCGATACCATAGTCAGTTAGTTCACCGTCATTGGTCTGCAACGATGTAGTCCACTTTTCAAAGGTCCTTTCCGTCATACATGCGTTCCTGAGCTGCGCCTGTCCAAACCGGATGAGATCATGCGCTGTGGATAGAAAACCGCCTCCTGCCCATTTATAGCTGTTGTCTACGAAAGGTGCATTGATCCAGGAATTATTAGCTTTCATATAGAATCCGGTTCGACCGACTAAAATATCTTCATGATAATCCGGCAATGTCTTTCGCATCCCGAGGGGACGAAAAATGGTGTCGGCCATGTAGTCCAGAAATTCTACGCCACTAGCATTTTCAATGACCGCACTGATCAAATTCCAACCATAACTGGAGTAGGTATATTGAGATCCGGGTTCGAATAATAGTGAATCATTCTTGAAGATATTAAGCCCTGATCTTACCGACTGGTACCGTCTCTTATTGAGGAATTCAAGACCCCGGTAATGCCTGATACCGGCAATATGTCCCGCTACCTGCTCAACGGTGATCGGATACTTCTTTTCCGGAAAGGAAGGTACGTAAGTCTGGACAGTCGAATCCAGCGATATTTTACCTTGCTCATACAATCTGGCCAGGGCTACCGAAGTCAGTGTTTTGGAGATACTACCTATTCTGAACATGGTCACCGATGGATATACCGGGGACCTCGCTTCCAGGTTCGCATATCCGAATCCTTCCGACCAGATGATTCGATCACCTACAGATACGGTAACAGCTAACCCCGGAATTCTGTGTATTTGCATCAGTGAATCCACCAGTTCGGCACATTTTTCAATCCTGTCCTGATCGACTGCTTCTTGGGTAAGAGCTTCCTCTGTTCCTATAAAAAAGAAAATCGTGAGGATCCATGAGAATCGGTATAGTCTCATACTCGTGATTTTTTACTCACCATCTGTCAGTTCCAGCGTGTCAATGGATTGCACATCACCACCGGCCAGCCCCCTTACCGAACTATACAGGTGATTGGTGTTGAGGATGACTTTTTCAATTTGTTTTTCCCGTCTTTTCCAGATGGATTCCATGGCACGTTTTTCCCGGTTGAGTTCATCCTGTAAGGTGGTAAATCCCTCAACTATTCCTTCAACCTGCATTCTGAATTCATTGCTAATCAAATACTTGTACAAAACATTGGCCTTGTCCCCTATTTGGTCATGTTGCCTTTTAACCTTGTGAATTTGTAGTAGTCCATTGCGTAAAATAGGTGCCAATGTCTTCAATTCATTGAAACTACAAATCCAGACACCGTCCTTATGGCCCATCCTTTCCATGTCCGAGGGCATGGCCTGGGTCACCAATATGCCGATGTCGGCCTTGTTTGCCCGCATGTCTGCACGGAACTTTTCGATCCATCCAGACTGAAATGTCTTGGTGCGTTTGCTCTCATAGTAGATCGACCCACAGGATTCAGCCATTCTATTCCTGACAATCTGCATACAATCAGCTCCCCTGGCACCAGTCTTGATAGGTTCAATATCATCCAGGGGAAACACATCTTCCAGGAACTGCTCAATGACCAATTCCTGAACTTCTCCTTGCATCTGCATGGAACCCTGTCCCATTTTTCGGGTCATTTCATCAATAAGCTTCTTCTGATCCTGCAGTTTCTTTTCGTATTCCTGCCGCATCATCACTTGTCTTGATTCAAATTGTGACCGGAATTCCTTCTCATTTTCCTGTTGTCGCAGCAGCATCTCCTTTTCAAGTTTTAACCTGAGTGTTTCCTGCTGGTTGGCCAGTTCTTTTTCACGGTTGAGAATGTCCACCTCCTTTTTCTTCAGGGCCAGATTTTCCGTGCGTTCTTTCCTTAAGGCCTTTTCGAGGGCATCAATTTCCACTTTGGACTTGCTATCGTGTTCCTCCCTAAGCTCCCGGGCAAGCCTTATTCTCTCCTTTTTCAACTCCTCCTGGATAATCTCCCAGGTTTTAGCTGAGAGTTGTTTGACCTCCATTCTTTCCCTCTCCAACTCCTTCTTCTCTTCATCCATCTTTTGCTTCAGGCTCTTGAATTTGCTATTATACTCAGCCCTCAGACGCATTTCTGCCTGCTTACCTAAGACCTCTTCTACATCTATGCCTTCACCGCAGTGAGGGCAATCCATTCTGGAATGTTTTAGAACTGTTTGACTATGTGTATTTGACATATTATAAAAATCGATAATTTGGAAACTCCAAGATATAATAAAAATCTTAATATGTCAGTGGTGGATGGTAAACCTTATTTAGTCGAACTGCCTGCTATTCCCACACATAAAATGGACGCACCGGCGTTTGAAATTGCTATATTTGTTAATCCGGGTCTTGGTATCCGGAGTTAACCATAAGGGTCAGAAACCCTTCATTTACTTAAGAAGTTGATCTACTATATCAGGATTGCATGAGCGAAAGAGCATTAAACATATTTGAAAATACATCTGAACTTGACAAAAAGTCAGTGAGTTTCCTTCTGAAAGCTATTAATGAGAACAATCTTCCCGGATTTGACTACCTCGAATTCAAGCAGTCATTGAACGGATTGAAGAAAATGCATATGGATGAGACCACGGCTATTAAGTCTGCCTTTACCACAGGTAGTACCGTGGGTCTTACCAAATCCAAACTCATATCGTCAGCTGAACATTATCGCGATGTACTAATGAAGGAAAAGGGGCAGTTTGACAGTGCTCTTCAGAAGCAAATGGCACAGCGGGTTCATGGCAAAAAGGAGGAGAAAGAAACGCTCACCAAACGGATAGATACCTATAAAGCCAAGATCAAGGAACTGGAAACCGAGATCATGAAGTATCAGGAGCGTTTGGACAAGGCGGATAGTGAAATTGCTTCAGCTGAGCAGAAGATTGAAGACACTCGTGATAAATTTGAGACAACCGTGCGGGGTCTTTTGTCCCAAATAGAACGTGACATTGAAAAACTCAAAGAGACCCTGTAACACAAATAAGACATTAAAGCATGACTGATTTTAATTCTGTACCCAAGAGCAAGCCGAAATCATTTTGGAAGAGACCGGAAGGAATTACCGGAGGTATTTTCCTGCTGGCCCTGGTATTGGGTGGTGGGTATTTGCTGGTTCAGGCATTGCCAACGTTGATAGCACTGGCATCAAACGTACTCTATCTGGCAGGGATGTTATTGGTCCTGGGTGCCATCGTGTATATGGTACTTGACCCCAAAATGCGCAACCTGGTCTGGTATATGTACAAAAGTGTCATGCGATGGGTCACCGGGATATTTGTCACTATCGACCCCATAGGTATCCTTAAAAATTATGTCGAGGATCTGGAGGATAGCCTGGCCAAGATGAGCAAGCAGATAGGTGGACTGAGAGGGCAAATGCGCAAGCTTAGCACCATTATGGAGGAAAATGACAAGGAAATCCATAACAGTATGCTCATCGCCAAAAAAGCAAAGGAACAGGGCAACGACAAACATATGCTCCTCTCCTCACGGAAAGCTGCCCGACTTACAGAGAGTAACGAAAAGTACAAGACCCTTCATAACAAAATGACTGTTCTGTATCGGGTCCTCAACAAAATGTACCAGAACTCGGAGATCCTGCTGGAGGACACCAAGGATCAGGTCAAGCTCAAGGAACAGGAAAGGAAGGCCATACGTGCATCGCACAGTGCCATGAAAAATGCCATGGACATTATTTCCGGTGATGGAAGTAAACGGGAAATGTTTGACGCCGCTCTGGAAAACATTGCTGATGACCTGGCCAATAAAGTCGGTGAAATGGAACGCTTCATGGAAATGAGCAGCAGTTTTATGGACTCTGTGGATCTGCAAAACGGGGTCTTTGAAGAGGAAGGCCTCAGGATGCTGGAGAAATACGCGGTCACCTGCGGCGGCGGGCGCAGCCACCGGCTGGGCCTCGACAACGGCATCATGCTGAAGGACAACCCGAGGTCTCAGCTCGCCCGGTTTCTCACCGACTACCGGGACGCCTCGGGCATCGTCTACTGCCTGTCACGAAAGAAGACCGAGGATACGGCCGACTGGCTGGTGG
>JAUILF010000107.1 GCA_030433135.1 Bacteroidia bacterium | reverse complement strand
GGGGTTTGCCAGAATGATTGAAAAAAGATCCATAGATATTTCTAAAAAATTGGTTTTTATTATCGGTGGTCCACATGGATTTGACCAATCACTTTACAGCCGTGGAAATTTATTGCTATCACTATCCAAAATGACCTTCACTCACGATATGGTGAGATTATTTTTCCTCGAACAAATTTACCGGGCATTTACCATTATACATGGGAGCCCCTACCATCATAATTAACCGCAATTTATGTCAGCTACTGTCGTACTCATTTTAATTACCGGATTGATCTCATACAATGCCTTTAACCGTCAGGACATGTTTTACAAACTCGCTCACTGGCCCATGAGAGAAATGCAAGCTAAGGAATACTACAGGCTTATCACTTCAGGCTTTGTACATGGTGGCTGGCTACACCTCCTGATTAACATGTTTGTGTTCTATAGTTTTGGAGAATTAATCGAACGCGAATTTCAATTTATGTTCGGTAAAATGTGGGGAACGGTATTCTTCGTTGCGATCTATTTGTTGACCATTATTAGTGCCTCTATGCCATCCATGTTTAAAAAACAGGGAAACCCCAATTATATGGCTGTCGGTGCATCGGGGGGAGTATCCGGTATCGTATTTATTTTCATTCTGTTATACCCGTGGGAACCACTCTATTTATATGCCATCATTCCCATTCCCGGCATTGTTGCTGGTGTGCTGTATTTGTGGTATTCTTCCTACGCCAGCAAGAACACCAACGATCGTATCGACCACGAAGCGCACTTTTATGGTGCCCTGTTCGGTATAATTTATACCCTTTTACTCCGACCCGGGCTGGCTCTGCATTTTGGACAAAGCCTGATTGAAGATTTTCCCTTATAAAAAAGCGGCGGATGTAAAGCCTCCACAAATTAGATCGAATATGGAAGTTGCAAACTTCAAACAGCGTTAAGAGAGTTGTTTGTCGTATCGGCGAATTTGATTCGCCGTTTCCCTTCGCAAGACTGGAAGGGATGTGGCAGTACCCCTTTATGCAATATCGTTAGAACCGGGAATATTCATTAGAATTCCTATTACGTAATCCCAACGCATAATCCCGGTTGAAAGCGTTTAAAAATGGGCTCTAGCCCATTTGCTATAGGAATTGGCGATTACGGTTATAGATGGCGAACATTAGTGGTGCCATCTCAATTACCTGGAGCTTCAGCGGCAGGTAGGAACCAATAGCACCAAGGGCTTTAGCCCAATTTTACCGTTAGACGGACACCCACCTTCAAACAGTGCGCCAGTGAAAGCACGTGACATACAACTATCACTCAATACGCAAATTATCCTCCCTCAGCGTTTCCTCCAAATAATGCAAAAACATATCAGCATCATCTTGGTCAAACACCAACGGCGGTTTTATCTTGATGACATTATGGTCCGGACCATCTGTACTTAAGAGGATTCCTTTGGCTCGCATTCTATTAACAAGGTAATGAGCCTGATTTTTTGCGGGAGTCTTCTTCTCCGGATTATTAATCAGCTCAATTCCGATAAAAAGACCATGTCCCCTCACATCTCCCATGAGGGGGAAAGATTTTTGCAAGCCATGCAATTCGTCAAGTAACAAAGCTCCCACCTTCGAGGCATTTTCCTGCAAATTTTCTCTCTCCACCACCCTGAGCACTTCTGTACCAATAACCATCGATACGGGATTTCCTCCAAACGTATTAAAGTACTCCATCCCATTATCAAACCGGTCGGCCACCTCCCGGGTAGTAACCACTATTCCCAACGGATGTCCGTTACCAATTGGCTTGCCTATGGTCACAATGTCAGGCTTCACTTCATGAAGTTCAAAAGCCCAGAAATGAGAGCCCACTCTGCCCACACCAGTCTGTACTTCATCGGCAATGCAGAGTCCACCAGCCTGACGCACCAGACTGTATATTTCATCAAAGTACCTTTTGGGAGGTACCACCTGCCCTCCACAACTCAGAATCGACTCCGTAATCAGGGCGGCCGGATACTCACCCCTTGATGCCAGTTCGGAGAGCATCTTTCTGGCACGGTCAGCATACTGCTTTACTTGTTCCTCTTCCGGCAAACCGGCATACTTGCCGCGAAAAGGGTCCGGCATGGACAGGATATGAGTATGCTCCGGGCAACCGAACCCACCGGGACCATCAAATTTGTACGAACTCACGTCGATACATGCAGCGGTATTGCCATGATACCCATGCTGCAATGCTACAACATGACGGTTACCCGAGAAGACCCTCGCCATCCGCAGCGCCAGTTCATTGGCCTCACTGCCAGAATTACAGAAATAGACCACATCCAGTCCCGCAGGCATCTTTGGTATCAGGGTATGGGCAAATTCCAGAATAGCGGGATGGAAATAACGGGTATTGGTATTAAGTACTGCCATCTGCTGCTGCCCCGCCCTCACCACATCAGGATGTTCATGTCCTACATGAGCTACATTGTTAACCATATCCAGATATCTCCTCCCATGTTGATCAAACAAATGCACTCCTGATCCCCTGCTGATATGTAATGGGTTATCGTAGGAAAGAGAAAGGTTGCCACCCAGGCACCTGTTTCGATCAGAGACCAAACTGGTCAGGGGTATACTTTCATATCGACTCCCGACAATTCCGAGTAGCAAACCGGGATCGGGACACAGCGAAGACCAGATATCCATCTCGGATGGACGACAAACTCCGGGAAAATCACCAGTATCGTCAAATGGATCCAAAATGATCTGAAAATGGACATGAGGTGGCCAGCCGCCATTGACATCCATGGTTCCCAGATGGCCTATAACCTGCCCTTCCTCAACGGTCTGACCAATCTGCAAAATTTCAAAGCAGGAGTTACTCAGGTGCCCAAAAAGTGTAAAAAAGGTCAGTCCTTCTATTTCATGCTCAAGTATGACAGTAGGGCCATAATCCCGATCACCATCATTAACTTTCACACTGTGAACCACACCCTGAAGTGGTGTATATACGGCCGTCCCCGCTTTTGCGAACAGATCAAGTCCAATATGGATCGTCCTCCACTCCGGTCCGTTATTACTCTGCACTTTATAGGCCGAAGTGGTGTATACGGGACGTGGCTCCAGATATCTGCCAATGGCCCAACTACATCCGTGCATAGCCTCTTCAATCACCTGGTTAAATGCTTGATCAGATTCCACATCCGTCTGGTTCGCCAACAAGAGACTGCTCACACTCAGATCCAGAATATGCGATCGGCTGGAGTTAACTTCATGGTCCAATATGAAAGCGGAAGGAGTCATATTGCTCAATACATTCGATAAAGCTGATTCCTGAGGATGTGGGGTCTGTCTGCAAGCATAGCGACATACATAATAGATGTATCGAGGATGGATGGCATCCAGTTTTCGCAACAGTGCCCATCCCGGCTTAGCACTCACCTGCAGATACTCATTGTCTGGCTCTTCTTTGCTGCGTCTCTGCGAAAAGGTCAGACTGATAATGAGCCTGGCCACAATGCAATGACCCAAAACTTTCATTTCCTCGTCAAGTAGTGGAAACTCCTGATGATAGCCTCTTACCAGTGGTATCAGGGACTCCATGGGATCCTGAGCATGCATCAGGGCATAGGTACAAGCGATGGCCAATTCAGCCAGGGTGACGGTGTATACCACATCACCAAAATCAATAAAACCACGGATTACCGGACCTTCAGGATCCACGATTACATTGTAATCATTGGCATCATAGTAGCATACACTCCTACGGAGCTTACCCAGCAGAGGGTATAAATCATCATCAATTCTCTTCCGGCAACGCCGTATTAGGTCCCGGTCCTCGCCATCAAACAAGTCCTGAAAGTCATCCGTCCACTGCACCTCCTCAATATTCCAGTCAAATGACCTGTGGGCTTTGGGGTGGTCGAAATCGACGAGGGCCAATGTTAACTGACCACATTTACGGCCCAGGTCCTCCAGCAGTGCAGGACTGTGAGGGTTGATCTTCGCCAACAAGGTTCCCTCCAGCCATGACAATAACCTCACCTGGTAAGTTCCATCCTTTCCCTGCCAATGAGTGATCTCCTTACCCCGAACATTTCTAATTACAGTGGGAGTGTCTGCATCCAACTTTTTTCCCTGTAGATGATCCAGGATACGATTCTCAAGGTCGAGGAGATCCAGGTTTCTCCCGCTATGCGCAATTTTTAAAAGATATTCAGAGTCACCACACGTCACCCGGTAATTTCCATCCAGTTCACCCGGTAACTTTACTACATCCTCTGCGTCCAACTGATAATACTCCCCAAGTAGCTTCTCGATCTCCTGTAATTGAGGCATGTCAATTTCTTTCCCTCAATATCAGTAAAATCGAGATGGAGAAAAAGAGACTCAATGGATTAAATCAGCTGCAAATCCTAACCTGGACGAGCAAGAACCAAAAAGGTTAATTGAATGCAATCATGTTACTTTTCTCACCATCGAAATTCAATTACGTCCCGATGGGGCTTGATTTGATCAGTCTGCTTTTGTCTGGCACTGCGTGAGTCGTATCACATATGCTAATATCTAATTCCAACAAACCACGAAGAAAACGGCAAAATGACGTCAACTCCCAGTGGCCTTGAGGAGGGTACTGAGATACCCATCTCGCGCTGGTAATTGAAAGTCATTCTCACCATGCCTGACTGCGTTATTCCTTCCTTAGATACATCCCGGTATCTTTCCTCGTCACGCCCAGTACTCTGTGAGAATATAGATATGGAATGCATTCGGGAATGTTTTTAGTCAGGTCAAGGCACTTTGAAGGAGCATAGCCTCAGCTACGTGACCTGAGAAGTAACGAAGACCTGGCTGAAAAGAAACCGAATGAAACTATAATGTATGTTCTCTCAGAGTACTAAGTCAGGCATGGCGATTTATGACTCCAGCATCAATCTGTGCATCTCAGTACCCTCCTGAAGATCGCTTGTTACATGTAACTAGTAAGAAGAAGGGAGAACAACTGTCAATGCATAATTTATTTTCAAGGTAAACCGTAGCCTTATCCATTTGGAAAGTGATTTGAGATTCCATAAAATTTAATACTTGTAAAAGATGCGTTGAAGAGTATTTGCCAAGTATTACCACTCCAAATGGATCCAGCGGTTAAACAAGCGATCCACCCAGGCTGGTACTGCATACCACACAAGAATGGAGAATCCGGGAAGGTCAAGAGCCTTTCCGCCACTTTGGGGAGTTGACTAGATTTTTGCTTCTTTTCATCAATGGAAAAGAAGGCCCCTACTGACGATGCTGTCAGCATCCTGCTCGGCAATGGTCCTAGCACTAAGAAGACTAAGGACGATTGAGCAGAAATCGAACTACCAGGGTTCTCAACCCAAATTTTTTCAATGCAAAATAACCTGCAATAGAATGAACAAATTATTCATTTCCTGCCAAAAAATGACAGAACTTGATCGTTAAGGTACTAATATAAAAATGGTGAAATCAAGTCACAGGACATTCCAGCCTAGCTATGTTTGCGCGAGCGTCACACTTGTTCTCTGAAACGGCCACAGCCAATACTGTTTGAGCTGAACAATTGCCAAAAGAAATTAGCGACGTTAAACAACCATGGACTTTGGAGCATAGCAGTTAGACCAGAGCGAGTTTATTGGGTGTAGTGGAGGAGAACAACTTGTGACCGTGCAAATATGGCAGCTGGCAGTTTTGTCAAACTTTTGCTGCCAAAAGTTTTCCGTTGATGCTGACCACCAGAGGTGCGTCAGTAGCCCCGCTGGAAGCGCAGTAGACGGGTGTTTTATAGAAGTGGTCATTGTGCAATAGAGGAAGACTTGAAAAGTGCTTACGCACCAAATACATCATAGAACGATGAAGAGATTAGATTTACTCTTCATCATGCAGTGGCACATTCTCCACGATCTTCAAGCCATACCCATCCAGGGCAACGCGATGACGTGGGTGCATGGTCAGCAAACGGATATTCCGGATACCGAGATCACGAAGTATCTGAGCTCCTACACCAAAATCCCTCTGTTCACTTTTTTCCTCTTCAGGATCCAGACTCAACTGCTGTAATTTTTGCAACAGGCTGTTACCCTCAGAGTGACGCATATAAAGTAACACACCACTACCTTCTTCATTGATCTTACTCATGGATTCATGCAGTTGAAGTCCATAATCATTAAACAGGGTTCCCAGGATGTCACCGGTCTCCGTGGAACTGTGCACTCTGACCAACACCGGATCTTCTTCTCTCCACTCACCTCTCACTATGGCCAGGTGTATATCATTGGTAGTAAGCTGCCGAAAAGCTATGATTTTCACCGCACCCCACTTCGAATCACGGGACACCTCCAGCTCTCTACTTATCAATCTTTCGGTTTTCATCCTGTAGGCTACCAGGTCCTTAATGGTGATCACCTTCAGGCCATGCTCATCTGCTATCTCCACCAATTGTGGCAAACGTGCCATGGAACCATCCTCATTCAGGATTTCCACCAGTACTCCTGCCGGTGCAAATCCTGCCAACCGGGCCAGGTCAATGGCAGCCTCTGTATGTCCCGTCCTTCTCAAAACACCTCCGTTCTTGGCCTTAAGGGGAAAAATATGCCCGGGACGCCCAAAATCAGAAGGTTTCGTATCCGGATCGACCATAGCCTTTATTCCGGTAGCCCGGTCGTAAGCCGAAATTCCCGTAGTACAACCCTTCCCGATCAGATCCACGGAGATGGTAAACGCAGTTTCGTGAAGAGCCGTACTGCGCTCTACCATAAGATCGAGCTCAAGTTCGCGCGCCCGGTCTTCCGTGATGGGAGTGCAGATCAACCCCCGGCCATACTTGGCCATGAAATTGATTATCTCAGGAGTAATACATTCAGCAGCACAAATAAAATCACCTTCATTTTCACGGTCCTCGTCATCCACTACAATCACCACCTTGCCGGCTCTGATATCTTCCAGTGCTTCTTCTATAGTATTGATTCTATCAAGGCTCTTTTCCAGAACTGTCGATTTTGTCTTCACACTATTGCTTTTTCCTTTAACGCATCCAATGGTTTTGAACACTCTCCCCAGTTAAAATGTTTTTCCACAAACTTCCTACCCGATCTTCCCATTCGATTCAGCTCAGGACTTTCCAGCAGCCTGCTCACTTCCATCTGAAAAGCTTCTGCGTCATTGGCTTCTTTTAAAACATCCTCCGGTGCACCGATTGAATCGTTAACAATTGAAGTGGTAACACATGGAAGTTGCATCGAAAGAGCTTCCAGGATCTTGTTTTGCAAACCGCTGCCAGTAAAAATCGGGGCAACAAAAATACGAGCCTGATCATAAGACTTTCTGATATCCGGCACGTATCCCGTAACAGTCACCCAATCTCTGGCCAGGTCCCGAACCGTCTGGGTTGGTGAGGCTCCGGCTATCAATACCTTGAGCTTAGGATATTTCTTCCTTAAGGGTACGGCAATTTGCTCTACGAGGTACTTTGCCGCCAGTGCATTGGGATGATAACTCATATTGCCGACCAAAAGCAGATCAAAACATTTATCTACCGTGTCATCAGCACTAAAGTAGTCCGTATCAACTCCATTTCTCAACAGGCCGATATCCCTCACACCCAGGGCCTCCAACTGCTGTTTGTCAACTTCCGAAATAATAAACTTCCGGGAGAAAAGTGGTGAGACGCTATTTTCGTATCTCTCAAGCAGCCTGGTCTCCATATTCCAGAACAAGGCACTCAATCCACCTTGCTCTTTGCGACGACGGCTCCGCAGTGAGAAGGCATCCATATAGTCAATGACCTTCTGCATTTGCCAACCCTCATTAAGATATGGAGCCATTCTGATCAATTGAACGAATAGCATATCAGGCTTCACATCCTGTACAATGGCGGTAACCTGCTGTCTGATTTTTGGTTGATCAAAATAACCGACATTGGCTGGAATCCCTTTAAAAAGTCCACTAATAGCTCGCTTATAACCACTCCATCGGGAAAAAGGAAAGATATAAATGTCATCACAATAGGATTGCATTTGCTCCACCAGCTCCGGTGTGGGTTGATCCTCCGCAAGTGAAACCAACGTAATCTCAAAGGTTTGGGACAGATATTTGATCTGATGAAACAGACGCAGCTTGTCTCCCTTTTCCAGGGGAAGGGGAAATCGTGATGAAAGCACCATTAATTTCAAGCGTCCTGTATACTTTTTGTTTCTATGGCTCAAAAGTATCACTTCATATGAATGCCACCTAATTATTGTGAAAGCAAATGCAATCAGAAAGCACTTCAACTTCCCCGCATTAAGTATAATCCTCCATCACAAAATGGTTACCAAGCAATATACGGGCAGCAACGAAGTGCAGATTCAGAAAACTTCCGGCAACTGGTGTCCTAATCGAGTACTTTGAATCTATGAGAGAGTGGTAAACTTTTTTTTAGATCAAAGGACTTCAATAGTCTAACCTTTCTTATATTTGCGATCCCGTTTCTGAAAATAATCAGGAATGACACGCGAAAGTAGCTCAGCTGGTAGAGCACGACCTTGCCAAGGTCGGGGTCGCGGGTTCGAATCCCGTCTTTCGCTCCAGAGGCCACCTGATGTGGCCTTTTTTTTTGCTTATTGGCCCATACACCCGGATTGTACTCCAGATGAATACAGATCTGACAATTCGGATTTAAACTTTTCTAAATCTATGAACAGATTTCAAAATCAGGTAGCGGTAGTGACGGGAGGAGCCAGAGGAATTGGTGAGGGAATTGGAAAGCGACTGGCGGAAGAAGGTGCTACGGTAATCCTGGTCGACCTCCTGCAAAAGGAGCTGGAAGACACTACCAACAGACTGGTCAGACAGGGGTTGAAGATAGAGTCGGCAGTAGTCGACATTACCGATGAAACGGAGGTCAAAGAGTGCCTTTCCGGTATAGCTGACCGGCATGGCAGACTTGATGTTTTGGTCAATGCAGCCGGTGTAGCAGGACCTAATGCGATCAGATCAGATGCTTACCATTACGAGGACTTCAGAAAAGTGGTGGATATTAACCTATGCGGATCTTTCCTGGTAGCCAAATATGCCATTCCTCACATGTTGAAAAACAAATACGGCAGGATCTTACTGATCGCTTCCATAGGGGGAAAAGAGGGCAACCCGGGTATGATAGGATATGCCGCCAGTAAATCCGGGGTAATGGGCCTTGTCAAAGGAATGGGCAAGGAATATGCACAAACGGGCATCACCATCAATGGACTCGCTCCTGCCGTGATTGCGACCCCAATGAACCTGGACACTGAACCGGAAACCATGAAATATATGGTTGATAAAATTCCCATGGGGCGATTAGGTACCATCGAGGAAACGGCAGCTATTTCCAGTTGGATTGTTTCACCTGAAGCTAGCTTCAACACCGGATTTATCTTTGATTTATCCGGAGGGCGGGCAACCTCATAAGATATACTTATCGAACGACCTTAAACCTTCGAAAGCTATGGGATGTTATACCGATAACCCGAAGGGACATTTTTTCCTGTAAGTTTCCCTTTGTATTTTAGCAAAAGATTCGGAGTGAAACCAGGAATTTAAAGTTTGTAAATGCGAGAAGCAGAGATAAAAGAAGCGCTGAAGGATTGGCCAAAGATTGTAGTAAGATATTCAAAACCAGATAGCAGGAAAGCTATCATCCAGATTCTCAACACATTCCTGCCTTTCATAGGCATTTGGATTCTGATGTACTTTTCACTTCAATGGTCCTATCTCATTACCTTGTTTCTGGGTCTGGTCAACGGATTCTTCCTGGCAAGACTCTTCATTATCCAACATGACTGTGGTCACCAGTCTTTCTTCGGGTCCAAAACTGTCAATAACACACTGGGTTTCATTTGCAGCCTTTTCACCTCTCTGCCCTACCGTTACTGGTCCAGGGTACACAATTACCATCATGGACATATTGGTCAGTTGGAACACCGGGATATTGGCGACATTAACTTCCTTACGGTAGAAGAGTTTCGTGAGAGTTCTAAATGGAAGCGATTTGCCTACCGGGTTTTCCGAAATCCTTTTTTCCTGTTCATTCTGACACCGGTCATTTATGTGACCATTTCCAATCGTTATCCATTTTTTAACTTCAAGGGATGGGGTAAGGTTCGCCGGTCACAGATCTGGAACAACGTGGCTCTCGTGGCCCTTTATCTTTTGCTGGGTTGGCTGATCGGGTGGAAAGAGTTCTTCCTGATCCAGGTGCCGGTCATTGTGTTCTTTGCCATCATTGCCTTTTGGTTTTTTTATGTTCAGCATCAACACGAAGAAACTTATATGAGATGGAAAAACCAATGGGATTTTCTACTCGCCAGTATGCAAGGCAGTACCTACTACAAACTCCCTAAAGTATTTCAATGGCTGACCGGCAATATAGGTTTTCATCACATCCATCATTTAAACTCCAAAATTCCCAATTACTTCCTGGAGAAATGTGCCCGGGAGAATCCGATCTTACAAAAATTCGTTCCTACCATCACCTTCAAAGATAGTCTGAGCTGCATTTGGAACAATCTGTGGGATGAGCAGAAGAAGAAAATGATCTCCTTCAAGGAATACTATCAGATGGAGAAGCAGGGAGCCTATGCCTAGTTGTAAGCTTCACTGCTCATTTCTACAATCTTGCAAGACTTTTTAATTGCCGTGATTTCAACCCTTATGGATGTACCATCAGAACCCAGATGGTGATGACAAAATATAACAGCCCTGCTCCAAATACGATCCAGGCAATCCTATCTTTTTTCAGGAGTTTGAACCACATGATTACCCCGGTAATCGTAAAAACAATGAGACCTACTCCCACGAGATCCAATAGGAAAGCATACACCATGTAGGGCATTTGCCCGTGATAGCCCCTCTGCCGGTGAATGCCTATCAGGGCATTGGCAGTGCTTTTATCATTTTGCTCAATTCTCACATTACTACTGCTGAAACCATATCTTATTTCAGTGTATTGGTCCGCACTTCCATATTCGCGAAACCACTCATTTTCATTTTTTCGATCCTGTACAACTCTACCCTTGATCTGATATTCATCGACGAGCACCTTCCAGTTTGCCTCGTCTTCCAGGGTACGTTAGACCTCAAAGGTTTGCTTCGTCGATTCCTGATCAAAATGATGGTGATGAATCATCAGATAGCTGGTAAGAATAAACATAACCAGGACGGCTGCTGTAATTAAACAGGCATAGAGGTGGATCTTCTTGATTAGCTTGTAGGTCATATCCAGTACATGATAAGTATTGAGAGAAGAAACAGACCTCCAAAGACATAGAGTTCCCATGTTTTATGACTGTATTTAAGCCACAACCATAAGCCCAGCACCAGGGAAAACAAGAGTACCAGTAAACCCATCCATTGATAGACGATCCATGTCTGTAAAATAAAAGGTGCATTCGGTATTTTGCCATTGAAGAAATGCAAACCATGAAAAGTGGCTATGAATCCCTTTGGAACCACATCTACTTTCACATTCCCATTTTCGAGATTGAGATGAATCATGTTGGTCTTTGCCAGGTGAGTCGACTGAAACCGGAATAGGGTGCTATCCCGGTTAAAATGCCAGGGAGGCAACCATCCCATAATCCCCAGCTGCTCCCGAACACTTTCAGCAAGGGCTACATCATCCAGGGAAGGATCAACTGCCACCCTACCCTGCCATGTTTTGGTCACTTCCTGCTTTTCTACCTGAATTCGATGATTGAGAATAAGTGAACTTACTCCAAAAGCCAGAATATAGAAGCAGGTGAACAAACCACAATAAAGATGTAATTTGATGAGAGTTGATTTTCTCCAGGCCATCAGGACATTATTCTTTTTGCACTCCTGAATATATCGATTTCCGATGAATGAGTATTTATGCTATTATTCAGTCCTAAGTGCTTCGGTTCAGATGCCAAAGGCCATGAATAGATTCGTATCTTAACTCTGGATCAATCCAACACCGTATTGCCAATTGATTGACTAAATACCTGACAAAAGATGCCCGATAGAGAAAGGTCCTTTCACCTGGTTCTATATGGTGCCACCGGCTTTACTGGTCGACTGGTAGCCGAGTATCTGCTTAAGCACTACGGTGTTGGCCGTGATTTGCGTTGGGCTATGGCTGGACGAAATCTGGAGAAGCTCAACCGTATCGGTAGAGAACTCGGTCACGATGATATCCCACTCATTACTGCTGACAGTAACGATCCGGCAGCCCTGGATCAAATGACAAGCCAAACCAAGGTCATATGCACGACGGTAGGCCCCTATGCCAGATACGGTTCTGAACTGGTAGCTTCCTGCATGCGAAACAACACCCATTACTGCGATCTGGCTGGTGAAGTACCATGGATCCGAAAAATGATCGATAAATACCATGAGGCCGCACAGAAATCGCAAATACGAATCGTCCATTGCTGCGGCTTCGATTCTATTCCCTCAGAAATGGGTGTATTCTTTCTGCAGCAGCAAGCCAAGGAACAGCACGGTCACTTCTGCAGCCATATTAAGACCGGAGTGAAGGCAGCCAAAGGAGGGATGAGTGGTGGCACTATAGCCAGCCTGACCCATGTCCTGGAAGAGGCGGAGAACGAAAAGGAATTGTATAAGTTGCTGTTCGATCCGTATGGGCTCAATCCCGATCATCTCCGCAGTGGTCCGGATCACAGAGATCTTTCATCTGTGGCCTATGATCCGCATTTCAGTAGCTGGGTCTGTCCCTTTGTAATGGCATCCATTAACACCCGGATTGTACGTCGGGGACATGCACTCCTGGCCAGGCCGTATGGTGAACATTTTCGTTATGATGAATTTATCCTGACTGGAAAGGGAGTTTCCGGTTGTTTGAAGGCATACGCTACAGCAATTCCCACGGGTCTGATGATGCGAGCCAAACCAGGAACTTTAACCAAAAAACTGATGGACTGGGTATCCCCTAAGCCCGGAGAAGGTCCATCCAGGGATAAAAGAGAACGAGGTTTCTGGGTATTTGATTTCCTTGGCCTGCTTCCGGATGGAGGCAAAATGCTGGCCCGAGTGAAAGGCGATATGGATCCGGGTTATGGATCCACATCCAAAATGCTGGGAGAAGCAGCAGTATGTCTGGCTATGGATGATCTTTCGGATCAATATGGAGTGATCACACCTGTGGTAGCTATGGGTCAGAACCTATTGACCAGATTACAGGAAAATGCCGGACTTACATTTAGAGTGAAAGATATTTAATACCAGGAATCCGATCTTAGGGTAATCCGGCGCCCTCCCGACTATCTGGAGAAGACTATTTCCCACTACTGAAGTTCGGCACAACCCACCCCCCATAATACCAGCAGCTTTTCATGCCAGCTGACTATTACATATAATATATTAATATTTGTATGTAATTGATATACAGATTTTTACATAGTGTATTGATCCACATCTCGAACATTGACCATGATCGGTCGTGTCTCTTCTACAACCTAAACAACACAAATTATGAAAGATCAATTGTCAAGTAAATGGAAAAGTATCCTGGTGATATTACTTGTGCCTTGCATGCTTGTATCGTATCCAGCTTGTAATACCAGTAAGAAAACCCAGGGTGCTCTGATCGGAGCAGCAGCAGGTGCAGCCACAGGTGCTGCAGTCGGTAAAAATAACCTGGCCGTTGCTGCTATACTGGGAGCTTCCATTGGTGGTGTAGCCGGAGGCCTGATAGGAAACTATATGGATAAACAGGCAGAAGAGATTCGAAAAGATCTGGAAGGTGCTAAAGTGGAAAGAGTAGGTGAAGGCATAGTAGTCACCTTTGATTCGGGACTGTTATTTGACTTCGATTCATATTCATTGCGTTCAACGACTAGACAGCATCTAGATCGTTTGGCTGTGACCTTGAAAAAATATGATGAAACCGAGGTAAAGGTTCTGGGCCATACCGATAATAAGGGTTCGCACAAGTACAACATGAAACTCTCTGAACAAAGAGCAAAGGCCGTGGAAGATTACCTGGTCACTCAGGAAGTGGTGTCAAAGAGGTTGGATCCAGAGGGGCTGGGAGAAACTGATCCTCTGGCCACCAATGAAACGGATGAGGATCGTCAACAGAACCGAAGGGTTGAATTAACCATCATTGCCAGCGATAAGCTGATCAAAGATGCGAAGAAAGGAGATCTACCTGAAGTCAGTTAATTCGTCTCACATTTTCAAACTAATTCAAAATGATATCAATTATGAAAAATATAGGAATCATAGGTTTAATTATCCTGCTTATGGGAGCACACACAGCCCTGGGTCAGGTAGAAAACCGATTTTCCATTGGTCCGCGCCTGGGAGTCAACTTTGCTAATATTAATGTTGATGCAGATAGTAGGACGGGTTTGACAGCGGGCATTACCTCCACTTACAGCATCAACGAGAGTTCGGGGGTGAGCGTAGACGTCCTCTATTCACAGGAAGGATACGAAAGAGGAAATACCGACTACAAGGTGGATTATATTCGAGTGCCCGTCTTTTACAATCTGTTCTTCGGGAATTTGGGAGAAGCCTTTCGACCAAAAATTTATGCGGGTATTGCGCCAGGGTTCCTGATGTCGGCTGAGCAAAACAATGCTGATGTGCAGGCACAATATAAATCAACGGTTATTGATCTGGCCGGTGGGTTAGGCTTTCACTACCGGTTGGCAAACCGGGTTTGGTTGAACACCGACCTTAGAGCCTTTCTCGGACTCAATCCCATGGCCAACAATCAGGATGTCAAAAACCGGACGATCCAACTCAGTCTGGGTATTGCCTACGGACTATAAGAGATTGAAAAATTCCAGGTCAGTTTAAATATTACACCTCAAAATTAGACTGACCGAATATCCGATACCGGAAGCGATTGCGCTTTCCGGTATCTTTTTTTTGGCGATTAGCCGTATTTAGTGGGTAAAGACTCCAGCTTTTCAAAATGACCGAGCTAATGAAATTCTGGATGCGATCCGCAAAGTTTTAGCCGGAGATACTCATTTTAGCTCTCAATTAGGAAATGATTTCGTGTCATGCCCCAAAATCAAAGTAAAATTACTATTAACTATTCAGTAACTGACTGGAAAATTGAAATACCTATTGAGTCGGAAATGAAGATTTCGGATTCCGGAAAACAACTTTAACCTTCCATCAATTGTCTATTCAATGTTAATCAACCCTTATCTGTGTGAAAATCTTCCAATGTGGTAATTGCCATTTTCCCGTTTTCTTTGAAAACACCTATTGTGGCCAATGTGGCTCATCATTAGGATTTTTGGATGAACACTTTCAGCTGTATGCGCTCAACCCCAACCATCCGGACTGGCAAATCAAGAACCGCAGTTATCAATACTGCAAAAACCAAGCACACCAGGCATGTAATTGGTTGGTACCTCTGGATGATCTCTCGGGATTCTGTACTTCCTGCACTTTAAACCGCACTATACCGGATCTGACCTATTCCGAAAATTTCGAAAAATGGATAACCCTGGAAGAAGCTAAGCGAAAACTTGTCTATTCACTGCTCAAACTCTCTCTACCGGTTAAGAGCAAACTTACTGAGCCAGAGTCAGGCCTGTGTTTTGATTTTCTGTCAGACAAGGTACTCGATGCTTCCGGTCAAAAAATTATGACTGGTCATGACGATGGAGTCATCACTATAGTTCTGTCTGAAGCAGATTCTGTAAACCGGGAGCAAATCCGTAAATCACTTAATGAACCCTACAGAACATTAATTGGCCATTTCCGTCACGAAGTGGGTCATTACTACTGGAAGCTACTGATCCACCAAAATCATTCCTTGCTGGCAAAATTCCGGGAAGTATTTGGCGATGAAAGGCAGAACTACGGAGAGGCACTACAAACACATTATCGGGAAGGTGCTCCCTCTGATTGGAGGAACCGTTTTATCAGTGAATATGCATCGTCTCACCCCTGGGAGGATTGGGCAGAGACCTGGGCACATTACCTCCACATCATGGATACTATGGAAACGGCCTATTATTTTGGTCTGTCCGGTGATCCTAAATTGAGTAAAGGCCAGCACATGCAAATACAATCTGTCGATCCGTACAGCAACATTTCCTTTAGTAGCATTCTCGACAATACAACACCCCTATTTTACGCGGTCAACAGCATCAACAGATCCATGGGAATTCCGGATGTCTATCCCTTTGTGATCTCAGAGCCGGTTAAGAAAAAAATGGAATTCATTCACGAAATCTGCACATCTACCTGATTGCTAAAGATTTCTTAAACCGGCTCAGCTGGTCAGCGGCATCGACCAGATTATATTAATTTCTTTCAAAGGAAAATGAAAACCTGCTCCATGGGAAGGGGAATTCAGTACCGTGTATTATAGTCCTTGGGGTCTAAATCGATGAAATATGAAAAATGTTATCTGTGTTCTGATCCTGATTGGCTCATCAACTTTTGTTCACGGCCAGAAAGATACATTGATCTTGACCAATGGTGAGATAGCAGCCGTTGATATTGCCCGGGTAACAGACCAGCTTGTCTTTGCGAATTATCAAGGCAGGGACGTCGAAATTCGACGGAAGGCAGTGCAGGAAATCATTCGTCCGGAATCCTATTTGCCCCGAAATCAGCATGGGAATATAGAGTTTGACAAAGTGGTTGAATCCGGATTGAGCAAAGATGAGCTTTATAAGCTTTGCCAAAGCTGGTTCTACCGGCAGTTTCGAACCACCGAAGACCAGATCCAGCTCAAAGAGGCCTCTCTGGGTAAATTGCAAGGCAAAGCACACTGGGAATATGCCACCTGGCAGTTTCCCATCATCAACCATTTTACGGTGACACTCCTGGTGAAAGATGGTAAAGCCAAGATTGTGGTCGACAACCTTGCTTATGAACCGGAGTTACAAGCACTTGCTGTTATTGTCCCAGCTAATGAATTTTTCCAACACGAAACCAAATATGACGGCCGGTTGACGTGGAAGGGTAAAAATATCAGAGATGAGA
>JAUILF010000520.1 GCA_030433135.1 Bacteroidia bacterium | reverse complement strand
GTACTGCTCGGATGCAGAGAGATAGGATATCTGAGTTCAACAGAGAACTTGTTGAAGATGGCCGCACCACTAATGATGCTGGCACCATTGTCAGCGCTAATCATCTGTGCCGGAAAGTCTGTTGTCTCATAACCTCGAAAGTATACCTGGTCACGCCCGGTAATAGTAAACTGGTTGGCCAATGGAGCTGCTGCAAATTCAAAACGCTCAAATGGAGATTGTCCCACTTCTGCCCTGTTGTAAGAGCCCAGCATACCCATCTTCGCACTCACTTTCAGCACCATGTCCTTCCATACCGTTTTGTAAAACTCGGCGGTAAATTTCCATTTGTGGTATTCTATCCAGCGGTATTTTTCCTGGAGGTTGAGTTCCGAGTAATCTTTATTATTCAACAAACTATAAGGAGGAGTCAGTTGAATGGTCAGGCTGATGTTCGATCCGTCTTTGGGAAAGATCGGCTCGGCAATCGTACTTCTGGCAATGGTCTGCTGCAGGTAAATATTGTTGAACCGGCCATTAGCGATGGATGTTCCATCAGGTAGCAGAAAGATGTTATTGAAATCGTGCAGACTAATTCTCTGTAGGTTGATGGTGGTGTTGGATACGAAGTTGTCATCAGGCCAGTGCAGACGTGAACCGATACCCACCGAGATTTGGCCAATGGAAAAACTGGGAGGGTTTTCCTGAACATAAGCCTGCGAACTCTTAGTCCAATAACCGGCCACCGTCAGGGAGTTGGGCTTTTTTCCTCCCAGCCACGGTTCAGTAAAAGAAAAGTTATAAGACTGATAGAACTTTCCGTTGGTCTGGCCACGCAGGGACAATCGTTGTCCGTCACCTTGTGGTAGAGGACTCCATGCCTTGCCCTCAAATAGGTTTCTAATGGAAAAGTTGTTGAAGGTTACACCAAGAGTTCCGATCAAGCCACCGCGATAGAAAGCATTTCCCGGCTGATAACCGGCAGACAACTCCAATTGATCGGAAGATTGTTCTTCTACCGTATACTCGATATCAACAGTACCTCTATTGGCATTGACCGGGGTATTCATCCCCAGGGTCTCCTGATTGAAATAACCCAGGTTGATGATTTGACGCTGAGAACGGATGAGCTCTGCCCGGCTGAACTTTTGCCCTGGTTGTGTACGTATTTCTCTTCGGATCACATGTTCATGAGTTCGGTCATTACCCATGATTTCAACCCGGTCTATGGTAGCCTGTGGACCTTCGAAAATGCGCATCTCCAAATCAATGCTGTCGTTTTCGATAGCTATCTCGATTGGGTCAGCCCGGAAGAAAAGGTATCCATTGTCCATATACAACGAACTCACGTCACGGCCATCAAGACTGAAACTGAGCCGTTGCTCTAACAACTCCTGATTGTATACGTCCCCATTTACTATGCCCAGGCGATCTTCAAGTACCTGATCGGGGTATATGGAATTTCCTTTCCAGGTGATGTCTCTGAAATAATAGCGATTCCCTTCCGAAATATCAATCTGAATATAAAGCCTGCCATCTGCATCCCGCCAGATGCTGTCATTGGTAACTCTGGCATCCCTGTATCCCAGAGTGTTGTAGTAGTCCATGATGCTATTCAGGTCATCTTCAAAATCGGAACGAATAAATTTTGACGAGGCAAATATCTTTTTCCGCCACTTGGTGTTTTCCATCGCCTTCCTCAATTTCTTGTCCTTGGCGTTGTCGTTCCCCGTAAATATGATGTCCTGAACCTTGACCCTGCGGTTACGATCAATTTTAAACTCCAGAAGGATGGCATTGGGTACGGCAGGATCTACTTTTTCAATAATCTCAACCTCAGCATCCAGATAGCCTTTCTTGATCAGGTAGTTTTCAATAGCTGTTTTCGAATTGATCTTGGTTGCATCCGTTACAATACCACCTCTGAGGAGAAATGGCTTAAGCAATTCATTGAGATCCTCTTCATAGGATTTCTTGGCTCCCGTGTAACTAAACCGGGATAATCGGGGTCTTTCCTGCAGGATGATCTCGAGAAACACGACATCACCGATTTCCTTTTCCTTGACAATCTGGATGTCTGTAAACAGTTTTTGCCGCCACAGTGATTCTATGGCGAAAGAGATCTTTTCACCGGGAATGGTGATTTTTTCGCCTTTCTTTAATCCGGAAACGATTCTGATGGCATTTTCATCGCTAAACTCTGCGCCGGTGATCTTGATTTCACCAATCTCATACTCCTTCTTGTCCCCGTAATCCATGAAATTTTCAGGTATGGAGTCCTGACCACTAACCATACTCCAACTGAGTATCGTTAAGGGAATCAAAAGCCATCGGTACAGGTAAATATCGTATCTCATTCTCTTTGCAACAATCTACACCTAAAAACGATCGGCAAAGTTAACTGTTGCCATCGTTTTTTCTCGTTAACGTTTTTTTAAACTCAATGGGACCGCGAATATAGGGAAGTCCATTGATTATTAGGGGATTATTGAGTTAATTGCTCACTTATCTTCCCAAAGCGGCGTTCTCTCTTCTGATAATCTACAATGGCTTCGTAAAGGTGATTTTTAGTAAAGTCTGGCCATAATACAGGCGTAAAATAAAGCTCGGCATAGGCAATTTGCCACAATAAGAAGTTGCTTATTCTGAATTCACCACTGGTTCGGATTAGCAGTTCCGGATCTGGTTTTGGAGTGAGTAGGCTGGCTGATATCAGGCTTTCGTCTATATCCTTGATGTCCAGTTCATTGTTTTTGACCTGGGTGGCAATCTCTTTCATAGCTTCTGTCATCTCCCAGCGAGCACTGTAGTTAAGTGCCAGATTGAGGGTCATACGGTCATTAGAGGCTGTGATTCTGATACCTTCCAGCAGGGCTGATCTGGTCTTCTCAGGTAGTCCCTCCAGGTTGCCCGTCGCTTGTAAACGGATGTTATTTTCCATCAGAGTGGCTACTTCTTTCCTCACTGTTTCGACCAGTAAGGTCATCAAAGCATTCACTTCGAGTTTGGGTCTGCTCCAGTTCTCGGTGGAAAAGGCATATAGGGTGAGTACTTTGATACCTAGTTCTGCTGCAGCTTCTGCCACTTCTCGAACGGCTCTAACTCCGTTACGGTGTCCAAACAC
>JAUILF010000106.1 GCA_030433135.1 Bacteroidia bacterium | reverse complement strand
ATAACTTGCTTAGTCCGGAGGAACAGACCTTATTTCGCAGGTTATCGGTATTCGGTGGAGGATGTACTCTGCATTCCGGAGAAGAAGTCTGTTTCCGGGGTTATGGAAACAACCTCGAATTCATCGATCATATGAGCAGTCTGATTGACAAGAGTCTTATATACCAGGAGGATCAACCCGATGGAGAACCCCGGTTTTATATGCTGGAGACCCTACGTGCGTTTGGTCGTGAACGACTTCGAGCTTCCGGTGAAATGGATGAAATCGTTAACATATTTAACCGCAGTGTCATTGACATCCTGGAAAAGGCTCAGGATGCACTTTCCAGCCCCAAAAAAAGACAGTGGCTGGATCGTGTAGAAGTAGAACTGGACAATATCAGAGCTGCCTTGTCCTGGGCAGTGGAACACCAAAGTGCGGAAATAGGATTAAAGATTGCTACTACATTCTGGCGATTCTGGACCATTCGTTCGATGATGCGGGAAGGTACTCAATGGCTAAAGCGAATTCTTGAATTACCAGTCAAGGAAAAGAATACTGTGCTGCGTTGCAAGGGGTTAAATGCTTACGGCATCATGTTTATCCTGACGAATAATATTAGCGATTCCATTAAGATCTTCAAAGAGGCTCTTCAAATCGCCGAAAATCTGAACTACCCGGAAGGCATGGCTCAAGCTCTGGGATACCTGGGTTGGGCATATCAGTTCAATACACAATTTGAAAAGGGTATCGATCATTGTCAGCAAGCCAAAAGGATCTTTGAAAACCTGGGCGATAAACGAGGTGTAGCTACCTCTTATAATAGTGTTGCCTGGATGTATTTCTGGCAGGGAATGGTTAAGAATAGTGAGGAACTTTTTCACCTGAGCAAAGAAATCAGATTGGAAATTGAAGATATGCGAGGCTATGCCTTTGCCCAGATCAATGAAAACATGGCCCGTGTATTTCAGGGCCAGCAAAATAATGCCATAACGGATAGGTTTGACGAATCGATTGAAATTCTATCGAATTTGGGTGACAATCAAATAATGGCATGGGGAATATCCATGAAATCAGCCTATTTCTTCCGAGCCAATGAAATAGAGAAATCCCGTAAACTGGCGCAGATGGCTCATCCGATTTGGGAAGAAATCGGGGTCTTCACCGGAATAATTTGGACTGAAATGATCTCTATCGAAATAAAGCTTCAAGTCGATCAAACAGAGGGCCTGAAGGAAAAGCTGGAAGACATGCTGATGAAAGCCAAACTTTCCGCCAGAACCCATATACCCATGGTTAAATATGCACAGATAAAACTTGCGGTCAAAGAGGGAAATCTATCACAGGCATTCACCTATGCTCAAACCAGTATCAAAGAAATCATTGAACAGAATATATTGATCTATCTGGTCGAGACCCTGGAACTTTTTGCAGCCGTGTGTCTAAAAATCGATCTATTTGACGCCGCTTTGGTCGCATTTTTGTTTTCGGAATCTCAAAGGGAAAAACTCTGCATGTCAGCCCCTCCCATATTTTTTGAGCAGAATAGCAAGACCAGGAAAAGTTTAGTAGAAATAATTCCAGCGAAAAAAATAGACGCAGTAAGAAATCAAGTACGGGAAATGTCAACTCAGGATTATCTAAGGAAAATTGAAGAGTACGGATAAAAACAAAATATATCTGATTTATTGAATTACACTCGGCAGCTGAGAACAAATGAGGTGATCTGAAAACACTTCTGCTCTCAAAACCACCTCATCAAACGTAGAATAATATGTAGCGGGATAACTCGTAACTATCACAAATTCATCCCTGGGCTAATGGCGAATGGTGCTCATGAACTATCTTCCAGTCACCTCTGTCAGTCTTGACAAACAATAGAGTTATCTGGTCCTTGACAGTGACTACATCCTCCTCAAACTTTAATTGAAAATCTGAATGGAAGGTCACATTGGCAACGGTGCCATAGTACACAGCTACTTTGAGATCATTGGTATTCATTCTTATCACATCCTGAACATTCCCGAAAACCCCTCGTTCGAATTCTTCATTTTCGTGACTCCCATTCCGCGGAGCTCCTTGCTTAAATTCGGTAAACTTGGGACCGTAAGCATGAAAGGAGATCAATTGGTCAACATCCCCGTCCTTCACACTTTGAATGATGTCTTCCATACTCTGTCTGACTTCTTCCTCTTCCTCTGTATACATATTTGAAACCCCTTCCCCAAGCTGAGCATAGGCAGTTGGAGTAGTAACAAAAAGACTGACAAGGGCAATAAGGGTTGCCTTATGCAAATAATACATATCAAGTAATTTTAACAGTTAATAAACATGACTCCCTTAGGCAAGATCAGAAGTCAAATTCTGAACTCAAAGGATGCTGGTTTTGAATAACCGTGCTCAATTACCCCCATCTCGGCTTCGCGTCCAGGTCAAGACCCAGAATGGCTTTACCCAGGATCTCGCGGCTCAGGTACCGGTTACCGGGATGCATTCGGCCGAGGCGCCCATCACGGAACATGCGTTCCAATCCTGATTTGGGGAAAATGCCAAAACCACCTGCGATATCCAGGGAACGGTCTATTACTTCCCAGCACTGTTCTACTGCATTGCACTTGGCGGCTACGAGTTTGATCGCCCAGGCCGGGCCATAATCCTTCCCCTCAGACCATTCACGTGCTACTGTGTCCAACTGAGGTTCGACTGCTTCCAGTTTCATGAGCATTTCGGCAATATCATGCTGAACACCGGGGTGATGGGACATAAGTCCACTCTGCAGGCTCATGGATTTCTTACTCTTTAGAGTATCCAGTATCATGTCAAACACCCGTTTTGCCTGCCCAAAGTAAACATTAGCAAAACCCATGAGTGCCCACGCAAAGATCCCCAGAACAAAACCATCCATTCCACTAAATCCAGCCGGGACCTCGCGAACAACATACTGTTCAGGCACAAAAACGCCATCAAGAATGGTATCATCAGAACGTGTGGCACGCATCCCGAGTACATCATCCCAGGTTGATCGTATCTCATAACCTTCCGAATCACGGGGCATGAAGACATGGATAATTCTGGGGTTTTCGGGATCACTATTATCCTGGCCGTGCATTCCCAGATACGACCATACGGGAGTTAGGCTGCCAAATGACTTACGACCGGTAAATCTATAACCTCCTTCCACTTTCTCCGCCGTGGTAGTGGAGTACACACCTGGCACATCATTTCCGCTCTCAGCATGACCAGCGGCAAATACCTTCCCGGCAGCAGCTTCCCGCAACAACCATTCCATGGACTTGTCTCCTGCGCGCCATAAATCTGCAACCAGGCCTACCCAATAGAGGTGCATGTTCACGGCCAGAGCAGTCGGTGCCGCATAGTAAGCCAATCGTCTTTGAAATTGCATCACCTGGTCCATCTTCATACCAAACCCACCAAATTCTTCAGGCAATGGAAGCAGCAGATAACCTGCCTCTTTCAGTTCCCGAAAATCCTCCTCAAAAAAAGAATTGTCCCGGTCATATTGTGCTGACCTCGACATGCATTTTTCAAATACCTCCTGCAAGCTTTCCAGGGAAATCGATTTTTGTGTTTCGCTGATCATAACTTCTGTTTTAATTTGAGCAATTTTCCAATGACACCAAGATACAAGTATGTTAGATTGGCCCTTAACGCAGAGCGTTCATATCTTGACACTGGGCGTTCACGGGATTGAAAACCCCTGATAAATGGCCCGCACGAGTTGCTGGTAGAATTGTACTTTACGTTATGTTCACTCACGATTGTGTCATATCTTTAAAATGCACGGTGCTCTCACTGAGCATAATTCTCACAGGCACTGCCATTGGACAGGAGCTTACGATTGACACTCTAAATCAAGTAAAAACAGAGGAAGAGAAGCCGGTCAACTTTAAGGTGATGCCCTTTCTCAGCTATAATCGCAACCTGGAGTTTATGTTTGGTCTGATTCCTATGGCCATGTACAGTATTAACCCAGAAGATAAGGTTTCTCCCAAATCACTGTCAGGTGTTGCGGGTATATACACCACCAATGGATCGTATTTTATCACTTTTTTCAACCGTATTTATTTCAAAGAGGATACCTGGCGCGCTTCTCTTTTTGCCATCACCGGGGACCATTACTCTCAATTCTTCACGGATGAGGTGGACAACCCAGGTTTTTATGATTTTGGCACCAATACTACTATCATCAGTGCCGGGATACAAAGAAAACTCTATCCTGGAATGTTCGGTGGGATAAGTTATAGCTATTCCAGGTATCACACTGTATATGAAGATCAGATCAGACCACCTGAGACTACCGAACTAAATGGTCTGGAATTTAACTTTCTGCTGGATACCCGGGATGCCGTCTATTACCCGACCTCAGGAACCCGTACCAGGCTACGATGGCTGACCTCCCCCAAATGGCTGGGTAATGACCCCAATTCCAATCGAATCAGAGCTGAGTATAATCAGTATTTCCTGTTGGGAAACCAAAAGGATATCGTTGGAGTACGATTTGCGGGAAGTTTTGGGATTGGCGAAATACCCTTTGAACAGCAGGTAACTATCGGTGGAAAAGACATCAGGGGGTATTCACAGGGTCAATTCAGAGGTGATGGCCTGATCGCACTCCAGGGTGAGTACAGGTACAATTTCGGAGATCAAATGGGATTGGTCGGCTTTGCCGGGCTGGCTACATTATATGGATCGGCAACCGAAGACTTCAATTGGGATCTTTATCCGGGGATTGGAGCAGGCTATCGCTACAAAGCATTTAAAGATGTAAATTTCAATATCGGTCTGGATGCTGCAGTAGGAAAAGACGACTGGGGTATTTATTTCAGGATTGGTGAAGCTTTTTAATATTTTCGATATAAAACATTCAAAAATGAGAATAGCCATACTGCTCTTTTCATGTTTGCTCATACAATTAACAACCGTTGCACAGAATGAGTCGGGCAAAAAGGAACGTATCAAGATCCATAGCAAAGCGCTTGAGGGCAACCTGATCGAAGATCCTGCAGATCGCGATGTGACCGTATATCTGCCACCATCTTACCAAACCGAGCCCAATAAGCGGTTTCCGGTTCTTTATATGCTACATGGTTTTACTGACAATGACAGCAAGTGGTTTGGATGGGAGGAGCACTGGATCAACTTGCATGAAGTGCTGGACGCAGCTTTGCAGGACGGATTGAGCAAAGAAATGATCGTGGTCATGCCCAATGCCTACAACCGCTTCAAGGGAAGTATGTATTCCAGTTCGGCAACTATCGGAGACTGGGAGACTTTTGTATCCAAAGAGCTGGTGGACTTTGTAGATGAAAACTATCGTTCTATCCCGCGAGCTACCAGCCGGGGTCTCGCCGGACATTCGATGGGTGGGTATGGCACCATCAGATTAGGGATGAAGTATCCGGAGGTCTGGTCGGCAATATATTTGCTAAGTCCCTGCTGTATGGATGGCGGCAGCCGTCAGCCCAATACCGACTTTGTCCAACAGGTAAAAGCAGTGCAAACGCCTGAACAAATTGAAGCCGCCGGATTTGGGGTGGTGGCTACCCTGGCTACATCGGCCGCCTTTGCACCCAATCCTGACAACCCTCCCTTTTTTCTGGATCTGCCCTTTGACGATACCGAAATTAAGCCTGAAATAGCAGCAAAGATCGCTGCTAACCGAACCCTGAATGTCGTGGATCAATATATTTTCAATCTGAGGCAATTGAGCGGAATCGCCATGGATGCCGGGACCGAAGACCGCGGAATTCATGCCGCGACAAAAAAGCTTCATGAGGTATTGGATTCTTATGATCTGCCACATATGTATGAAAGTTACGAGGGAGATCACCTGAACCGGATTGCCGAACGGATCAGGACGAAGGCTTTGCCCTTCTTTTCGGAGAAGCTGGTCTTTAAGTAAGGTTGTTGAGGGCACATAAATGATCGAGTTACTTGAATTGTCTTTTGACGAAGCATGGAAATGATGTCCAAACAGTCACCTGACAGGCTCGGCTATCGACCTACAAATTCCTGAATTTTTCCATTTTGAATCCGGATTTCATCTGAACTGGTCAAGTCGCCTGTGATAAATTGCTGATACTTCCACAAGTTGAGCAGCAGATATGCAATTCTTTGGGTAAGCACAAAAACAAAGTCCTGTATTCCACTCCCGGCTGGATTTTTCCCCATCTTAGCTACATGACCAGTAAAGTAATAGCAGCTATAGCGCGGGGAAATGGAACCTTTGAAGTTGATTATGTTCAGGTAAGTGACCCTGCTTCGGATGAAATCCTGGTGAAGATGAAAGCGGCCGGTTTGTGTCATACGGATTACGATTCGCTCTCATGGGGAAAGCCCATCGTTATGGGTCATGAAGGAGCCGGAGTGGTTGAAACTGTAGGTGATGAGGTAAACGATATATCTCCGGGAGATCAGGTCATCCTAAATTGGGCAACACCTTGTTTTACCTGTTTCCAATGCCAGGAAGGCAATCAGCATCTTTGCGAAGAAAATTCACCGGTTATAGCCGGTGCCAATGGTTACACATCTGGTCATGCTCACATCGATGGTACTAAATGGAAAGGTAAAAACATTGAAAGGTCCTTCAATCTGGGTACCCTGAGCGAATACGTACTGGTAAAGGCTTCTGCGGCCGTGCCGGTAAATAAGCCCGACCTCAATTTTTCGGCAGCAGCCATTATCAGCTGTGGTGTGATGACCGGCTACGGTTCAGTAGTCAATGCTGCAAAACTGCAGGCTGGCAGCTCTGCCGTAATCCTGGGATGTGGAGGAGTGGGTCTCAATGTCATCCAGGCTTGCCGGATCTCCGGGGCTCATCCTATCATCGCCATTGACGTGAAACAGCAAAAACTTGATCTGGCCCGGGCATTTGGAGCCACGGCAGGGATATTGGCAGATTCCAATGATAAGAACCTCGAGTTGGCGGCGCAGGAGGTTCATCAAATGACCCATGGAAGAGGTGCCGACTATGCTTTTGAATGCACAGCTATACCCGCACTCGGTGCAGCTCCACTCGCCATGGTCAGACATGGTGGAACTGCGGTCCAGGTAAGTGGAATCGAAGAAGAGATCAGCATAGATATGAGATTGTTTGAATGGGATAAAACTTACATTAATCCCTTGTATGGACAATGCCGACCTCAAGTCGATTTTCATAAGCTTATGCATCATTATGAGAACGGATCACTCCTTCTTGATGAAATGGTAACTCGTGAGTACCCACTGCAGGAACTGGATCAAGCCTTTGCTGATATGCTGGATGGAAAAAATGCCAAGGGAGTGATTGTTTTTGACTAATAAAGGAACTGCATGAGTAGCTTTCGTACCGTTGAATTATCAGATCCGGTCTTTGAGTGTATGGGACTCAGGTTTCTCACGATAAAGACCAAACACTTGCGTGGACGGGGAGACATTTGTTTATATGTACCCGAAGTGGAGCACTCCACCTCAGGCCTACCTATTTATATCCTTTTGCACGGTGTTTATGGAAGCGCATGGGTCTGGGCACTTAAAGGGGGAGTCCATCAGACCGCAAAAAGACTCATAGCAGATGGTCACATCAAACCTGCTATCATTGCCATGCCTTCTGATGGTCTGTGGGGTGATGGGTCCGCTTATTTTACCCATCATAAAAAATCATTCGACAAATGGATTGTTCACGATGTGCCATTGGCAATCAGGGAGAATGTTGCCGTTGCGGGATCAACGTCACCGCTCTGTATTTCCGGTCTATCCATGGGAGGATACGGCGCTCTTTCTTTAGGGTCAAAATTTCCTGATCGATTTACGGCCATTTCCGGCCACAGCTCAATCACAAGATTGGAAGAGATGTCACTCTTTGCCGAAGAGCCTCTTGAGGAATATACTACCTCTGCAAAATTTCCGAACGTAATTGATACCATCAAAATGAACCGGCAGAAGTTACCATCACTCAGGTTGGACTGCGGTAGATCTGATCCCCTGATCGAAGGCAACAGGGTCCTGCACCAACAATTATTGGACGCCGATATCGATCATGACTATGCAGAGTTCGATGGTGGTCATGAATGGAAATACTGGGGAGAACACATTGAAAAGACCTTACTATTTTTTGATTCGTGTATTTTGAACTCATCACCTGCCAATACCCAGTACTGACTCAGGATTCAATATCTTAAAGTCCTATTTTGCATACGAGTGTTTTTGTCAACTTTGTATTGATTATTTAAAACAATAAACCTGCCATGCTAGCTACCTTTTACCAGGGTAAAAGATCCTTTATCGTATCTCAGAAACAAAACGAATCACCAGGAAAGTCAGAAGTCAGAATCAAAGTCGCTTACACCGGAGTGTGTGGTACTGATATGCACATTTTTCATGGCATGATGGACCAAAGAGTTAATATGCCCATGACCATTGGTCATGAAATGTCTGGTACAGTAGACCAGGTGGGTGCAGATGTTGTGGGATTTACCGAAGGAGACAAAGTCGTGGTTCGTCCTCTTGATGATCGTGGTGCAAGACCTGCCGACAAGGGAAACAATCATATTTGCCGGGATTTGAAATTTATTGGGATTGACAGTCCCGGATCCATGCAACAGTACTGGAATGTTCCGGCTTTCACCCTGCATAAGCTTCCTGCCGATATCGACATGAAACTAGCAGCTCTTTGCGAACCCCTGGCTGTAGCATGTCATGATGTACGCAGGGCACACCTCCAAAAAGATGAGGTTGTTGTAGTACTCGGCGGAGGTCCCATCGGTCTACTGGTCGCCATGGTGGCCAGACATTATGGAGGAAAGGTATTTATTTCGGAAATAAATCAATCCCGAATTGAGCTGGCAGAAAAAATGGGTTTCAGTGTTGTTAATCCGTTGAAGACTGACCTGGTATCAGTTATAGATAAAGAAACCGATGGATTCATGGCCGATGTGGTTTTTGAAGTAGCGGGAGCGCAGCCCGCTTTGGATGTAATGACTGAAGTGGCCGGTATTAGAGGCAGAATTGTGATGGTGGCCATTCATGGCCAACCCAAACCAATTAACCTCTTTAAATTTTTCTGGAAAGAACTGCAATTAATCGGTGCCAGAGTATACGAAAGAGCAGATTACGAAGAAGCCATAGATTTGATCAACAGCAACCATCTACCTCTTACCAAACTGATTACTGATGTGCAACCATTAAGCCGTATACAGCAGGTATTTGAAAGCATAGATAGCAATCCGGAAGGAATGAAAGTACTTTTAAACTGCCAGGAGTAGTAGAATTTTTGGACAGCGAACAAAAACTAAACATGAATATATTAGACAAATTCAACCTTGAGGGGAAAACAGCGCTGGTGACAGGTTGCAAACGTGGCATCGGTAAAGCCATGGCTGTAGCCCTGGCGCAAGCAGGAGCCAATATCATTGGAGTGAGTGCCACACTTGAAGCTACAGGAAGTGATGTTGAAAATGAAATCAGAGCCACGGGACAAGATTTTCGGGCTTATAGCTGTGATTTCAGCGATCGCGGTGCTTTATATGCATTCATAACTGAGGTCAAAAAGAACCACGCGCAAATAGATATCCTGATTAATAATGCAGGAACCATCCTGCGCAAACCAGCGGCAGAACATCCCGATGAATACTGGGATGAGGTTATTGAAGTAAATCAAACTGCACAATTCATCCTTACCCGTGAATTTGGCAAGGAAATGATCAAGAGAGGTGAGGGTAAGATTGTATTTACGGCCTCACTATTAACTTTCCAGGGGGGAATTACGGTACCGGGATATGCTGCCAGTAAAGGGGCTATTGGTCAGCTCACCATGGCGTTTGCTAATGAATGGGCAGGAAAGGGAGTCAATGTCAATGCCATCGCTCCCGGATATATCAGCACTGATAACACCCAGGCCCTGAGAGATAATAATGAAAGATCAGCATCCATACTTTCCCGAATACCAGCCGGAAGATGGGGAACACCCGAAGACTTCGCAGGTCCCGTCGTTTTTCTAAGCTCCGATGCAGCTTCCTATATGCACGGTTCGATCTTGCTCGTCGATGGCGGCTGGATGGGGAGATAATACTCCTTCACCAGGTAGTGCATGCTGGCAAGCCCCCCTACTCCACCTGATCTGCCCGTAATTCAGCAACCTCTTCAGCTGAAATCTCACTGGCTTCATTTTCAAAGTGCGTTCGTATATAGGTGAGCACATCAGCAATTTGCTGGTCGCTAAGGTTGCTTAATCGAGGCATCACATTATTATAAGACTTACCCTTAACCATGATTTCTCCTTCCAGGCCATTAAGAACAACATTGATCAACGTTTCTTTATCACCTGTAACCCATTCTGATTCGTTTAAAGGTGGAAAGCGATCATTTCCCTTGCCATCACGCTGATGACAAATAGCACAAAACGTGTTGTAAACTTTTGCCCCCTCACTGAGCTCTCCTTCAGGTACTCTTTCTTCACTAACTAAAATATCCTTTCCCTCCGTTGGCGTTTTGATATTACTGGCTTCCAATTTTCTGCGTGCCATGGATTCCAAATTTTCTTCGCCAAAATCCTCCCTTTTGCCGGTGTAAACGATTCGCCAAATTTTACCCTTTCTGGAGTCTGACACATATAGTGATCCATCCGGACCTACCGCAAGCCCCATCGGCCGAAAATGGGCATCGCTGGTATTTGCTATAGGATCGACTCCAGCAAAGCCATCGGCAAACACTTCCCATTCTCCGGTTGGAACTCCGTTTTCCATTGGAACGAAACCGATTATGTAACCTCTTTGCGGATAAGGTGCACTGCTGGTAGAACCATGAAAGGCAATGAAAGCACCATTTCGATAACGCTCGGGAAATTGGTCCCCGGTGTAAAACTTGATATCATTGGGGGCAAAGTGGCCGGGAAAGCCGACAGTTGGCTCAGTCAAATGACTCACATCTCCCTGCAGTGCTCCATCTCCCCCGTATTCAGGACTCAGAAAATATTTTTCCTGCAGATGATCGTAGTAGTGATAAGGCCAACCCGCATTAGCACCACTATCCAGTGCTATGAAAACCTCGGACGGTAAAACAGAACCTTCCCATACAGTGAAGTGCTGCGGCCAGGTAGTATGCAGATAATCTCTGCCGTGTAGCACAGCAAATAATTGATCATTTTGATGGTTCCAATCCAGGCCTACCACGCTTCTCAGGCCAGTGGCTATCTGCACCCCATCCCATTGAAATTGATTTGGTTTATCAGCATCAAAACGCCATAAACTCGCCCGGGTTTCCAGGATGGGACAAGGATCCATGCCCGGGGACATGGGTGCCCTGTCATCTACCTGGCAGGCATCACTGGGAGCTCCAAAAACCGTGTACATATTTCCTTCATTGTCGAAAGCTATTGGTTTGGTATCGTGCTGCCGCGGCGGCTGGGTGTCTCGCATCATCAATTCCAATGGTGTATCAGGCACAAGGTCATCAGTAAGTTTTTGACGAAAGATCCGGGTAACAGAACTGAAATACAGATACCCATCATAAATTTTCATTTCAGTTCCATAACTACTCCTGTCCTGGTAATCATCGAATTTTTTGATAATATCAGCCTTACCGTCGCCATCGGTATCGCGCAAGGCGACATTTCCACCCACTGAATCCGGATGGCGAAGTTTGACGTAGATATCACCATTATCCCGTACTGTCAAATGTCTTGCCTTCCCGTCCAGACTATCTACAACGACTAATGCCTCAAAACCATCCGGGAGAAATAACCCACCATTGTCCTGACTAAATTGCAATCCACCTGGTTTACACTGCAATAACAATAGCGCAGCCCAAAACAGCAATATGAGATACCGTAAACCATGGAAGGAAAAATTCATTGGGATGGTTGATTTAAGGTCTAATATAGATATAGAAAGGAAAGAAAGTAATATCAACGTGGCATCTAATCACCCAAACTTATGGACAAAGACTTTACCCATATGGTCAAAAATACCGTATTTTAAATATCCATTCTCAAAACACCACTTATGAAAATTCTGATTGTTTATGCTACTACGGAGGGGCAGACCCGGAAAGTGGCCCGCTTCATGGCAGAAGTTCTGGAAAAAGCAGGGCACCATGCGAAAATTGCTGATGCTACCGATGAACCACCCGAGCCAACCGATTTTGATGCGGTCATGATCGGTGGTTCAGTCCACCTTGGAAAGTACCAACGATCCGTCAAGCATTACATTATCAGCCACGTGGCAGAACTAAATCAGCTACCGTCTGCCTTTTTCTCGGTTTGCATGGCAGTTGCTTCTGGCCTCGAGGAAGAACTTCAGGAAGCTGAGGATATTTTATCACATTTCCTCAAAGATACTGGCTGGAATCCTAAGGCTACCACACATGTTGCGGGGGCCTTAAAGTATACTCAGTATAATTATTTCGTGAAATTATTGATGCGGATGATTGCCAGAAAACAGGGAGGAGCTACTGACACATCGAAGGATCATGAGTATACCGATTGGGACGCAGTGAAAAGTTTCGTGCTCAACTTTGTTGGTAGTTCTGCTTAAGGCTTAACGATCGAACATCGATGACAAAGTCATCCACATTTCCCATATTTCCTTTCTTCGTTCTAACCTTCTTCATATCCTGGGGAGCTATCCTGGCAATATTCGGTATGGACGCCATCCCGGCTACCGAGGAACAGCAGGAAGTGATTGGTATGGCCATCCTCCTGGGACCCCTGTTATCTTCTTTGCTCCTTTTAGGGATCTATGGCGGTTGGAAAAGTATCTCCGATCTAGGCCGACGTCTGCTTAGGTGGAAGGTAAAGTTCCGTTGGTATCTGCTAGCTATACTCACGGCGCCAGTTACTACCGTTGGCGGAATTGCGCTGCTATCAATTTTCTCAAATAGTTTCCAACCTCATTTTCTGGATACCGATGACCTGGGAGGGTTATTGCTTCTGGGCCTAATGGGAGGAATAATCGTAGGGATGTGTGAAGAAATTGGTTGGACTGGATATGCTGCCCTGGCTCTTAAGCCTCGATCCAGTATTTTTACTTCCGGACTTATCATTGGCTTGGTTTGGGGACTTTGGCACTTCATCCTTTTTTGGCAAGAGGATAGTTTCTCCAGACCCGTATCTTTTTTTCTTTTAATGGCACAATTGTTTTCCTGGTTGCCTGCCTACCGCATTCTTATGGTTTGGATTTTTAACAGAACTAATAGTCTGCTGGTAGCAATTCTCATGCATGCCAGTCTGGTAGCAAGCCTGGCAATTATTGACCCGATAGTGTCTGAGCAGGAACTCTTAATCTATATTCTGATAAGAGCAGCCCTACTCTGGATTCTTGTTGGCATTTTAACCGGGATTATGCATTGGGATTACGTAATGAGAGTCAAATAGGCAATAAAGACGGGCCTGTCTGGCCGCTAGGCAAGACGCTCCAAGGACTTTTTGACTCATGACCGAATGATCTCGAAGAGTCGAGCACGACAGTGCTAGAAATGAGGGAACCCTGTCCGACTGGCCAGGCGGGCGCGAAAGCGGGTGGGCTAGCCATGGTCACCATCCCCGCCAAAGGCGGGAGTGAGAATCAAAAAGTGCTTATGTGCCCGTATATGCAGCATATTTTTGCTCGTAATAGGAATTCTAATGATATTCCCGGTTTAATTGTCTCTGAGGGCCGAATGAAAGTCAGCGATGATCCAAACAAAAAGATATAGAGACCGCTTAGTTCGGACCAATTTCTTAGGACACCTAGGAAAGTGTAACCGGAGTGAATAGAATTTAGTAGTGGGTGTGATTCGCGATTTTATTCTTCAAATATTCCGGCGTTTTATGGCGCACCTTCTCCTCAGCAGATGCTTTCTTACTGCCATAGACCCTTAATTTGCCATCTTCCAATGTAATTACCTCTTCCGCCATACCTTCCATAAAATCAAACATATGATAAACCGGCTCACCAAAAAACAACTCTCCCCGACCATGATCCATCATCCTGAATTTAAACCAGAATAGTTCTTCAGTGCCATCACCTTCCCAATCTCCCTTCACAAAAACCGGATTCCCATTCAAAGGATTAGCAGGCCATTTGAACAGTAATTCTCCCTCCGCATTAAGCCAATGGACCTGCGACCACAAATAAGGAATACCAAACCGGCGATCACCATATGTCCTGGCACCTACTGCCACCTGCGGGGCAAGCCCTTCAGCAAGAAAATGACCAATCTCCAGCTGTTGCGTATGCTCTGCTACATTCTGCCACTGTAAATCTCCGGAAATCGCATCATAGGCAAACACCCCGGCATCACTATGTGCAGAAACTATCTCCATATCATCATCTCCATCCAGATCGGCAAATCGATAGCTGTCGGCATGATCGTGATGATCGTAAAACAGCTCAAAAGCATTCCATATTTCCCTCCCCTGAGCATCGAGAACCAGTCCGCTAACGACCACCTCATCTACACCATCATTATCCAGGTCGATCGGGTATACATAATGCCCCAAATGGTCCTTTTTCTTTTCCTCCTCATGCTTCCACAGAAGCTCAAGTTGGGGGTCGTAGGCAGTCACGGTGATGAGACCACCCATATCAGTAAAAACCAGAATGTGATTGGGGTATCCCGGCCTAAGACTACCAATAGCCAGACGAAAATTATTGTATTCATGGGGATAGGTTTTGGTTGGCCATTGACATCTTTTGATCACCTCACCGGTCTGGCCATTCGCCACAACCAGCCATTCCGACAGATCCTGATCCTGCCTCCAATGGATGACTTCTGAAACACCATCCTCATCCAGGTCCCAGATTAACCCGGGTGCTTCAAAAGACCGGCGCAATTCGATTCCTTCTTCGGGAGCCTTGTAGTTCCATAATTCCTTCCCTTCAGAGTCAAGAATGTGGGCCGAATAATCGCGGGTCAAAACCATCATATCCATCCGGCCATCGCCCGTCACATCCCCAAATTTGACACAGCTTGACTCCGGAATGTCATATTCTTTCAAGAGAAGCACCTCCTCATCCCATTGCCAGTTATGAATCTGATCCAGGGTCAGATCGGGGTTCTGGCTCAGGATTAAAAAGTCAAAAACCGGGTTGTTTTCGATACGCATGATTCTCACATCCACCTCACCCCTGTTGAGCTCGAAAACCCCCACTCTATCAAAAGATAAGGAATCGGATGCCAGGTCCGTTTCGATTACTTCATCATCAATTGCGATACGGAATGTGGTACCTGGCCGACCATGACTTTGAGCATAGAGGTAATAACTACCTGTCTCTCTAATCTCTATCGATTTAAGATAATTGGTCCTCGTCGTCATCAGCAGCCCCATGTTGTTGAACAACCAGGGGACACCTATCTGGTTTGCATCAACAATCCGATGCTGACCGGGAATCTCATCCAGAAAATCAGAAGCATCGAGGACGACTGTCGATAGGTCCATATTTCCACTGGGTTCCGGTCTTACGTTACTTATCAAAAACACATAATCCTGATAATCCCCATTCTGAGCCTCTTCGAAGCACAATAGGTAAGTATCAGGGTATGGGTCCCCCGTACTATCCGAAATAGGATATATACGAGTAGCGTGACTGACATAGTCGGGAAAATTTATTTCATTCCAAATATCCTGACTATAAGCAGTATGAGTAGGACTTTCAGTATAGAAACCAAAAGACTGGTCCCCCGGATCAAAGGAAATAGTACCGGAGGCCAGGCCTGGAAACAGCGTTTGGTGCTCAGGATAATCGTCACTATTGGCCAGGGCTCCAACCTCATGCAGCGTAGGTCCATCAATGGTCACTATATAGAATCCAAAGGGTAAGGAAAAAGGTGGAGAATACCGGGCCACAGGTTTGATTTCGACAGGCCCCTCTCCCGCCTTTCTAAAAAGTGTATTGGCTATCTGACTTCCCTGCATCTGTGGCTGGGTATGGTTGGCCAAACTTGTCCATCCTACATTAGTCTTCAATCCCAATACATCAACCACCACCGATAGTGGAGGTTCATTTGCTCCCTCCAGTGCCGGGATACATAATCCGCGTAACAAGATGGAGGATAATTCTCTTTCATTTGAATCAACCATGACCAATTCTGCCTCAGCAATACCCTCAAAATCATCACCGGGTTCAAATAGGATGGCCACTCTGTGTCCCTGATTACCCGCTTCTCTGCTCTCAGTAACACCAAGCTGATGAAAATACCCGGCATGCGGCCCTCTAACACTGAAAACAACCATCCCTGCGTTCCCTTCCGGACGGGTAATGACAGCCGTGTCAGGTTTACCGGGTATACCTCTTACCGCAGAAAATATGAGGAGATTTTCGTTCGGAATCTCATGATCCTGTGAGTACATTTTACCTGCACAGGTGCTTAATAGCACAACGGTAAATATGACAGCCAGCGGATTCCCCATAATATTAATTTTCACAGTTACATCACATTCTGCTTCACAGGAAGCGAAACAATCAATAAGTTACGTTCTTTGCACAACTTCTGAGAAAATGTCCAATCGGATCATTTACTCTACATGCTCCGCACAAGATTCCTGAGGGCGTGTGATTCGGTCTTATTCAGACATCGGATAACAGAGACTTCATCTTCCGGTATATCAGATTAGCTGCACCTTTCGGGCTGAGCCGTGATATCCTGTCCATCATCCTGGCATCTTTGCCTACTAAAACTCTGTACTTGTCATTTTCAATGCCACTAATAATTAAGTCGGCTGCCTTATCGGCTGCCAGAGGATTGAAGGAACTCTCTTCCGCTGATTCTGATCCCATTGAACTGGTCAATCCTGAATTTTCCGAAATATTGGTATTTACCGCACCGGGAAACACCACGGTAACTTTGACTGACGAATCCCTTAGCTCAGCATGCAGCCCCTCGGTCAATAATTTTACTGCAGCCTTGGATGCACCATAGATCGTTTGACCCGGCACAGGCAGGAAACCTCCCATACTCGAAATGTTGACAATATGAGCTTGCGGCCGTTCCAAAAGAGACGGTAGAAATGCCTTTACCATGTACAGGGTGCCGTAAAAATTCACATTCATCACTCTTTCGACAGCATCAAGTTCGAGATCATTTATCTTAACAAATGGCTGGATTATTCCGGCGTTGTTGATAATCCCGTCCACATTCCCGAGAGCGGTTTTGACTTTTTCCGGTAAAGAAAATACCGCATTCCTGTCTGCGATATTCACAGTATACTTCGCCAAATGGTCTTGAGATGACCCTGACAGTCGGGCTGTTTCCTCCATGCCCTTTTCATTAACGTCTA
>JAUILF010000105.1 GCA_030433135.1 Bacteroidia bacterium | reverse complement strand
AGATGACAAACTCGGTATATTCATTGGGCTTGCTGTGTACCATGAGTTCACCTTGATGCTCTTTAACTACAATATCATAGGTAATAGATAATCCCAGGCCTGTATTACCCACACCGGAACTCTTGGTGGTGAAGAAGGGTGTAAAAATCTCCCTTTGAATCTCCTGTGGAATACCAGGACCATTGTCACTAATCCGGATTTCGATATGGTCTCCCACCTTCATGGTGTGTAAACCCACGACAGCCCGGTAATCATCACCGGAGGTTTCCTGCTTTTGACTGACCGCATAGAAGGCATTGTTGATAATATTTAATAGTGCTCTGCCCATATTGAGAGGAAGGATCCGGATCTCAGGCAGATCTGCAGCATAGTTCCGTTCCAGGTTTACCGTAAAACCGGTTCCCATAGCCCGGTAACTATGATAAGCTAGGTTGGCATTTTCTTCAATTAGATCGTTGATGTTGGTTTTCTTCCATCCGGTGTTGGTACCGCGGGCATGATCCATCATGGTCCTGACAATGCGATCGATCTTATGTCCATTGAATTCAATATCGACTGTATTCTGCTTCAATTCATCCATCAGACTCTCAAAGTCTTTCCTTTCCTCTTCGCTGAGCGCATCTTTATGTCGGGAAATCAATACAGCAAGATCCTCCAGCAATTCCTCAGATCCTTCTGCAAAATTCTTGATAAAATTGAGTGGATTCTTTATCTCATGAGCTATACCGGCTGTAAGATGTCCCAGGGAAGCCAGTTTTTCCTGAACAATTAGTTGATCTCTGGCCTTAAGGATTTCTTCGTTCTTTTCGATAAGAACTTCATTGGACTTTCGCAATTCACTGGCTTGTTTCTTGATCTTTTCTGCCTGTTTGCTCTTCTCTTCCAACCGTGCCAGCTCAATTTCTTTCAACTGCCGTCGCCTTCTTCTCCTTCGGAAAAACAGTTGCAAAACCCGGAAAAAAATCATCAACAATACCACATAGAAAACCCATGCGATCGTACTTAACCACCAGGGTGGACGAATAGAAAATTGGTAGGAAAATGGTGTTGACCACCCCCCCGCACCACTCCGGGCACTTACTTTGAATCGATATTTGCCGCTTGGTAAATTTCGGTTTTCAGACTGATTGGTGCCGAAGTAAAAACTAATGGAATTTAGAGCATAGGAGAGGTCCGGATTCAATGGGTAATTGAAAAAATCTGCTGAAGAGTCAAAATTCAGGTCCGAATTATCCTGTACGGCAGGATCTCTAAAATCTAAATACTCATGATTGACTTCAATGGATAACAGTTGTGGAGTTGGTGGCTGCAGGTTAATGACTGCAGAATCCATCTCAACTCCCGTAATACCCCTCTCGGTACCCCACCAGATCTCATCCTGGTCAATGGCAGCACTATTTGGTAAAAAATCAAGACTTTTCAGGCCGTTTTCCTTATAAAATGACAACACCCTGATACTATCCTGATGGCCTGTAAACCCACGACGCTGCTTTTCCTGATGGAATAGAATCCTGTGCAGGCTCAGGTTGGTTGCTACCCATATATCTCCATATTTGTCTTCCACAATAGACCGGATATATCTGGCCGTGCTTCCGATGTCAATATGGTATATGGTGTCTTCTCTAACTACATTGACTCCCCCTCCCGAAGTTCCCAGCCACATATTACCCAAACGATCACACATCAATATGCGCACAGAATTATGGGTCAGATAGTTGGTACTGTTCCAGTTTTCAAAACTTTCACCGTCAAAGCGTGTGACACCATTTTTAAAACTACCCATCCATATGGACCCGGAACTATCTTCTGCAATAGAAATAACAGCGTTTCCCGGCAAACCACTGCTTTCATCGTATCTGGTAAAATACTCCCCATCATATCTGAAAACGCCAAACTCAAAAGAACCGATCCATAAATCACCGTTGTGATCCTCATGAATCAACTCAAAACTATTGGTAGCCAGAGCCGGATTTTGGTCCGTTGTAAATAAGATGCCACGGTTACCCTGTCTTTCCATCTGTAAGAGTCCTCCTCCGAAAGTTGTAAACCACAGCGACCCGTGGCGGTCCTCCAGGCCGGATATGATCCAGTCGTTTTTCTCGGGATCAATCGTAAAATGTCGTAAAGTTTTTCCATCATATTTACCAATATGACTGCGTTGCGTACCAAACCATAAACTTCCATCCCGGTCGGTAAATATGGTCCTGACTGGGTTACTGAGCAATCCTCCTTCACGGGAAAAATGCCTGAAGCTACGGGGCTTCATTCGACAAATTCCGCCTCCCTCTGTACCCATCCAGACATCATTGTTACTATCGATCTGCAACGTAAGAACTGTATTTGTACTCAGTCCGTCATCCTCTGATACATTCCTGACCCCGTCGCCGTTCACGATATCAATGCCGCCTCCCCTGGTCCCCAACACCAATTCACCCAGGTGATTCTTCACTATAGCCAGCACTACGTTGTCACAAAGGCCATGTTTTTTTGTGTAGTTATATAAAGACTCTCCCTGTAAGTAATAAACACCATGGCTAGCACTACCTATCCAGATGTTTCCATCATCATCTTCTGCAAAGGAGGTCAAAGTCTGATCCTGAAACAAATCTGCATCACCGTAAATGGTCAAAGTGTCCTCATCAAACCTGATGATGCCACCAGACTCAGTAGCTAACCAGATATCTCTGGATCGCGACTGAAAAATAGCGAATACATCCAGGCTACTCAATCCTTGCTCGATTCCATATTGATAGATCGAATCTCCCTCAATAATATATATGCCCTTTCTTTCCGAGCCAAGCCAGATCCTCCCTTTATCATCTTCCATGATATCGTACACCACTCTGGTTTCTACTCCCTGGTCCGCCCCCAGATGCCAAAATTCCTGGCCATCGTAAATGACTACACCTCCACCCTCGGCCAAACCAAACCACAGCCGGCCCTTACTGTCTTCCATGGCCGAAAAAACCATATCTCCCGGAAAACCCTGATCGGCTGTAAAATGCTGAAAATGTTGTCCGTCGTACCGACTAATCCCCCCATTAACGTGACAGAACCACATATGACCTCTTGAATCTTCCAGGATATTTAACACTGATGAGGAGCTGGCCCCGTGATCTACCTCCATGTATTTGACATTGACTCTGGCATTATCCCGAAACTCGGGATCCAAAGCAGGTGTTAACCTGGGGTATTGCATGTCCAGTGGTACCATCTCCAATTGACGGGCAAGAGGCCTGTCCCAGGGCTCCTGGTGAAGAATCACTTTTTTTGTGGAAAAAGCAACGACATCCGGTCGTTTCAGCCTTTCCGTTTGATCGGCTAGAAGTACCCCCGGGTATTCATGCAAATTTATGGCTCTACCCACTGCAGGAAATTTCTCCAGTGAATCCTGGTTGACCGGATGTGTAAGCGATGAATCAATAGGCATCTTTCTGGTGACCGTCAGCAACCCTGACCGGGAGTCAATTTGCGGTGAATCGCTGTTTCTATCATTTGAAGAACAGCCGGCAAGCATCAGAATGGCTACCAGCCATAGGTGGGTACGATACACACTCCTACCGGTTAATCCATTAAACTCCATCGCTTCATATGTAGCATATGATAGAATCACATACGAAAAGTTGTCTTGAAAGATAGTAAATGTGGATGGTAAGAATTTCACCAAAGTGTGTAGTTCTAAGCCTTGGAACAATAGTCCTCCTCCTCACAACAATAGTGCGAAAAAAACCTGCCTACATGTATTAGCTTTGAGTTAGTACACTGATACTATGTAAATTATGTTTTCATAAAGTTGCTTTTCATAGTACTGGCACAAAGTAGTGGAATGCTTAAATCTGACAAAAACCCGCCAATAGACAAAGTTTCCAGATCCAGGGATTTTGGCCCGATACTGGACGATTACTCCTTCTATCTCGAACATTCAACCGAAGAAGAAGCCGATCGATTTGCCATTATGGGTAAGGTATTGCAAAAGATTGACCGAAACAGTATGGTGAGGATGCTGGATTTCGGCTGTGGGAATGGACTTTTCACATCCAGAATATTGGACTGGGTTCAACAGCCACCAGAGCACCTCGAACTAGTGCTTGTGGATATAGGTGAAAAGATCAGGTTAGAAGCGATGGCAAAACTGCAACCCTTTTCGCAATATCAAATTCAGGCAGCGGATCAAATACCTCAAAAAAGCTCCCCGTTCGATATCATCATTGCCAATCACGTGCTTTACTATATCGACAATCTGGATCAGGTTATTCAAAAAATGTGGAACCTGGTAAAAAGAAATGGTACCTTTTTTATCAGTATTGCTGGAAACGACAATACACTTATTGATCTCTGGAAACTAGGCTTTGATGAAATCGAGAAGCCACTCCCCTACCACATTTCAGAAGACATCGAACAAATCCTGCAAAAAGGAATAATACCCTACCAAAAAAAATCCATAGATTTTGAAATTCAGTTGCAAGATTCCAGGGAAAACAGACTCAGGATGATTCGTTTTCTGTTTTCAGATCACATCTCCAGTTTACCCCTCACTCCGCTTATTAACTTTTTTGATAAATATGCAGCAGCAGGTCAAATATTTATCCAGACCAGTCATGACTTGTACATCCTGGAGAAGTAGTACTCCGGTATAAGGCCCAATCAAAATAAAAACCAGTATCCCTCGACCAGAACCTACTCGGGACAACACCAATATTGCTGTCTGCAAAGTCTCTGCTTCCAAGTTGAAACAATAATGATTAAAAGGCGAACAATAGTGAGAATCCAACTTCTCAGGGTGACATAGATTTGTGATTATTAGCAAATAAAAAAATTAGGATGTCACCTATCTACAGTATTTCAAATCGGGAAAAAGAAGTGCTCGATTTAATTTCAAAAGGTCTTACTGACAGGGAGATCAGCAACGAATTATTCCTTAGTCCCCATACGGTTAAGAGCCACCGAAAAAGGGTCATTGCCAAATTGGGGTGCAATAATGCAGCGGCCATGGTGAGACGGGCTTTTGAGCTCCAGATCCTGCAGCTAAAATCAGCCTGATCCATCAAACACTTCCATCACAAGGCAGCATAATTAAAGCTGTTGCTTTAAACCGAAAAGGCTCTCCCAGATCATATTAATTCCATATGAATTAAACCAAAGGTTATGAAGCACATCAACCATTTTAAAAAACAATCACAAAGCAAAGAACGAAATATTCTAAACCATAGAATATTGCTATTGGCGGGGATGTTTATGCTTTCTTCATTCGTTGAAAAAAATTCTTCTCTGACCGAAAAGCATTTGCATGGTTCCGCAGATTATTTTTTTAATACTATAACTGTGACCAGTCTGGCTGATAATACAGACGCAGACGGGCTAGTCACTCTCAGAGAAGCCATCCAGGCGGCAGAGACGGATATGTCGGTGGACGGTTCAGAGTCCGGATCAGGGCCTGATGTAATTATGTTTGATATATCCCTGGTTTTAAGCGGAGACCAAAATATATTCCTCAGTGCCTTTGATACCGGTCTGGATTCATTGGAGGCGGGGCCTACAGCTTATATAATATCCACCGATATTTCTATTATCGGTCCTTCAGGTGGCAATGGGATTACTCTGTTCGCTGCCGGTTCCCGGATTTTTCACGTTCAGTCGGGTGGATCCCTTGCCATTGAAAATCTTACCCTGAAAAACGGTAGTGCCCAAGGCGGAAAGGGCGGCAGTGGAGGAGGTGGTGGAGGTGGTGGAGGTGCCGGTCTCGGGGGCGCCATTTTCAACCAGGGTCTCCTCAGCGTTGTTGGCTGCACATTTGTAGAAAACCAGGCTATAGGGGGAGACGGAGGCAATGGCAACGGAACTGGCCACTCCATTTCTGAAGGCGGTGGTGGTGGTGGAATGGGTCAGAGCGGAGGTACCGGACGGGATCCGGACAACGCAAATAAGGATCAAAACTACGGAGGTGGTCCATTGGGTGGTTTAAATCAAAGCGAACCGGGAGGATACGGAGGCGGAGGAGCTGGAGCCGGCTATCATAAAGACCACCCATCACAGGGTGGAGCAGGTGGTTTCGGAGGCGGTGCCGGTGGTGGCCAGTATCGCGGTTGCAGTAGAACCAGCTGTAGTGCTACAGCTGGACACGGCAATATGGGCGGCTTTGGCGGTGGTGGCAGTGGTGGTGGTGGCACCCTCGCACTGGGGACACCCACAGCCGGAAACGGCGGAAGTGGTGGCTTCGGAGGCGGTGGAGGTAATGGGGGTAATTATTACGACGCTCACATAAATAACGGAATTGCCGGATCCGGGGGTTCCGGAGGACTAGAAGGTGGAGATGGTGTCAGCGGTACCGGAGGAACTCACAATAACGGTGGTAACGATAGCTCGGGTGAAGGTGGAGGAGGCGCCGGAATGGGGGGAGCCATTTTTATGGATGGCGGTCAGGCTACCATAATCAACTCCACTTTTTGCAGCAATGAAGCTATAGGTGGAAATGGTGGAGGCGAATCGAATGTCAGTGACGGAGGGGCCGGTGCTGGACTTGGAGGTGCGATCTTTAATCGCAGTGGTTTGCTGAGTCTAATTAATTGCACCCTGGATGCTAATTCAGCTATTGGCGGTACAAGTGGTGATGGAAGTATCACCGGTAGCCAGGGAAATGGACGCGGTGGTGCCATCTATAACCTGGGAGACACGACCGATGCAACCATCGAGCTATACAATACGATCGTATCTAATTCTACCGGAGAATATGACCTGGTAGGAAATGGAATTAACGGTGGATCGGCCATCTTTAATGGAAGTCACAATATTGTCATGACCAGTGATGGTGTTTCCGGATTGAGTGCAACTATAAATACCAATCCCGGTCTGGAAGAATTAGCCGACAATGGGGGACCTACCTTCACCAAATCGATCATTCTGAACAGTCCGGCTATGGATGCCGGGACGAACACTCAGGTCACCGAGACTGCCGATCAGCGCAATGGGGTATATGCCCGCATATTTGATGCAAATACCGATGGAACAGCCACTGTCGATATCGGAGCCTACGAAATCGTATTCGTTGACTTTGGCGATGCACCTGATGTAACCGGTGGAGTGGGGCAGGTACCGCTGATTGAAGAGGTGGGCTCAGATGTGCGGATCAGTGATATGGGAGATGACACTGAAACCGATCCTTCCCTACGGGACAACTATCGCGCTTCCAATCCGGCCATAGCATATAACGCAACCAACAATGAATTCCTGGTGGTTTGGTATTCAGACAACGATGAAGGAAGCATCGTCGACAATGAAAACGAAATTTACGGACAGCGAATTAATGCCACGACCGGTCAGCAAATCGGCAGCGATTTCCGCATCAGTTTTCAGGGTACAGATGGCGTAGGAGATACCGATGCTCTTAATGCATCGGTAGCATGGAATAGTACGGATAATCAATACCTGGTGGTTTGGAATGGTGACGGTGAAGGAACGACTTTGCTGAACGATGAATATGAAATATTTGGACAACTTCTGGCAGCTGATGGCACTTCAGTGGGAAATAATTTCCGTATCAGCGATGTGGGCCTCGATTTGAATGCAAGTTATGATGCCTATACCCCGGATGTAGTTTACAATGCCACTGACAATGAATACCTGGTGGTTTGGCATGGCACCGAATCAATCGCACCAATGATTCCTGGTGAGAATGAAATCTTCGGTCAGCGCCTGAGTAATACCGGAGCCGAGGTAGGTGCAAATGACTTTCGCATCAGTGATATGGGAGACGATTCTGAAACCGATGCATATGAACGTTCGTACTTCAGTGGCAGATCAACTGCTGTGGCCTGGGATGAAGTCAACAACAAATACCTGGTTGTCTGGTATGGGAATGATGATAAAGAGCTTACCATGAGTGACTATGAAGTCGAGGTATGGGGACAATTGCTGGCCAATGACGGTACCGAGATCGGAAATAATGATTTTCGCATCAGTATGATGGGCCCGGATGGTGTTAACAGTGGTTACAATGTTTATCAACCTGACGTGGCTTTTAACAATAAGAATGGTCAATACTGTGTGACCTGGTATGGAAATGACTTCTTCAGCGGAGATAATGACATTTATATTCAAAGACTGAATACCGATGGAAGTTGGCTGGGGTCCGAGCTGCAGGTCAGCACGCTTAATCCAGCGGATCCCAGTTTTGACCAGGCTAATCCTGCGGTCACCTGGAATAGTACAGATAACGAATTTGTGATTGCCTTTCAGGGTGAAACCGATGATGGTAACCTGGTTGATGGTGAAGTCGAAATATATATACAAAGAATCGACAGTACCGGAGCCATGGCTGGAAACAACACCAGAATCTCCGATATGGGACCTGATGGAGATGCAAACTACGATGCTTCCAATGCAGCCATCACCTATAATTCGGGAGATAACATTGTTGGTGTTGCATGGCAAGGTGAAGATGATAGTGCTCCTCTCGTCGATGGAGAAAATGAAATCTTTATGCAGGCAATTTCCAAGACCGTCGTGACCAACTATGCCACTTCCGGTGGTAACGACGGCCCGATGCACCTGGTCGATCCCAATTTATTCATTGGAGATACGATAGATAACGAGACCCTGGCCCTAGGTAGCGATTTGGCCGATGGGGATGACAATGATCAAAGTGATGACGAAGATGGTGTGTCTGTCTCTGAGGAGAGTTTTAAGGAAGTTAGCGGTGGTGGGGTCAAACTGGTTGTTCCGGTAACCAATCTGACTGCTGACACAGCGACCTTGTATGGATGGATAGATTTCGATCAGGATGGTGTATTCGCAAACGATGGTATCGAAAATGCCTCCATTCAAATACCCGATGGGTCCGACTCTGTAATTGTGACATTGAATTTCACTGGCACCGCAGGAGAACCCACCTTTGCCCGCTTACGTCTAAGTACAGATACTAATGCATCCAGTCCGACCGGTGGTGCTGCAGATGGGGAAGTGGAAGACTACTTTGTCACAGCCTACGGTAGTAGTGACTGTCTTGACACCCTGCATGTAGACGATGAAATGGCCCTTGGTCTTGATTCTCCCTCCACTGTCAGCGCCATCGATTATCTGAGTTCTGATGCCAGTCTACCCGCTGGAGCAGAATTGACTTTCCGATCCGGCAATCAAATCGAATTGATGAGTGAGTTTTCGGTACCGGCCGGCACCATATTTCTTTTGTTAAATGAAGATTGCTCCGAAGAGGTAGAAATTGATAAGGCAACAGAAAGTGACAACTCCTCGGACAGAACAATTGATCACAGTAAATGACACTCAAAACTCTTTTAGAAATATTCGCTCTTTTGCAGTGAAAATCCGTAGTACTGTAAACATCCATTTTTGAGTAATTTTTTTCATACAAAGGTCCGGTTGAGATAAAGATCTCAACCGGATCATTTTTTGCACCAGAATCACTACTTATAGTGATAGGGTGTTTTGCCTGTTTCATCTAACTTCAATGCTGAACTTGCGAAACACCAAATCTATGCTGACTATTTCACGCTCCTACCCGAATTCCCGTTTTCTCTTTTGTGATCTTTATCTCCATTTTTTGCTGATCATCATTTGCGTTGGGTCGAGCACCCCCGTTATGAGTCAGGTCAAACCAACACCCGCACCTACTCTCCCTGCCTACGACGAAGGAAGAAAAGCCCAGCTTGAAGTAAGGGCTACTGCCCAGGAAGAAGATTATTCAGGGTTTGGAGAAATTGATCCTTACTTGCAGGAGACACCTGGCGATCCGTGTGGACACCATTTTTACAATCCCGAAACTTTTGATCCAGATAAGCAGCAAAGGTTTGAAAATGAAATGCAAAAACTGGTCACGGTAGTCAATTTTGAGGAGAGTAATCTGACGTTGATGGAAATACAATCAGATTTTGAAATGCAAAGATTAGAAATTGCTGATTGCAGGCAGAAAATTCTTGTTAAATACCGATCTTTCATCTGGAGCTAATTTGGTCCAAATCGAAACCAAAGCACTTCCATCCGGTATTTATGTCATTCAAGTCGTTTTAAAAAATAGAAAAATAATTGCGCAAAAATTAGTAAAAATATAATGGTTCCTGTCAGCACATACCCCAAAAAACCTTCCCCTGGACAGTAGTGGCAGGATTATGGAGAGATTCCTGCATCTCTCTATTAAATGCTCTCAGAATCATGAAACTGAGAGCATTTTTTTATCGTCCGGGTAGAGTATCTATCGCGTCGTAAAGTGATTAGCTGGGGATATTGTCAGCGGAGGGTCGAATTGCCTGGCAATATCACCCCAACTTACCATTTTGAAGTTCTGCGGATACTCCTCAACCCCATCGGTATTCCTTCCATCCTGCACGATTAATAAGCCCTCCGGAAAAGCATCTCCCAAGGCTACATTGGTCACATCAATTCCATCTGTGTCCTCGGTACCATCAATATCGCCATCAACGATGGAGAAAGTACCCAGGAAACCATACGGCTCAGTGCGATCAAAAACTGCATAAGCATTATTCCCCTGAGCTGATGCAACGAGATATCCCAAACCATTACCGGCGTTGTAAATGGTCAGGCCCTCTATATCATAGGTGATCTCCGGATTGTTTTCTTCCGTGCTACCCTTCAGCAGCATTCCTTCCTCAGAACCTTCCGGCTCCGCATCAAAGCGCCAGATCCCAGCCACCTCCTCACCCACAAACAGATGCCCGTGCTGATCATCGGCAACCATTCCTTCCGGCTGGGATGACACTTTAAGGCTTCGAACTAATTTGTAATTAATGTTTCCACCTACACTTTCTATCTCCCATTGCTCGATTAATCCACTCTTATCATTGGCGAAAACATAAAAACTCCCGGAAGATGAACTCTTGTACATACAAAGCCCATAAATTTCAGGCATAGCTGTAGAAATACCTTCTTCAATGAGCAAATTCAATTGGTCCGTATCCGGATCCAGTTTCAACAATAAAATCTTGTTGTTTATTCTCTCCGTCGTAGCGATTAAATCTATGCTAGTGGAATCATCAAGAGGAAAACCATAACGTAAATCAACATTATTTACTTCACCACAGGCCAGGAAAGAAAGTTCTTTCCCCTGTAAGTCATAAACAACCAGACCCGATTTTTTATCAGTTCCGATGATCCGGCTATTATTGGGATCACCGCGATCTATCCAGATGGCTGGATCATCAGCAGCATCCAGTCCTTGAGCGGAACGCACCGGTTCAGTCTCAGCTTTTGCGGCAACTTTTTTATCTGGAGTATGTACTGCCCTGCAACCCGCAATTAAAATAATTAAAGCCAGGAAACAACTCACATTATACAAGGACATATGGCTATTGGTGTGTTAATTATTTGTAAACTATTTGTAAGCTTAAATTCAATTTTTTATGAAGGTTCTCATATATGTTCCGTTCACCTCCCAACTAGAGTTTTTCCCTTCTATTTTTACCAGGGTAAAAATCAAAAAATATGAGAGAAACTCTACAATTATTATTTGTTTTTGTTCTTACAACATTTTCACTCGTTAGCGGAAATGCTCAAAGTGAGACACTGACCCGAACGATTATGGTTACGGATACCGTAGCGGATGAAGACGACGAGAGCATCATGTTTCCTGCATCCTCTGATGATGCCGAACAGGAGAATGATGAGATCGATGCCCTGTATGATGATGATCTCGATGCTGGATGGGAAGGAGCTGCAGAGGACCAAAATATTCTGACTACCGGATTGAGGTTCAGGGATATCACCATCCCACAAGGTGCTGAAATCGACTCCGCCTACCTGGTCTTGACATCTCACGAAGGCAAATCAGCAGAAGATGTAGCCAGACTTACAATCTACGGCGAGGCTTCTGCCAATGCAGAAACTTTCACTGAGGATGCGTTGATCACCGACCGGCCAGCAACCAGTGCCCAAATACTCTGGGAAGTGGCCGAAGAATGGGAGCTCTATGGTTCCTATCAGACACCGGATCTTGCTCCCGTAATCCAGGAGATCGTGGATCAGCCTGAGTGGGTCTCAGGAAATGCCCTGGCCCTGGTACTCGCTGGTGAAGACCAGGGGCCCAGTGACCTGGAAAACGCTCGCGAATTCGAATCTTTCGAGAACATTGCAGATCCCGAAGATGGTGGTGATGGTCAAAATCACCCGGAAAGAATACCGATGCTGGTCATTCATTATCAAATACCAGCGTCTTCCAGTGGAGTCGTGGATGTACGTATCATGGTCACCGATACGGTGACGGACGAAGATGATCCGGAAATCACTTTTGCAGCCTCATCGGATGATGCCGAGCAGGAAAATGATGAAATTGATGCCTTGTTTGACGATGATCTCGATGTGGGATGGGAAGGAGCTGCCGAGGATCAGAATATTTTGACCACAGGATTGCGCTTTCGCAACATTACCATCGAACCAGGATCCATCATTGACTCGGCTTTCCTCGTGGTAAGTTCACACGAAGGCAAATCGGCCGAAGATGTGGCCAGGATCACCATCTTCGGAGACGACACGGATGATGCTGTAACTTTTACCGAAGATGCTTTGATCACAGACAGGCCTGCCACCGATGCACAGGTGCTTTGGGAAGTTGCCGAAGAATGGGAGATTTGGGAATTTTATCGAACTCCTGATCTGAAAGAGATCATTCAGGAAATAGTGGATCGTGACGGCTGGCAGTCAGGAAACTCCGTAGCGCTGATCCTGGCTGGTGAGGACCAGGGGCCAAGTGATTTGGAAAATGCCCGGGAGTTTGAATCATATGAAAATATAGCCGACCCCGAGGATGGCGGTGATGGCCAAAATCACCCCGAGAGAGTACCACAATTGTTGATATATTATTCCGGTGGTACCACATCAGCCCGGACTTTTTCACCGGAAGTAAACAAGCTGCACCTATATCCCAATCCTAACCACACCGACCTTCTGAACCTCGAATTCGAACATTCTGGTAGCAGTACAATTGAGATTTATTCGCTCCTGGGCCAGCGTATTAAATCCGTATCTGCGGCCGAGAGAAAGGTACAGCTGCTATTGAATCAGCTGAACCCCGGAACTTATATCGTTCGAGCCCGACAGGGTAAAGAAACCTACGTGCAAAAACTGATCGTACGCTGATAATTGTCACGGGAGCAAAATTGATTTGCTCCCGTCTTTACTTACACTATGCCAAAATTAATGTCGGAACGGCTATTCCTGGCTTCTCTATTTTTGATATTGTCTCACATAATGTCTGCCCAGGACTGTCACCTAAAGGGAGTGATTAGGGATGTGAATTCGGAGGAGCCACTCATCGGTGCCAGTATTCTGGTTAAGGAATCAGGTAACGGAACAGTATCTGATCAGGATGGCAACTTCGAGATTCGTTGTGAGTCAGGAAATAATATCACCCTTCAAGTTTATTACCTGGGATATATCCAGGAAGAATTGCTGGTTACAGGCAATAACACGGACCTGGAAATCTACCTTACTCCAGACGCAATTTCTCTCAATGAGGTTGAGGTAACTGGGCAAATGGACGGAACGATCAGGGCTTTCGTGGAACAAAAGGAAGCGGCTAATATTAAGAACGTGATATCGGCTGATCAAATAGCATCCTTCCCGGATATGACCGCCGCCGATGCTATGCAACGGATTCCCGGCATAAGCTTGCAGAGGGACAAAGGTGAGGGCAAATATGTACAGTTGCGAGGTACTCCACCCGAACTTACCAACTTCAATGTAAATGGCGAGCAGATTCCCTCACCGGAGGGCAATGTGCGCTATGTTGGAATTGACATTATTCCGGCAGACCAAATCGAATTCATTGAAGTAACCAAAGTAATGACCCCCGATATGGACGCAGATGGTATCGGGGGATCGGTCAATATTAAGACCAAGGAACCACCCCGGGGCAAGACAGAAATTAGGACGACCATGGCATCCGGATACTCACATCTCAGGCAGCAACCCAGTTATCAGTTACAATTCTCCTATGGGCAGAGATTGGGTAAGCTGGGCTTCCAGTTGAACTCCAGTTTTCTGCAACGTGATCAGAGTGCAGACAACCTGGAATACAGCTATGCCAAAGGCCCGTTCTTTGGCAGTCAGGACCAGGGACAGGATAATTATTTTGTGCAATACCGGGAGGTACAATTAAGACACTATGATGTAACGCGGACCAGGATTGGCGTAAGTCCCTCATTCAAGTATCACCTCAACGATAACTCCCATTTCTACCTGATGGGGATGTTCAATAGTTTCAAGGATGATGAAGTCAGAAGGAGGCTTATTTACGACCTTGACGATGCCTTATCAGAGACCTATTATCTATTCGGTGGCATAGAACATGATGTTAAGGACCGGGTAAAGACACAGACATTAGGTACCCTGAGCCTGGGAGGAGAACATCTGATAGGCAATATTACCATTGATTACCAACTGTTTTACGCTTATGCCAACGAAACTGAACCAGAGCGGATGGAAGCAGTATTTGACAACCCTGGCCAGGCGATAACCATCAATTTTGACCGGACTGATCCCGATTACCCACGGGCTACCTTTCCGAATCCCGATAATGCGGTGAATGTTACCCGGTATGATGCATACGAAATGGATGAACTACTCTTTGAGGACAGCGATATTATTGATGAAAACATTACACCAAGGGTAAACATCAAGATCCCTTATGCATTCAATTCCGGCAGTACAGGATTTTTAAAATTTGGAGGAAAATTACGTTACAAGGAAAAAGAACGGGATATTCAATCCCATGAATACGGAGCGTATTTTGAAGAATCTAAAATATATCCGGGTATCGGTCCACCACTATCACTTGCTGATGTACATGACGGGTTTCGGGAAGACAATTTACTGGACGAGGGCTACGAACTTGAATATATGCCGTCATCCGGTATGTTAAAAGAATTTTTTGAGTTTTATCCCCAGCATTTCATTTTTGACAAAGATGCCACCCGCATTAATTCATTTGGGGAGGACTACAAGGCCAGGGAAAAAATTTATGCGGCATACGGCATGTTCCAGCATGATTTTTCCAACCTGATGGTTCTGGGAGGATTGCGTTATGAGTGCACTGATATTAACTACAATGGAAATCGCATTGTGACTGACCGGGGCAGATTTCAGGAAATTCAGCCACTCAGTGACAAACGTACACATGAATTCCTGCTGCCACAAATACAGCTAAAATACACACTTAATGAAGCGATCAATATTCGTGGTGCACTTACCTACACCTACTCCAGACCTAATTTTGAAGATGTACTTCCCTACCGTGAAGAAGACAGGGATGAGGTCAAATTTGGCAACCCGGATCTCAGATATCCACAGTCCACTAATGTTGACTTCCTCGTTGAGCGTTACTTTCTAAAAAGTATTTTTTCGGGAGGTCTTTTCTTCAAGAGAATTGATGATTTTATTTTCTTTTTCAAACGATTTGCGCACGAAGGAGACCCGAGCGATTACGGTCTGGTGGAAATTACCAAGGCCCTGAATGGAAACCGGGCTTTTATTTATGGAGCTGAATTTCAAAGTCAGTTCAAATTTGATTTCCTGAATGGTTTTTGGAAAAATTTTGGCCTTTATGCCAATTATACTTATACCTATTCCGAAGCTTACATTCATGAACGGCAGCCGGCAAATTATTCTGATGCCATCGTTATTTTTGGTGAAGATGATCTAGAGTTCTTTACCGATAGTGAAAACGAGGAGAAAATATCCTTGCCGGGACAGACGGCGCATGCAGTAAATCTGGCAATCTTCTTTGACTCACCTAAATTTTTTGCTCGACTGAGCGCCAATTATCAGGATGATTTTTTAGTACAACTTGGAGCTGATCCGGATCTGGATGAGTACTATGATGCATCACTGCGTTTGGATTTCACGGCAAATTATTCGATTAATGATCACATCAGAGTCTTTGCAGACATGATCAATATAACCAATGCCCCTCTTAAATATTACCTGGGAGACACTGACCGAATCCAACAGCTGGAATTCTATTCCTGGTGGACCAGATTTGGCGTTAAATTGAGTTTTTAGTCCTTATAGAGCGAAGAAGGTCCCTCGCACAGAAAAATCCCACTCTGAGATAAACAAACCTGATTTACCAAAAAAGACCTATCTTAGAAGCAACCGGCCCAGTAAATTATGACATCAGTACGTACCACTCTGATGATCCTGTTAATTCTGTTAGCCGGAATTATCCGGGCCCAGGATCATATTGACATATTAGAGGAAAGAATTAAAACCCTTCCCGACAACCGGCAAAAGGTTGATGATCTCATTGAGTTAGGACAATATCTGCAGGCTTCAAGGACCCGCAAGTCCATCAAGAGTTTTGAAGATGCTATTGAAATAGCAAATTCCATAAATTATGACGACGGTGCTACCGATGCTGTCCATGGCATGGCGGTCACCTATTTTATTTCAGGAAGAGAAACAAGAGCAATTGAATCCCTGGAGGGTAGGATTGATCATCTACTAGAAATCGAAGACAATGCCTCATTGCAGGAGTACTACCTCTTGTTGGCTCAATTCTATGGCAAGCAGAAAGACCTTATCGGTCTTCGGAAGTACCAAAGTCTTTACCTCAACCTTCAGGACAGCCTTACCCGGGCTGAAGCTGAAAAGGAAATCATCGCGCTCGAAGAAAAAGTCGAAGAAGAGAAGAGTGTAGCCCTCGAAGCCCTTAACCAGGTAGATCAAACCCGGAAAGCACTGCAACAACAAGAGGAGATTTCTCTACAGCGGCAATTGGAGATAGCACAACTGGAAACGCAAACGGCAGAACTCGAGCGTCTCAATGCGGAAAGAGAATCTGCCCGCCTGGAAAAAGAAAATGAGGCGATCCAGCTAGAAATGGACCTAAATCGAAAACTGCAAAACAGGAATCGAATTATTGTGGTTGCGGGAATACTCCTGTTACTGGCAGGTGTACTGATCCAACGATTTCGTTTAATGCAGGCACGCCGAAAAGTGGTCTTTGAACAACAAAAAGCTGCCAGGCTCGAACAAATTGACCGTTTAAAAGACCAATTCCTGGCCAACACTTCGCATGAGTTGAGAACACCTCTCAATGGTATTATTGGTATAGCTGAAGGCCTGCACGACGGGGTTCATCAGGATGACCCGGAACGATACAGGAGGAACCTGGGTATGATCATATCCTCCGGCAGAAGACTCAGTAACCTGGTCAATGACCTGCTTGACTTTTCGAAAATCCGCAATGACGAGTTAAAACTGAATATAAAGCCGGTGGATGTATGGTCACTTACGGAAGTTGTTCTTGAAGTAAGCCGGTCCCATGCCCATGCCAAGGGAATCGACCTGGTTAATAAAGTTCCGGGAGACATTTCGGCCGTTCAGGGAGATGAAGATCGCCTGCAGCAGATTCTCTTTAACCTGG
>JAUILF010000104.1 GCA_030433135.1 Bacteroidia bacterium | reverse complement strand
CCTTAATTTTCTCCAGGGCATCTTTCATCATTACGACCAGCTTCTGAATGTCGGAAGAGTAAGCTTTGGCACCGAGCGTATTGATTTCTCGTCCAATTTCCTGACTGATAAAGTTGAGTTTTCTTCCTTTCATCACTTTGTCAGAATCGAGCTCCTGTACGAAGTACTCACAGTGTTGCCTCAAACGAACTTTCTCCTCGGTGATGTCGATTTTTTCCAGGTAAAACAGCACCTCCTGCTCAAATCGGTTTTCGTCCACATTTTCCCTCTGCAGGTAATCACCCAGGCTGCTGTTCATTCGTTGACGAACTTTTTCAACTCTTTCGGATTCAAAAGGTTCCACCTTGTCCAGGTTGTCAAGAATCGTCCGAATCTGTTTGCGGAGGTCCTGCTCAGCCGATTGACCTTCTTCTTCCCGGTGGTGGATCAGTTGCAAAATGGCTTTGTCAAGACCCTCTTTGATTAGAGCCCATTCCTGCTCGGTAACAGGATCTTCTGTCGAAGAAACCACTTCCGGTAGCCGCAGAATCGATGCCAGCAAACCATTGTCGGATATATTCAAATCCTGTGATAAATCCTTGAGTTGATGATAATACTGTTTGAAAATATGGGTATTGATGGAATAAGTTTCACCGCCTTCGGAATTTTCAAAAGTAAAAGTGGCTTCCACCTTACCCCTCAAAATTCTGTCATTGAATATTTTACGGATATCCATTTCCTTCTCCTGAAAACCAGTTGGAATCTTTAGTCGAAGATCAACGAACTTTGAATTCAAGGTCTTGATCTCTATTGAGAGATTTCGATGACCCAGTGTTACTGACGACCGACCATAGCTGGTCATTGACTGAAGCATAGGATAGTTTTGCTCAAAGATAACTTTTGTCCGATTTAGCCGGTCAGTATTCATTAAAGGCGGCTCAAGTTACCGGGCTCCGAATGACAGTGTTTATGCAATTTTCTGATTATCAGACACATGAAATACACAAATACGGCTTTGGAAAGGCAAAAAAGAGATCGGTTAATTTTTTTTTCTCAAATAAATTACGAGATTTGCCACTCTTCGAAAAGAGAGTGAAAACTCTTCATAACTAGCTATAAACCAAAAGATAATGAGAAAAGCTGACCTAGTAACAGCCATATCTGAGAAAACAGGTGTACCGAAAGTAGATGTATTGGTAACACTGGAGTATTTCTTTACGGAAGTTAAGGATTCATTAGCCAGTGGGGAAAATGTGTATATCAGGGGGTTTGGTTCCTTTGTGATTAAGAAAAGAGCCAAGAAGATTGGAAGACATATCAAGAAGAATATTGCGATCGAAATACCGGAGCATTATATACCATCCTTCAAACCGGCCAAGATATTTGTTGACCAGGTGAAAGACAATGTAGACCAGCTTCCAGAGGAGGCAGGAAAAAAATGACCAGACTTCAAATAATAGTCTTATCTTTGTGGGCCTTTTTGACATTGGCACTGTACTTTGGTTTTGATACTAAGTCTCCTGACCAACAGGAAGACCTCGAAGCCAGAGCCCTGAGTGGGACAACAGTTGATGTTAATCCGGTATTGAATGCTGCCAAGGAAAGCCTTGCAGACGCAGATTTGAGAGAAATTCAGATTCTAGAAGCAGCTGAGGAGGGGAGTAGTGGAGAAGAGAAAATAGGTTACCTGAAAGAGCTATCCGGAAAATGGTACAGATTGGGCCAATATTTTATAGCCGGTCACTATGCCAAGGAGGTAGCTGAGTTAGCGTCTTCAGGTCAGGCCTGGAGTATTGCAGGCACAACTTATATCCAGGGAATTTCCAGTGAAGATAATATCATCCGGACGGCTTCTTTCCAGGAGGCCATTCAGGCATTGGAAAATGCCATCAGTCTGGAACCCGATAGCATCAATCATCGGGTCAATCTGGCACTGGTGTATACTGAAAACCCACCGGAGGATAATCCCATGAAGGGAATTCAGATGCTACTTAATTTGAATCAAAAACACCCTGAAAACGTTGTTGTATTAACAACACTCGGTCGTCTTGCTATGAAGACTGGTCAATGGGACAGAGCTGAAGAGCGTTTGCAACAAGCTGTTGCGCTGAGTCCCGACCACCAACCGGCAGTATGCCTTTTGGCAGATCTTTATTCTCAAAGATCGATGGCAGAAAGTGAGGAGATGCGAGAAAGGTGTGAATTATTAACGAAAAAACTTTAAGAATATGCCTTGTGGTAAGAAAAGAAAACGACATAAGATCGCGACGCACAAGCGGAAAAAACGATTGAGAAAGAATCGTCATAAGAAAAAGAATAGGTAACCATTGCCGATAACAGTGGTAGACAGAATAGTGCAAGACCTAAAAATATTTCGTTTAATCTAGATGGATACTAAGTCATCAAATGAGATGGCACTAGTAATGGTATCCCGGATCATCCCATATCAATACCTGATTGTACCGTTAAGAGCGGACAAATCTTAGTAAAGCCCCCTCTATGCATCTTTCTACTCTGTTTGACCGGCAAAACAGCTGGATAACTGGTGGATAAGGAATTGATTATCAACTCAACTCCTACAGAAGTTGAGATTGCTTTGTCAGAAGATTCTAGACTGGTTGAATTGCATCGTGAAAAGACGAATGCCAAGTTCACCGTCGGAGATATCTTTCTGGGAAGGATTAAGAAACTAATGCCCGGCCTCAACGCAGCTTTTGTTGAGATTGGCCATCCCAAGGACGCTTTTCTGCACTACACGGATCTCGGACCAAAGCTGCCTTCGTTGCTCAAGTTTACGAATATGGCCATCAATGGTCAAAGCAAGTCTCATACGCTTGAAAACTTTGATCTGAGTAAAGAGATCATCAAGACAGGGAAGATTGATCAGGTATTGAATCGGAGACATCCCATCCTGGTACAGGTTCTCAAGGAACCAATTTCAACCAAGGGACCCAGACTCAGTTGTGAAATCACCATTCCTGGTAGATTTCTGGTCCTTACTCCTTTTTCTGATGTGGTGTCCGTTTCAAAAAAAATTACCACTGCTGAGGAAAGAAAGAGGTTACAGGTGTTGATAGAAAGTATCAAACCCAAGAACTTTGGCATCATTGTCCGTACCGCAGCGGAAGGCAAAAAGGTGCAACATCTGCATGAGGAAATCAGGGACCTGGAAGAAAAATGGAAGAAGATCCATAGCCAGTTGCGCAATGCTAAACCACCTCTTAAACTATTGAGTGAGCTAGACAAAACATCCAGCATGTTGCGCGATGTGTTGACCGATGATTTTAATAACATCGTAGTCAATGACAAGGATATGTATGGATCGATTAAGAGTTATCTCAATAGCAACTTCCCCGAAAAAGAGAAAATCGTACACTTACACCGAGCTAAAAAACCGGTCTTCGATTACTTCGGGATTACCCGGCAGATCAAGTCATCTTTCGGAAAAACCTATACGCTACCCAGTGGAGCCTATCTGGTTATTGAGCACACTGAGGCTATGCATGTGGTGGATGTCAACAGTGGGCCCAAGATGGCTCGTAAGAACCAGGAAGAGGCAGTACTCAATGTAAATCTGGAATCTGCCAGGGAGATTTCCCGGCAACTGAGGTTGCGGGATATAGGGGGTCTGATTATCGTGGATTTCATCGATATGCGCAAGACCGATCATAAGAAACTGCTGGTACGCAAGATGCGGGAGTTCATGAAAAATGATCGGGCACAACATACGGTACTGCCCCTGAGTCGATTTGGACTGATGCAAATTACTCGGCAGCGGGTCCGACCCGAGGTAAAGATTGATACGAATGAGATTTGTCCTACCTGCAAGGGATCCGGAAAAATCAGTGCTTCAATTCTGATTACGGACGACATTGAAAGAGACCTCACTTATATCATTCAAAACCGGCCTAAATCCAAACTGAGGTTGCATGTACATCCTTTTGTGTATTCTTACCTAAAGCAAGGCTTCCCTAGCCGGCAAATGCGTTGGTTTCAGTCTTTTGGCAGATGGGTTAAGCTTTATGAGAATAATGATTTTCACATAAATCAGTATAAATTTTACGACGGGCAAGAGGATGAAATCCGTTTGAATTAACATGCCTGGCAAGCGTGTGCTGATTGCTCCTCTTAATTGGGGGCTTGGACATGCTACCCGTACCATTCCACTTATTAAAAAACTGATCACATCTGGCTGTGAAGTTATACTGGCATGTGATGGAGTAGCTGGCACTGTGTTGCGAAATGAGTTTCCCAACCTTGCATACCACGAACTTCCCTCTTACCAGATTCGATATCCGAGAAAGTATCACACTCTTTTTTGGATAAAACAAATTCCCAGATTGGTAGAGGTCGTCAGCGCTGAACATGATGCCACCTCCAGGTTAGTACAGAAATATAAGTTCGACTGGATAATTTCGGACAACCGATATGGTGTCTTCTCTGACACCACCGTAAATATCCTTATCAGCCATCAAACCAGGCTCCTTTTACCTCCATGGATTGCGCCCGTTGCCAATCATCAATTGAAAAAATGGATTACCAGGTTTGATGAATGCTGGATTCCGGACCTGCCACCACCAGACAGTCTATCCGGCAAATTGTCTACTCCCGTATCGGGTATTCCAACCCGGTACATGGGACTACAGAGCCGGATGCATGTATGTCCTGGCATCAAACCGGCCTATGATTTGTGTATGGTGCTGTCTGGTCCCGAACCGCAACGGTCTCTGTTGCAGGACCGGTTGGAGAAATTGCATCTCGAAGATTCATTTAAAACAACCTGGGTATTGGGAACACCTGATCGGCAGGTTAGCTCGGGTTCTGGTATTTTTTCCCATCTCAATTCATCTGGGTTGAATGAATTGCTTTGTGATTCTGGTGTGGTCATTAGTAGATCAGGCTATACGTCGTTGATGGATTACTACCGACTTGGCAAAAAGGCCATTCTAATTCCTACCCGGGGTCAACCTGAACAAGAATACTTGGCACAGCTGCATGGCGACAAAGCCGGTTTTGCCCGGTGTGAGCCTGAATCTCTTGATGACTTACCCCGGCTGGTCAATATGCTTTTGCCGCAGCCTGATCCACTGCGAAAACCATGTCCGGATTTTCTTTCGGAACTATTGGGAGGTCTTACGTGACTTGTTGTGTTGAGACATCGCTCTGTCGATCCCAATGGAAACAAAGGAAAGTACTACTTCGGAAGCCTGGTCGAAAATGGGTCCCAGGTGGGATTTTTGTTCGTCAGTCCAGTTTCCCAACACGTAATCGACCTGCCTACCCCTGGGAAAGTCATGACCAATTCCGATCCTGAGTCTGGGGTAGGTGGAAGATTGCATCATATTTTCCACGCTTTTAAGCCCATTATGTCCTCCGGAACTTCCCTTCTTTTGCAGTTTCATCACACCAACATCAAACTGGAATTCGTCTACAACTACCAGCCAGTTCCCATTGGCTATTTTCAACTTCTGAACCCAATATCTGATGGCTTTGCCACTCAGATTCATGTAGGTAGAAGGCTTAAGTAAGTATACATGCCTTCCTTTATACCTGAAGGTTGCCAGGTCACCAAGTGTTTCATTGTCAAAAGTAACTCCTTGTTGATCAGCCAGGTGATCGACTACATCGAATCCCACATTATGCCTGGTGTGATCGTATTCCGCACCCATATTTCCCAAGCCAATTATTAAAAACTTCATAGTGTCATCATGTTCTTTTTCGGGTACAAACCAGTTTTTTACCTTTTGCAGGATGTTGACCATTGCTTGAATTTAAACCCATCCAAGGGCTGGAATCTATTATTTTTGGTATGTGAAAACCATCTATCTGGCAGATAGCATCAATTTTATTTACAAGTTGACTTTTCGGAGGGTATTGAATGCTGCGAAGATACTTCTATCCTATTATATGAGCAAAGCTCTGAAAAGACCTGTGCATTGGGGGATGCCACTCAGTATGTCGATTGAACCCACCACTGCCTGTAATTTGAGATGTCCGGAATGTCCTAGTGGACTAAGGTCTTTTACCAGAGATACCGGATCTCTTCAGCAGGATCAGTACCTGAACACCCTGGATCAGGTAGCTTCACACCTGATGTATCTAATTCTCTATTTTCAAGGCGAACCCTATATCCATCCTCGATTTCTGGACTTGGTAAGTGAGGCTCATAATCGTGGAGTCTATACGATTACCTCTACCAATGCGCATTTTCTGGATGAAAAAAATGCAGAAAAAACCGTGAGGTCGGGTCTCGACAGATTAATCATCTCCATTGATGGCAGCACTCAGTCTTCCTATGAGAGTTATCGGCGAGAGGGAGATTTGCAGAAGGTCATCAGTGGTGCAGAGAAAGTGGTAAAGTGGAAGCGCAAATTGCAATCCCGGACTCCCCATGTTGTTTTTCAGTTTCTGGTGGTTAAACCCAATGAAGCCGAAATACCCGAGGTATACAAATTGGCCAGGGAGATCGGAGTGGATGAGGTAAAGCTTAAAACCGCTCAGCTTTATGATTACAAACACGGGCATCCACTAATGCCTACTGATTCCAGGTATGCCAGATACAGACAGGCGCCTGATGGAACTTATGAAGTGAAGGGTAAGCTCGAAGATCATTGTTGGAAAATGTGGCATAGCTGTGTAGTCACCTGGGATGGAAAGGTCGTACCCTGTTGCTTTGACAAGGATGCTCATCACATACTTGGCGATCTGCAAGAGGAATCATTTCGGCAAATCTGGCGTAGTAATAATTATGATCAATTTCGTGGTTTGATCCTCAAAGGCAGAAAAAACATCGAAATTTGTCAAAATTGCACAGAAGGTTGTACAGTTTGGGCATGAAGAGATGATAATACTTTGATTTCTAAAGTAATATACCGATCTTCGTCTTCCGCACTACTTTTTCATATTAAGACTAATGTATTTCAAAAGTATCTTCCAGGGAAACTTACAGTTTGGCAACGCCAAGAGTTATGATAAGGTCATCAAAATGTATGATCATCGTCTGGAGAATTACTACAAAAATGATGTAGTTTTTAAGATTGAAGATGTGTTTGTGGACGATGAGCTCTCCCTGTCCATTCCTCGCCATGTATCCAATATCACTGAAAAAAACTGGAAGAATACGGTAGACTTACTGCAGTATGTGGCTCAATTTGCCATTTCAGGTAATGTAGGAGCCTGGTTGACTGATGAGGGAAAGATTATGAGATATGCCTGGATTGAGCCTAAGGGAGATAAGGCTGTGGTGCAGAAGTTTCTCAAAGGTAGACAGCTGATTGAGCAGGAAGGAAAGGAAAAGGAGGCAGAGAAAGCCCTCACCAAGGCCATTGAATTGTATAATAAACATGCTCAGGCCTATGAGCGACGTGGCTATGTCAATTTCTTCCTGAAGAAGTATCATGACGCTGAAAGAGATTTTAGTAAGTCTATTAAACTGGATCAGAGTAACGCTCCGGCCTACTATGGCAGGGCCAGAATCAAGATGCTCAGAGAAGATTGGGAAGCTTCGATAGAAGATCTGAAACTTGCCATCAAGAGTTCCCTGGCACTTCAGGACATCCATTGGACTGCCAGAAGGTTAAAGGGAGAGTGTCATATGCAGTTGGATCAGTTTAAAGAGGCTGAGTTCGAGTTTAGGTTTTTCAACCGGCGTCGCTTTAAAAAAGACAGTGCTAATTACCCTTTTCGCAGGGTTACATTGTATAACCATGCCCAGGTTCTGATCGAACTTCAGAAATTTGATGAAGCCCTTGAAGCTCTTGATAAGGTGATCAAGATGGATGACGCCAAAGAAAACATTCCAGAAGCTGATATTTTGGTTTTCAGAGGAATTGCCAGAAAGAATGCCGGGAAGAATGGCTTTGTATCCGATTGGAATCAAGCTTCCAAACTGGGTTCCAAGCGAGCACGACAACTTCTGGAAGCCAGGTAATCATTTTGACACTGTTCTCATCAGGGTACGTTACAAAATCCGGGATAAAATCCTGCTTTGCTATACTTATCAAACTGGTTTCACTGTTTGCATAGGGATGAGGTTGGATATTTCTTTACAGTTTATATTATCTCTGGTCACTGCTTTGCTGATCAGTTGGTCTGTCCAGGCTCAACCGGAATACAGCAAGGGAGCTCAGAAGGCCTTTGCCAAAGCTGAAGACTTTATGCAAGCTGGGGATATTGAGAACGCAGAAAAATCCTATCTCAAGACCCTGGATCTCGAGGCCGGTCATACCCTGGCACAGGTGAGACTTGGTGCCATGTATTTTGATCAGCAGGATTATGATGACAGTAAGAAGTACTTTGGCCAGGTAATGAAAACCCATCCGGATGACTATCCTCTTATCTATTTTAAAATGGGTGAAATCGCCTGGCGAGAGCAAGTTTATCAGGACGTTATCCGACATATGGAACAATATCTTTCCTACCGGGATGGAAGCCCAAAGTTGAGAAAGCAGGCTGAAAAATACCTGAGAGATTCGAGATTTATCGCAGTGCAAACACCTACAGACATACCGGTAAGCAAATTGAAAGGTGCTGTGAATACAGCTGCACCGGAATACCTCCCGGCCATGCCTGTAACCGGGGAGTTTATGGTTTTCACCAGGCGTGTCCGTGGACAAGAAGATTTTTACATCAGCACGTTGACATCTGATGGTTGGTCGGAGGGATTACCCATTTCGGATCTGAACACACCTGAAAATGAAGGTGCTCATTGTGTCTCTGCTGACGGTAAATTATTGATTTTTACGGCATGTGCCAGAAGAGATGGTCTCGGGAGTTGCGATCTTTACTTTAGTACAAGGGCTGATGGTAAATGGTCCCATCCGCGAAATCTCGGTAGTGGTGTCAATACCAGTGCATGGGAAGGACAACCCAGCTTGTCGTCGAATGGTCTGACGCTTTATTTTTCCAGTGATCGGAAGGGAGGGAAAGGAAGTAGAGATATATGGAAGGTGGAAAGAACTTCTTCTGGCTGGAGTAAGGCAAAAAACCTGGCTGATATCAACACTACCGGTAACGATGAATCGCCTTTTATGCACTGGGACAACGAGACACTCTATTTCATGACTGATGGCTTGCCCGGTTTTGGTGGTTCAGACCTTTTTTTGACCAGGTTGGAAAATACGGGATGGACCACACCACTGAATCTCGGTTCGCCACTCAACACCTCCGGTGATGAAGGTGCTCTGTTTATTGATATGCCGGGACAAACAGGTTATTTTGCCAGGACTAATCTTTTAAGTGATGAACTGGATATCGATATTTATTCCTTTCCAGTACCTGATCATCTAAAACCCCTTCCGGTGACCTATGCCAGGGTTCAAGTTGTGGATGATCAGACCAGATTACCTATTCAGGCTGTCATAGAAGTTTATGACCTGCAATCTGAAAAGACTTTTATCAAAACCTATTCGGACAGATCAGGAGAATTGCTTGTTTGTCTTACATCTGAAAACTCCTATGCCATCAGTGTACAAAAGGAAGGATATTCGTTTTACTCGCGAAATATCGACTTGAGTGGAACCCACTCTTTGTTGGATCCGTATCGTATTGAAGCTAACCTGATACCGGTTTCAGATCCCCAGGTCGCGGACTCCAGTGAGGCTATCGTGTTGGAAAATGTTTTCTTTGAATCAGGTAGTTCCGCTCTGTTACCGGAATCAGAACACGAGCTGAAACATCTGGTACAGCTCATGGAGGATAATCCGGATATCAGCATTTCGATACACGGACATACGGATAATGTGGGTTCACCGGATGATAATCAGGTTTTGTCCCTGGACCGGAGTGAAAGCATTAAGAATTACCTTGTGCAAAGTGGAGTGGGTGGTTCCAGGATTGCCTGCAAGGGATTTGGTGAGACCAGGCCCATTGATACGAATGATACCGAAGAAGGTCGAAGTAGAAACCGGCGTTCGGAATTCATAATACTTAAGAAATAGTAATGCCCAGGAAAAAAGAGTTATGGCAGAATGTTGTAGTGTCAGGAATGGCTGACAAGGGGATGGCCGTGGGTAAGGACAGCGAAGGTCGCGTTGTTTTCTTGCAGGGTGCCGTGCCGGGAGACGTGGTGGACGCCAGAATCCTGAAGAAGAAAAAGGGAGTTTGGCAGGGCATAACCGAGAATATTGTACAGGCATCTACCTCGAGGGTTGATCCTCCATGTAGACATTTTGCAGATTGTGGTGGTTGTAAATGGCAGGACCTCTCCTATGAGGCCCAGGTAAGGGAGAAAGAACAAATTGTCCATGATGTAATGAAGAGGCTGGCCAAAATCGAGGTTGGCCACTTTGATCCGATAGCAGGAGCAGATAAGATCTATCACTACCGGAACAAAATGGAATACTCGTTTTCTAACCAACGCTGGAAAACCAAAGAGGAGGTTTTACACCAATCAGATATTAGGGAAAATAATGCCCTGGGTCTGCATCCTCCCCGGTTTTTCAATAAAGTAGTGGATATCGATGAGTGCTGGTTGCAGGAGGCACCCTCCAATCGGATCAGAAATTTCATCAGGCAGCATGCCAGGGATCATGGTTTACCGTTCTTTGATCCGGTAAATCACACGGGTTATTTGCGCAATATGATACTGCGAAATAGCACCCTGGGTGAATGGATGCTGATCTTAAGTATGAATTACAGCGATGAAGATGCGCAGATTGAATTGTTGGAAAGTGTGAGAAAACAATTCCCTCAGATCACTTCCCTTCAATATGTCATCAATAGAAAGAAGAATGATACTCTTTTTGACCAGGAGATCATGTGTTATTCGGGTAAAGATCACATAATGGAGACTATGGGTTCGTTCCATTTCAAGATCAGGCCCAAGTCATTTTTTCAAACCAATGTGTTCCAGGCTCGCAAGCTCTATGACCTGGCCGTGCAGTATGCCGATCTGGATGGAGATGAAACGGTGTATGATCTATACACAGGTACCGGTACGATAGCATTGTATATGTCTCAGTATTGCAGGCATGTGGTAGGGATTGAGGAAATCGAAGATGCTATTCGTGATGCCAGGGAAAATGCAGAACACAACCAGGTACAAAATGCCAGCTTTTATGTGGGTGATGTAAAGAAGGAGTTTAACGAACATCTTTTCCAGGAACATGGTCGACCCGATGTAGTGATCACTGATCCACCCAGAAACGGTATGGACTCAAAGGTCATTGATGCCCTATTGACGATGAAACCATCAAAAGTCGTCTATATCAGTTGTAATCCCGCTACACAGGCCCGGGATCTTGCACTGCTGGATGAGGTTTATTCCGTAGATAGAATGCAACCAGTGGATATGTTTCCACATACACATCATATTGAAAATATTGCAAGATTAACCCTGAGGATATGAAGAGTATCGAAAGAGGACGGTTTAAGACACTTGAAAGTGAACTCAAACCATATCGCAAGATTATGTCTAAAGCGTGTGATGCCATTTTGGAAAAAGAGGTGTCTGATTATCCCATCCTGGTGGTCCATCAACAACAGATTGAACTCGGGATACCTGTCGTAGATCGTAAGGATGTAAAAGGTAGTTGGTCAGTCAATGCGAGTACCCTGGAGGAATTTGCTATGAAGCAATTGATCAAAACGGATAAGATTGAGGATTTTCAAAGTATTTATAAAGACCCTAATCATCATTTGTGTTTATTTGTAGTGAGTGAGTTGGGAGCGCAATTTATTTTTATCAATAGAGAATAAAGTAGACAAGCATGAAAGGCATAATTCTGGCAGGTGGACTGGGCACGAGGTTATACCCGTTGACCCTGGCTGTGAGTAAGCAGTTGATGCCCGTATATGATAAACCAATGATTTATTACCCTCTCTCCACGCTGATGTCAGCCGGAATCAGGGAAATACTGATTATCTCCACTCCTTATGATTTACCTCACTTCAGAAAGTTACTGGGTGATGGTTCTGATCTGGGTTGTACATTTTCATATGCTGAACAGGCTGAGCCAAAGGGTCTGGCAGAAGCATTCATTATTGGTGAAGAATTCATTGGGAATGATGGCGTTTCATTAATACTGGGTGATAACATCTTCTATGGTCATGACCTTGATTCCGAATTGGAGGCTGTCACTGATCCCGATGGAGGCATTGTCTTTGCCTATCGTGTTGCAGATCCGGAACGATACGGGGTAGTAGAGTTTGACAGAAACTTTTCTGCCATCTCCATCGAGGAAAAACCAGAAAGACCTAAGTCAAATTACGCGGTGCCGGGCTTATATTTTTACGACAATAATGTGGTGGAGATAGCCAGGAATCTTACACCCAGCAAGCGAGGTGAGTTAGAGATCACCGACGTTAACCGACATTACCTCAGAGCCGATGCCCTGAAGGTAGCTGTATTGAGTCGGGGCGTTGCCTGGCTGGATACCGGTACCCATGAGTCCCTGATACAGGCAGCTCAGTTTGTTCAGGCCATCGAAGATCGACAGGGCCTGAAGATTGGATGTATTGAGGAAGTTGCCTTTGAGAAGGGGTTTATCAATGAAGATGGACTGGAAAAGCTGGCGCACAGATACCGAAAAAATGGGTACGGAGAATATCTGTACAGTATTTTGCACGAACGTTTAGCAGCAGCACGACTTGGCTCATAGTGAGCTAAATCTACTCAGATCCTCCTGATTGATGGCGGCAGCCATTACTACCGGAAATACATCTGGTGAACAGGCAAAGACGGGCACTTCCCATCTTTTTAGTACACCAGCCATGTCGCGATTGTAGGAAGGGGTTCCATCGTCATCCAATGCCAGCATTGAAACAAGCGTAACATCTCTGTCAAGGAGTCTACGTATCCGATGCAGTAACTGCTGATCATCGGAACCTTCGTAAAGGTCACTGATGAGAATCATATGGGTCTCACGATCATCTTCCAACAGGGTTTCAGCATAAGCGATGGCCTGCTGAATATTGGTACCTCCACCGAGTTCAGTTCGAAAAAGGACCTCCACAGCATCGTCCAGATATGGTGTTAGATCAAGTACCCGGATATCAAAAGCAATCAAATGGGTACTCAGGCTCCTGACTTTGGACATGATGGATCCCAATATGGCTGCGTGAACAAATGAATGGAACATAGATGCACTTTGATCTACCAGGATAATGACCCTTTTCAGTGCATTTTGACGACGAGGCCTCCCGAACAGCGTGTGCGGAATGATTGTTTTTAGGTCGTGTTGGTAGTGTTTGAGATTATGCCTGATGGTTAGATCCCAATCGATGTCCGATTTGCGTGGATTGCGAATTCTTTTGCTTCGATCGACCGTGCCACTCAAGAGATCATGCATCCTGAATTTTAACCGTTCTTCCAGTTTTGCTGCCAGTTTGCTTACAAGTCTGCGGGCATTTTCCATGGCATCTTCCGACAGTGCATCTTTGGCAGATAGAATGGCTGCCACCATGTTGACATCAGGCTCAATCTCATCCATCATGGCCGGTTGTTCAAGCAGCTTCTTAATACCAAATTTGTCTATGGCATCCTGATGCAGCAAATGAACCACTCCGGTCGGGAAGAACGTTTTGACCTCAGTAAACCAGCGGGAAGAAATACCCTGACTACCTCTCTTACCTCTGGAATATAGCTTATCCAGCAATTGGTGCACCTTTTTTTCCTGTGCATCCAATTCTGCGGGATTTTGGTCATCTTCTAATCCCAGGGCCAGACTCCACCTCTTTTTAAGGTTGTCCCTATCTTCTGCCACTAATAAGGCTTGCTATCCACATCACTATAAAGGCTCCGATAGCAGCTGTAATAATACTTCCGAGAAGACTGCCTGCTGCCATCCCAAACTGGCCAAAGAGCCATCCACCAACGATCGCCCCTACGATTCCCAGAACAATGTTCATGATAAGCCCACTACCGCTTCCTTTAAAGAGCAGACTTCCAAGCCAGCCAGCGATAGCTCCGACAATTAGAAAGTAAAGAAAATCCATGTCTAAAAGAGTTGATTAGGTTTGATAAGATAACAAAATTACCCTGACTACAGGAGTGTCAGCTCAGGTCTTTTATTATCTTATATTTAGAGGCTCACAGAAGATTTTATGGCTAGAACGCGAAGGCACCTGACCGACAAGGAGCAGCAAAAAGCTTTGAATACATTTCGGCTTTCCCGGATTGTATTGCCCATCATGCTGGGCCTGGGCGTCGTAGCGTTCTTATTTTTTCGGCAGTTTGATGCCAGTCAGTTTGCGCAAATCAAGTGGACACAAACCACCCTGGTCTGGATCCTGCTGGCTCTTGGTTGCCTCTTAATGCGCATCCTCTCCTACGCATACAGGCTTTATATTTTGGCGGACCGTGCATTTACCTTTTCCAAATGCATACAACTCATCTTCTTGTGGGAGTTTAGTTCTGCCGTATCACCCACGAATGTCGGGGGGAGTGCAGTCGCTCTCTTTATCATATCCCAGGAGAAGATCGGAGCTGCCCGGACAACCACCATCGTCATTTATACCATTGTACTGGACGCCCTTTTTTTTCTGATTTTCATTCCTGTTTGGGTTTGGATTTTTGGAGGTAATATACTGGGTCCCGGCCGGTTGCCCTTTGATCGGTTTGGAGGTTGGGAGATTACGCTCTTACTGGCTTATGCTCTGATTTTTGCGTACGGATTCTTCTTTGCTTTCGGTCTGTTTTACCGGCCTGAAACTCTTAAGAGGTTATCCCTCTGGTTGAGCAAGCGTAAGATATTGCAACGTTACCGGAGACAGTTGGTGCGACTCGGCGAAGATATTACCTTGACCTCGAGAGCCCTTTTTCGAAAAAATTTCCGGTATCATTTGACGGCATTCCTGACCACTGTCAGTGCATGGTCGTTTCGCTTCTTCCTGATCATTTGTTTGATTATCGGTATAGCTCAGACTGTCACTATCAATCTAACTTCCATTTTTGAATTGTATGCCAGAATTCAAACGATGTTTATCGTCATGGCCGTTAGTCCCACTCCAGGAGGTGCAGGTTTTGCCGAAATACTTTTCGGGAGCCTGTTGGCCGATTATGTTCCGGCAGGAATATCACCGGTCATTTCTCTGATATGGAGATTGATGGCTTACTATTCGTTTCTGATTGCAGGTGTAGTCATCATTCCCCAATGGCTGAGTAAGGTGATTAAGAACAAAAAAGCGAGGAGACAGCCATCTGACTAGTGCTTTGACACTATCGTAGGTAACCTGGCTGAAAAGAACCCAAAGGTACTATGACCTCTATTTCGTCAGAGTATCCGTCTTACAATATGGCATCTTATAGGGTTCGCATGTGTCAAAATATGTGTAACCTTGCAATCCATTTCACATCTGTCTGCCAAAATGGCTTGATTTGTTGAATGGCAAGTTAATTGAACAGTTCTAATCAGCTATGTTGAGTTAATCTGATAAAAATGACAAAAGAACAAAAAGATAAAAAAGAAGAAGCAACCGTGGATCAAATGGTTGAGGAGCAGGTGGACCAGACTAGTCCGCAATCTGAAGGAGCCGAGGAGGAAAGAAATGAGGTGGATGAACTGAAAGACAAGTACCTGAGGTTATTTGCGGAGTTCGATAATTACAAAAAGAGAACAGCACGTGAGCGTTTGGATTTGATCCGGAATGCGGCTGAAGACATAGTTACCGATTTACTACCGGTATTGGATGATTTCGAACGTGCCAAAAAGAATGCTTCTCAAGAACAGGGAGGTGAACCTTTTTCTGAAGGTGTAAGGTTGGTATACCAGAAACTGCACAACGTTCTGGAAAGTAAAGGACTAAAGGAAATGGACACTTCTGTGGATACTTTTGATCCTGAACTCCATGAAGCCATAACCAAGATACCTGCCCCTAATCCCGAACAGAAAGGAAAGATTATTGATTATATAGAGAAGGGATATTACTTAAACGATAAGATCATTCGCCACGCTAAGGTGGTGATTGGTGAGTAAGTGCGTAAAGATATATGGCGAAGAGAGATTATTATGAAGTTTTGGGTATTGCCAAAGATGCTGATCTAGCTGCTATAAAGAAGGCTTACCGTAAGACAGCCATCAAATATCATCCGGATAAGAACCCGGATGACCAGGGTGCTGAGGAGAAGTTTAAGGAAGCTGCGGAGGCATATGAAGTGCTCAGTGACCAGGACAAGCGAGCTCGTTATGACCGTTTTGGTCATGCAGGTGTTTCTGGTAACGGTGGATTTAGTGGGGGTGGAATGACCATGGATGATATCATGGAACAGTTTAGTGATATCTTTGGAGGAGGTCCATTCGATACTTTTTTTGGTGGCTCAACCGGTAGGTCCAGGCGTGGAGGCGGATCACGGGGTTCCAATCTCAGGATCAAGGTGAGTCTAACCCTGGAGGAAATAGCTAAAGGTGCTACCAAAAAAATCAAAGTGAAAAAGCAGGTTAAATGCAAGACCTGTGGAGGGTCCGGAGCGAAAGACAGCGGTTCGGTTTCATCTTGTAACACCTGTGGAGGATCAGGATATGTCCGACAGGTGAGGAACACTTTTCTTGGTCAGATGCAAACAACCACGGCCTGTCCCAGCTGCGGGGGGAGTGGTCAGATGATTACCGCCAAATGTGGAGATTGCAAGGGTGACGGACGAGTGTACGATGATCAATTGATTGAAATAGAAATTCCCGCCGGAGTTGAGGAGGGCATGCAGTTGTCCATGCGGGGTCATGGAAACACAGGACAAAACGGAGGTCCTGCAGGAGACCTGTTGATCAATATTCAGGAAAAACCTCACGACCACCTGAAAAGAGATGGGGCCAATGTCATCTTTGATCTCTACCTTAATTTTGCTGATGCAGCGCTCGGTACTTCGGTTGAAGTTCCTACTATTGATGGCAAGGTAAAGATCAAGATTCCTGCCGGGACCCAGTCGGGAAAGATTTTTCGGTTAAAAGGTAAGGGATTGCCGGTCGTTCAGAGTTATCAGCATGGTGACCAGTTGATCCATGTCAGCGTATGGACACCTAAGAAATTATCCGCCAGTGAAAAGGAACTGCTGGAGAAAATGAGAGGAATGACCAATTTTGACCCACAACCCGGTAAATCTGATAAAGGCTTTTTTGAAAAAATGAAGGACTATTTTAATTCTTAAGATGCGTTTAATTGCTGTCCTGACCTTTACATTCCTGATCTTTCTGGTGTCTTGCTCGGACAGTCATTTTTACGAAGCATCTCACAACCTCATTGAAGATAAATGGTTGTATTCTGATACGCTCGAATACTCTGTTACCATCGATGATACCACTGCCAGCTATGATCTTCTATTGGACATACAGCATGGTTTGAATTATGCATACCAAAATATTTATGTCCAGATCCGGACCCGGTTTCCGGAAGGATCAGTGGTCGATCAGACATTACCTATCGATTTTGCCGATAAACAAGGCGTCTGGTATGGTGACTGCGGACGACAGGATTGTGACCTCTCCGTTGTTCTGCAGGAAGGCGTTTT
>JAUILF010000519.1 GCA_030433135.1 Bacteroidia bacterium | reverse complement strand
CATCCGTTCTTGAAGTGACTTTGCAACAGCAGTTATCACAAGGTCGTAGAGCATTTTTTCTTCTCTGAATGCACCGGTCATCAAGTACCGAAACTTAAATTACTTGACTTTCCTTGAATGGTTCCCTGAAAACATCTTGCAATTGGTCCGCTGTAAATATTATGCTATCAATGGGTGACATTACTCCCCTGGTATTCATAAAGACACACAAGACTGTAATATCCGTACTATTTATTAGTTCTGCTGGAAATATGACAATGATGCCCCTGTGCTTATACTTTTCTGGAAATTAACCCTGCGGGACAATGGTTGTTTATTGAAAAGCATACCGGTCAACCCATCACAGAGACTGTGGCTAATGCCCTGGATAACACATAGTCCAACTCTGAATTGAACAATTCATGAGGATGACAATGTCTCATAAGCATAGAAAGAAATTTAATGCCGGGGTCAAATAAAATACCGATGTATGGTTTCGGCTAAATCAAAAACCTTAATTATTATGTTACGTTGGGCCATTATTTTTCTGGTGGTAGCATTGGTAGCTGCCCTGTTTGGATTTGGAGGAATTGCAGCAGGTGCTGCAAGTATTGCCAAGATTCTATTTTTCATCTTTATTGCCTTGTTTGTAATAGCACTGGTCATGAACCTCTTTCGCAAAGCCACATGATGTGAATCAATAACATGAAGAATCAAAGGGAAGCCAGCGGCTTCCCTTTTTTTATGCTTTATTGGCAATTTGTCATTGGATTAGCGAATGATGACTTAATTTAGATTACTTTTCTCGAAGTATTAACCCTTTGCTTCTAACGAATGCAGAAAGCAGTCATAGATCTACCTGTTCTTCTTCCGGATATACCTGATGAAAAAGATCGGTGCGTTCAACGGCTATTGCAAAGGCTGAAAGAGCAGAAAGGGGTTGATGAAGTTCATTTGCTGGATGGAGACCCAGTGAAAGTATGCGTGCATTACCAACCGGCTATTATCACACTAAAGCAGGTTCACCATCGTGCCAGTCAAAGCGGAGCCAAATTGATGCACCGATACATACACAAGTTGTGGCATTTGAAAGGTGTTAGGCATGCACGCCATGCCCGGTCTATTGAAAAGTATTTACTGGAAAAAGAGGGGATACTCGAAGCAGAGGTCAGCACGGGTGGAAATGTCAGAATGGAGTGGGATTCAGACATTATTGTTGAAACTCAGATTAAAGACCTTCTGCGCAAGAAAAAACTGCGATTTCCGGGAGGTGAAGCAAAATGGAGTGATGATTCCATTAAAGACAGGGAGGAAGCCATAGCTGAAGAATCCTCTACTCAAGGAGGAGATTTCCTGGGTGAAAACACTGAACTATATTTTGCCCTGGGCAGTGGACTCTGCTGGTTGGCAGGAATTCTCATATCGGCATTTAATGAGACTTCAATATTAAGTCGCTTTTTCTTCGGTTTTTCTATGCTCTGGGGTGGGTACTTTACGGCATTGGAGGCTTTTTCAGCTATGAGAAAAGGCCGGTTTGAGATTGATTTTCTCATGTTTGTAGCCGCTCTGGGGGCGGTGGTTTTGGGCCGTTGGGGAGAGGCAGCCTTACTGTTGTTCCTATTTAGTCTGGGACATGCTTTGGAGCATTACGCCATGAACAAGGCAAGAAAATCTATTTCTGCACTATCAGATCTGGCACCGGATATTGCCTTGATAAAAAATGGTGACAGTGTACATGAAAAGCCGGTTGAGGATGTCCTGAGGGGAGAGATTGCGGTGGTAAAACCCAATACTAAAATTCCTGTGGATGGGATTGTGGTAGAGGGAAGCACATCGGTTAATCAGGCTGCGATCACCGGTGAGAGTGTTCCGGTCCATAAGGAAGCATATCCCGATTTGACCCATATTGATGAAGTGGGTTTTGAGGAACTTGAATCCAAGTACAGGGTCTTTGCCGGAACCATCAATGGCAGCAAGGCTATTGAGGTTCGAGTAGCAAAATTGGCCACCCACAGCACTTTGTCCCGGCTTGTTAAACTAGTTCAGGAAGCCGAAACCCAGAAATCACCGACCCAGCATCTCGCAGATAGGTTTGAAAAGTATTACGTCCCGGGAGTTCTCATTTTTGTCTGCTTGCTCATGTTGGCCTTTCTTTTTATCGATGAACCATTCCGGGACAGTTTTTATCGGGCTATGGCTGTTTTGATAGCAGCGTCACCTTGTGCCCTAGCCATATCCACACCAAGTGCGGTACTTGCAGGGGTAGCACGAGCTGCCCGGGATGGTGTATTGGTAAAAGGAGGGCGACCACTGGAAGACCTGGGTGCTTTAACTATAATGGCCTTTGACAAGACAGGCACACTGACCACCGGATCACCGGTACTTACTGATGCTGTTCCTTATAGAGATGTGACCAGAAATGAGCTTATTGAGGCCTCAATCGCGGTGGAGTCATTAAGCGATCATCCCCTGGCCAAAGCGATTGTCGAGGGTGGTAAAAAGTGGATTCCCGATATTGAAGTTGAGACAGCTGTCAATGTACAGTCACTTACAGCAAGGGGTGTCCGTGCGGAATGGAAGGGAGGTACCATTTATGCAGGGAACCGAAGGCTGATGGAAGAAGTGACAGGCAAACCTCTACCTGAAGACCTCGATGACGTGATGTCAGGATTTGAGCATGATGGTCAGACAGCCATGATCATCTATTTTAAGGAGAACTATTTAGGGGTGATCGCGGTAATGGATGTTGCCAGGGCAGAAGCTGCTCAAACCCTCTCAGATCTGAAAGGGCTCGGTGTTGAGCGTATGGTTATGCTGACCGGTGATCATCAGAAGGTGGCAGATGCAGTTGCCAAATCCATCGGTATTGACCACCCCCGTGGAAACCTGTTACCGGAAGACAAAGTGTCTGTCATAGAGGATCTGACCAAAGAAGGTAAGGTGGCCATGATAGGTGACGGTGTTAATGATGCCCCGGCCATGGCGCGTAGCACTGTGAGTATCGCAATGGGTGCTGCGGGCTCAGATGTGGCCCTGGAAACGGCAGACATAGCACTGATGTCTGACCAGCTGGACAAATTGCCTTTTGCGATGGGATTGAGCAGGAATGCCCGCCGAATCATCAAACAAAACATATGGATAAGTTTGGGTATGGTGGCTTTGTTGGTTCCATTAACCCTTTTTGGAGCTGCCAATA
>JAUILF010000103.1 GCA_030433135.1 Bacteroidia bacterium | reverse complement strand
TACCATACCATTAAAGTAAATCCCACCGATGGCAAACAAGGTCAGGATAACAAAGAGGACATAAAAGATAGGCTGAGCCTCTGTAAACAAGGACATATCCTCTGATCCCAGAAGCGGATACATTACATATTTGGGGAACAAGAGCGCCGGAACAGCCAGGATCAGGGTACTCAGCACACATAGTGTAATGGTTTTCCTGACTATAAGTAAGACCTCGCTTTCCTGGCCCTGACCTATAAAATTGCTGACCAGTGTATTCACTCCCACCGAATAACCCCAACAGGGTATACTGAGAATCAGGTAGATTACCCGGACCAGGTTACTTATGGCCAATTCCCTTTCCCCCATATTTTCGATAATCCCAAAGAAAAAGAACCAGCTTCCCAGGCCCACTACTGCCTGTGCCACTATAGGGCTGGCAATACGCAGGTTGGTACGGATAGAGGGCCAGTCAACGGTAGGTATCCGCAATAACCGAAATCGCTTTAACTCCCGGTCAAAGAACATATAAACCGCGAAAACGATCAGGGCCACCACCTCAGCCAGTGTGCTGGCCAGACCGGCCCCGGCAATACCCATTTCCGGTAACCCCCATTTACCATAAATGAGGCTATAATTCAAAGCCACATTAACCACGATCAACACCACAGTATCATACATGATAATCCGGGTCCGGGCAATGCCGGTATAAAAGGCAATCATGGAAACCCCGATGAACGCAGGAAAGACTCCATAGGACCTGTATTTGAGGTACTCCAGACTCTTTGTGTAGATGACTTCTGTATCTACAAATCCCAGGAAAAACCAGGGGCAAACGAAAATAATAAACAGAAAAAATATGATAGCCAGTCCGATTTCCATGTATAACATGGAGTAGAACAACCTGCCGGCATTCTGATAATCCCCTTCTCCCGATCGACGGGCCACCAGGATCTGGCCTCCGCGGGAAAACCCATAACCAATGGCGGTAATGATCAGGTAAAAGACACTGACAAACCCAATGGCCGCAAAATCCGACTCACTGAGGTGGTAAAGAAACACGCTGTCACTCAACGCTATCACATTCTGCGCAGCACTACCAATCATGATGGGTGCCGATATGCGCAGGATCTGACCGTAAGTGAGGTTAAGTTTCAAAGTGTTTAGTTATTTTCGCAAGCTAATAAAAAGGATGTGATCATGAACCTGGTGAGCCCCATCCTTCAGTTATTCTAAAAATCATTTTCTGCCATTTTCGCTAACAGTCCCCGGAAGATAATTCTAATGAGATTGGTTCAGCATAATATCAGTCCAAATTGCACTTTTGTCGGATAAACCATCGATAAACCTATCAAAATCAGACTTCAATGAAACACCATAAACCTCCCAGCCCCAAAAAGGTACCACATCAAATGACCATCCACGGGGATACCCGAACTGATGATTTTTACTGGCTAAATGACCGTGAGAACCCGGAGGTAATCGCTTACCTCGAAGCCGAAAACGAGTATTTGGAGGAACAACTGGGATCATTGAAGTCGCTTCGTAAGGATCTCTATACGGAAATGATCAGCAGGATAAAACAAACCGATATGTCGGTTCCATACCGGCAGAATGGTTATATGTACCAAACGAAGTACAGCGAAGGAGAGGAATATCCCAACTATGTACGCACCCTAATTCAAGATGGTGCAGCTGAAGAAGAAGTGCTCAATGTCAACATTTTGGCCAGTGAACACAGTTTCTACCAGACAGGAAGCCTGACCGTCAGCCCAAACAATCAGCTGCTCGTTTTTGGAGAAGATACCCTGAGTCGAAGGATCTATACCCTGCGTTTTAAGGATCTGCAGACAGGAAAATTTCTATCGGACCGATTGGAAGGAACGATCGGATCAGCAGTATGGGCTGCTGACAACCGCACTGTCTTCTATGCCAAAAGAGATGAGACTTTACGTCCGTCCAGGATATACCGGCACATTTTGGGAACCAGTCAGGAGGAAGACGTAGAAATCTACCATGAAGCCGACCCCGCTTTTCACACCATCGTCTTTAAGTCCAGATCCGGTCGATACATACTCATTGGTTCGTTCTCTACCCTTTCGACCGAATACAGGATCCTGGAAGCCACTAAACCCGGAGGTCAATTCCAACTATTCGAAAAAAGAAGTCAGAAACACGAGTACTACATAGATCACCAAAATGACCGGTTTCTCGTACGCACTAATCTGGAGGCTGAAAACTTCCGGTTAATGGAATGTTCACTGACCGATACCTCGGCTGAACACTGGAAGGAAGTGATTGGTCATAGACCTGATATATTACTGGAGGACGTCGAAGCTTTTGCTGAGTACACCGTATTGACAGAACGAATCAACGGTGTCGGAAAGATCCGAATTATTGCTGCCAGCGGCGAAGATCATTACATCGACTTTGAGGAAAATGCCTACATGGTCTATCCAACCCACAATAAGGAAATGGAAACTGACACCCTGCGGCTGGCTTATACTTCCCTGAAGACTCCCAACACCACTTATGACTACGACATGAATACCCGGAAACTCACCCTGCGCAAGCAGCAGGAAGTAGTTGGTGGTTATGATCCGACAGACTTTGTCACAGATCGACTTTATGCCACCGCACCGGATGGAACTTCGATTCCGATCTCCATAGTTTACCCAAAAAACCTGGAAAAGAAGGGAAAAGCACCGTTCCTACTCTATGGCTACGGTTCATATGGCCACAGCATAGATCCTTACTTCAATTCCAGCCGACTCAGCCTCCTGGAAAGGGGCTTTGGCTTTGCCATTGCCCACATCAGGGGTGGTGAGGAAATGGGAAGAAAATGGTATGAGAGCGGCAAATTACTGCACAAGAAAAACACCTTTACCGACTTTATTGCCTGTGCAAAACATCTGATCGCGGAAAAGTACACTAGTGCCGAACAACTCTTTGCCATGGGTGGCAGTGCAGGAGGGCTTCTGATGGGTGCAGTCATCAACCTGGCACCTGAACTATTCAAGGGGGTTATTGCCGCGGTACCATTTGTGGATGTCGTTACAACCATGCTGGACGAGAGCATTCCTCTGACCACCGGTGAGTTCGATGAATGGGGCAATCCGAAGATCAAAGAATATTACGATTATATAAAATCTTACTCACCTTACGACAATGTAGAGCGCCAGGATTATCCCTCTATGCTAGTGACGACGGGACTACACGATTCTCAGGTACAGTACTGGGAGCCGGCCAAATGGGTCGCCAAGTTGCGTGAATATAAGACGGACAATAACTTATTGCTACTTTACACCAATCTGGATACTGGTCATAGTGGAGCTTCCGGAAGGTTCAGGCGTTATGAGGAGACGGCACTGGAGTATGCTTTTTTACTACACCTTGCCGGAGACACCGGAAAGGAGTAGTCAGCGCATTAACTTACTGTACAACGCTATCAATTTTTTCTCCTCATGCTGCCAGCACCAGTCTTTACGTGCCCTCAGACAGGTAGCATGGTAGGTAAACCAATAGTTGTTATCATCCAGGAAATGATTAATGGCATAGACTAACCCAAATTGGTTAAGATCGGGCAAGAGAGTGGCGACATGATGTTCCTGGTTGAGTCTCCTGTATTCCGGAAAGTCCATACATACCTGTGGTAACCCTGCATGCACGTAGTCAAAGAATTTATTGGCCAGCGAATACCTGTAGCTGTTCGAGGTACCATCCAGTAAATTGATACCGATCCTGGCTTTCTCTAACAGGGGTGGCAGTTCATCATGCGGCACAAATCCTTTAAATGTGACCTTGTCGAGCAGGTTTTCCCTGGAAGCAAGTGCCCGGAGCTCTTCTCTGATATCACCATCCCCTACCAACCACAACTTTGCATCAATCTCCTTCATGGCCAGGATCATCTGCTCAAGTCCCCTGCCCTGATTAAGTACACCCAGGTACAGGATGATATCCTCCCGGATAGCTGATGGTTCGTGACCTTGCAGCAAGGGTACATTTCTAATGACATCAAAGGGTGTTCCGTAGAGCTCCTCCATCTTCAATGCGATGGAAGGTGAAACCGTATACCTCAATTTTGCTGCCGGCAATCCTTCCCTGGCGATTTTCATCCAGTATTTCTTCACTTTTTCTCTTCCTTCCAGTTCCGGCACCTCCTCAAACCACTCATGGGCATCAAAGACCATTTTTTTTCCGGTAGATTTACAAGCCCTGGTGACTGCCTTCAGAGTGTCATAATCAACTGCGCCAATAACATCCGCTGGCTGTTTCTTGAGATATCGGAACAGCCGGATATTGTATTCTGCATAAAAGCGCGGTCCTTTATTAAACCAGCATTTGATCCGTTTGGTCTTAAACGGAAAATCCGGCAATGGAAGTGATTTGGGAAGCTTTCTACCGACCAGGGTAACCTCATGTCCGTGCTCCTGTAAGGACTGACAAATACGATGCATCCTCCGATCAGGACTGATATCATTGGTGACACAAAATATGATACGCATATTGACTCTAGTTGGCAGACAAGGTGTTATCCCTTTTTACAATCAACTCTTCATCAATAAGTTTCTGAATCACAGAAATCACCATCTGATGTTGATCAGGATCAAACAACTGTTTCAGTTCGCTGATGGTTCTTTCCGACTGATGAAGGCTGGCAGTAATTTGTTCTTTCAAGATATGAAAATCATCACCTTCAGCATCATTCTGCTCTGCCTTTCTGCAATTATCGCAGATGCCACACCTGGTAACTGAGTGATCGCCAAAATACCGGATAAGGTAACCCTGCCTGCAGTCCGTGAGATGCACATACTCCCTTATGTTTTCAATACCCTTTTTTCTGCACTTTTTTCTAAAGGCCAGTAAGTCATGATCGATAGTCAGGTTGTCATGATGTACACGTGGTTGAAGGAGTGTGATTCTGCCCTGGTCATTAGACGGAATGTAATCCACAATCTGATCCTGCTGTAGTTCCATCAACACTTGTCTCAGCTTAATGGACACGTCACCAAGTAATGATTCTATCTGCCTTTCTTTTATCACGGCATAATCACTCATGACCCCCTGATACAACCTGAGTATGGCCCTGATCACCCGGTCCTTACCCGGGTTTCTCAATTGGTAGTCATAAAGGACCGTCTTATCCACCGGAATATGTAACCTGGATGGTTGATACAATCCCTCCGAAAGGGCAATCCATCCTGCCTGCTCCAGGATCTTAAGTGCATTCCAGGTCAAAAAGGTATCGAGATCATAGGCCCGTGCAAAGTCTACCACCTCAAACGGGTAGGTAGCTCCCTCCCCGCTTCCCAGCGCCAGTTTCAGATAGTTACCCAGGGCTCTGTAAATTCGTCTCACTTCAGACATATCAGGAAAAGTCTGCTCAAACTGACTCAGCAATTTGTGGTAATCTCTTTCCTGGTAAAGCAAGATGGCATAGGAATCTTTACCATCCCTCCCTGCTCGTCCGGCTTCCTGATAATAGGCCTCCAGGCTATCGGGCAAATCAAAATGAATGACCATACGGACATCCGACTTGTCGATGCCCATTCCAAATGCATTAGTTGCCACCATCACCTGCAGGCTACCTTGCATAAATTGAGACTGCCTCTCGTTTCGCACCGGTCCTTCCAGTCCTGCATGATAGTAACCCGCCTGTACCCCCCTACGGCTCAGATACATGGCAATCTCCCGGGTTTGCCTTCGGTTTCGCACGTAGATGATCGCCGGACCTTTCACTTTTTTCATCAATCGCGCGACTCTCTCCAGTTTATCTTCCGGGGAAAGCACCCCAAACTTCAGATTCGAACGGAAAAAACTAGACCGGTAAACAACAGGATCTGTCATTTCGAGGCGACGACCAATATCTTCCAATACAAACTCTGTTGCGGTGGCGGTGAGAGCTACCATAGTCAGGTCAGGAAAGAGGGTTTTGACCTCAGCAATCTTCAGATAAGATGGCCGGAAATCATATCCCCACATACTGATACAATGTGCCTCATCAACTGCGAGAAGCTTAACCGGCAGTTGTTTCAGACGTGTCCAGAAATCCCTGGATTGCAACCTTTCGGGTGAGATGTAGAGTAACTTCATTCCTCCAAACTGGGCGCTGTCCAGAATTCTTTCCATCTCACGGTAATGCATATTGCTGTGAATACAGGCCGCCCTGATGTTCCTGTTCTTCAGGTTTTCAACCTGGTCGGTCATCAAGGCTATCAGGGGTGAAATCACCAGGGTGAGCCCGTCGAGCATCAGTGCCGGCACCTGATAACAAATGGACTTACCTCCACCTGTCGGCATGAGTACCTGGGTGTTTTTACCGTCAAGTATACTAGCGATAATCTCAGCCTGCAATGGCCGAAACTGGCTATACCCCCAATATTCTTTGAGATAATTCTCCGGATGCATCTATCTATTGAGCTGTACTGTCCACCGTGAAGGTAGTCGTGAACTACCTGCTTTCTCTACCTTGTAAAAATACTTCTAAAGTCAATTTACTACTTCTATTCTTCATCTGGCCTAAATGTCATCAACAGATCCATTCGACACCCAATCTGAGTTTGAGTGTGGGTGTGGAGTGTGGGTGTGGAAAAAATGTTTATCCCCCTATGAGGACCCTACAAGGGGGGAAGGGGGTGGAAATCGACTGCTTTATCTGACTAAAGGGTCACACAGGAGGGAGGTTTCCACAACAATAACAACTCCCTAAAAATTCGGACAAACCGCACTTTTACCAAAGAGGTCGTAAAAGTGGTAGGAGATCGTAATGTTGCCAAAAAAGTAGTAATCCTTGAATTTGGGGCTTCCCCGGGGATCTCCACCCCTATCTACCGGCTCTCCACCGTTTACCTCATATGCCCTGTCAGCAATGTTGGCAACAAAGGTTCCTCGGTTTTCTGCGAGATCTCGATAACTGGCATAATCGCCACTGACATCGTCAATATAATCTGTAAAGGTAATCCTCGGTCCAAATTCGGCACCGATGGTAATCGTCGGTGTCAGGGCATATTTGATCCCACCACCAAATGGTATCGTCAGCTCATCAAGGCTGTAAAAATCATCATAGCCATCCAACCCCTGGCCTTCGGTTCCCAAAGGAGCTAGTTCTACCAATTGCCCCTGGTATTCCGTCTTTGGATTGAAATGCATATAGGCAATACCTACAAAGGCATACGGAGAGAAACGTTTGTAGGCTGTAGGGTCATAGCCAGGAAAACTAAATTCTACCGTGGCTGCTATTTCAGAAATACTGGACTGAAAACTCAGGTTTCTGTAGGATCTTTCCGGACCATCCGCAGCGGCAAAGTTGCCATATTCGTAGGAAAGACGTGCAGCCCAGTAACGATTGAAATTTTGGCGAACAAAAATACCACCCGCCATACTTATATGTTGCCATTTGTCTGAAAAGGCCCTGGGTGAAAGATCACCTTCATAGACAGTTCCACCTACAATAATACCACCATCCAGGTACTGTGCCCTCAGCAGAGAACAGCAACTGAAAAGTAGAAACACCAGACAAATTCGTTGCACAACACGTACCATATCTTACCTTTGACTCGTTAAAATCTTGCAATTTTACAGGGGATCACAAGATTTCGAGCTAATCTTGCGACAGTTTGGGGAATAACTCTTTGTTTCTTAAACAAATATTTGGCCAAATTATTTTCTTATATAAAAGCGAAGCATGCAAATTCGATTGATATCTGGTTTATTCACAATATTGTGCTTTTTAGCGACAAATGTGTTGTTGGGGCAAAGTGGTGCACCTGATAACTGGTTTAACCTTGATCCCGAAGAGGACAAAATCAATGGGGTTAGTACAGAAAGGGTAGAGAAAGAGATCCTGAAAGAGATTCCCGGTGAACAAGTAGTAGTAGCCGTGATTGACGGTGGTGTCGACCCATTACATGAAGACCTGAAAGAGGTCATGTGGATTAACGAGAATGAAATCCCCGATAACAATATTGATGATGACGGCAATGGCTACGTAGATGATATCTATGGCTGGAATTTCATTGGAGGAAAGGACGGTGAAAATGTGCATCATGACACCTATGAGCTCACCCGTATAGTGGGAGAAATGGATGAAAAATATGATGACGTCAATCCGATGAAGCTGAGTGGTAAGGAAAAAAAGGAGTACGACAAATACCTTACTTACAAGGAGGATGTAGATTCCCAACTGGAAAAAGCAAGCGAACAGGTGGAGCAGTACCAGCAAATCCTCACCTACATCGAATTTGCGCTCAAAATGTCTCGGGAGGCTCTGGGAGATGCCCCGATAGACCAGGAAACCATCGACGCCCTGGACGATGAAAAGTACGGTATGGTGAAATCGTTTTTCGCCCAGTTATTACCACAGATGGGTGATTTTGAAGGTAATCTGGACGACCTGGAAGAGCTCATTGTAAGTGACATCAACGAAGCTCTGAGCCACGAAAAAAACAAAGTCGACTATGGTTACAACGTTGATTACAACCCAAGAACCATTGTAAATGATGATTACAGCAATCTTGATCAGAGGTACTACGGCAATGCCGATGTGAAAGGTCCGGATGCATTTCACGGCACCCATGTAGCTGGTATTATTGCAGCGAAGCGAGACAATGATCTCGGTATCAATGGAGTAGCTACAAACGTAAAAATCATGGCGATTCGAGCGGTTCCGGACGGTGATGAAAGAGACAAGGATGTGGCCAACGCCATCAGATATGCGGTCGACAATGGAGCCAGTATCGTAAATATGAGCTTTGGCAAAGGCTTTTCACCTGATGAAAAAGAGGTGGAAAAGGCCATCAAATACGCTGAGAAGAAAGATGTATTGTTGGTGCATGCTGCCGGCAACAGTGGACAGGATAATGATGTTGAAAACAACTACCCAAATGCGACCTACGACAAAAAGAGAGGTTTGTTTGGCAAGAAGAGAGCTGCTAATTGGATTGAGGTAGGTGCTCTAAACTGGAAAGGCGGTGCCGATATGGTGGCCAGTTTTTCCAATTATGGCCAGCAAAATGTCGATGTTTTTGCGCCGGGACAGGACATATACTCAACGGCACCGGATTCTGAATATGAACTGGCCAGCGGCACCAGTATGGCGTCACCGGTAGTAGCCGGAGTGGCAGCAACCATCCGGTCCTACTTTCCCGATATGAAAGCAAAAGAAGTACGAGAGGTATTGGTTCAATCTGCCCGTCCCTACCTGGGAGAAGTACGCCAACCAGGCACCGGCACGATGGTTCCTTTCAACACCCTCAGTACCAGTGGTGGTGTGATTAATGTCAAATCAGCATTGCTGAGAGCGATTGAAGTCACGGGATCTCAACCCACACGTTCATCAGGAAGTGGAAAAGACGATAAAGGAAGAGCGTAGTACACCGTCATCAGGAAAATAGTTTCATTCGGTTGCTTCTTGCTTCTCAGATCTAAGTCTGACAAAGCACTAATAAAACTTTACGTCCTTAACCAGGGGTTCACCAAGGCCGTCATTCAGGATTTGGATCAGTTTTTCCTTTCCGTATGACAGCTCCTGGCGCAGAGGCGCAGAAGTAAGGGTCACCGTCACAATACCGCTACGGAAGCGTACTTTCTCGGTGTACTTCTTAATGGCCGGACCCAGTTGCTCGTTCCAGACCTCTTCTACCATTACCTGGGTAAATTGATTCTTGATTTTCCGGGAGTTGGTAAATTGCTTCAATACATCCTTCAAAGGCTCTTCATTCCTGCTCATCACTGTATTTTTGAATGTCAAAGGTCTGGATCGGAAAATCTTCTGCAGGAAGCATAAGTAATCGGTCTTCCTGCGTGTCGGTGATAAAGACCTGGCCAAAATTAGCTTTTAAGATGATATGCAACAAGTGTCTGACCCTGTTTTGATCCAGCTTGTCAAAAATGTCATCAAGCAGTACGATCGGTTTCTTTCTCGAGCCCGTTCGAATGCAATCAAACTGGGCCAGTTTCATGGCAAAAACCAGGCTCTTCTTTTGGCCCTGTGAGGCAAAAGTCTTGACTTCACGTCCGTCAAGAATCAGGTTGATTTTGTCCTTATGTGGTCCACCATTCGTTCGGCCCAGGACCTTGTCCCGTTCTCTGAACTCCCTGGCAAGCTCCGGGATAGAACTGTGCTCTAGTTGAGACTGATATAAAACTTCCACAGCTTCACTGCACTGAGCGATTTCCCGATAATAGTGCTGCACATATTCTTCAAACACCCGGAAGAAATCCTTTCGGGTCTGGTAAAGGTACTGAGCCGGTCCGTCCATTTTTTTATCATAAATCTCCAGCAACAAAGGGTCAAATACCCTGCCCTTTTGAAATTGTTTCAGTAGGGAATTTCGCTGCTTTACCAGGCGGTTGTAAGCAACCAGGTTTTGCAGATAATCTGGATCGATCTGGCTGAGTGTATTATCAATAAATTTCCTCCTTTCCACATTGGATCCATTAATCAGGTCAATATCGTCCGGTGCGATCATAATCACCGGGATGCAACCAATATGCTCGGAAAGTCGTTCATATCTGGTTCCATTGCGCTCCACCACCTTCTTCTTGTAGGGGGCGTATTTACACACGATCTCCATGTCCTTCTCCTCTAAGGAAAACATTCCCTGGAGTCGGTAAAAGGAACTTCCATCCCGAACCAAATCGCGGTCCGACACATTGAAATAGCTCTTGGTCAGACAGAGACAATGTATGGCATCAAGCAGATTGGTCTTCCCTACTCCGTTCACCCCGTGGATCAGGTTGATCTGGGGTGAGAACTCGTATGCTACTTTAGAGTAACTCTTAAAATTTGATATGGCGATCCGGCGTAGATGCAAACGAGTTTACTTTGACAACGTTGATCCATGTTACCAGATTGGCAAACATGCAAGAATTAGAAGGCAGTTGGTCAGGCAAAAAGATCTATTAGTGCCTCACCAAATTTCTCCACATCATCCATGCTCCCGGTACTGATTCTGCACCAGTCAGTCAAAGGAGGAAAGGGCCTGCCTATTCTGACCCCTTTTTCTGACATAGCCGAAATAACATCTCCAATCGGCCTTCCGGTATGAAAGAAAACAAAATTGGTATGAGAAGGAACGTATTTTAACCCGGCCTGATCCAATACACCGTAGATATGCTCCTTGGCTTCTGTATTTTTCTTCAGGCTCATTTGATAAAAGGCGTCATCTTTCAGTGCAGCTTCTGCCGCAAAAAGGGCTAACATATTGGTTCTTGCCATGACGTTTTCGCTGATGCGTTGTGCCAGATCTGCCCTGGCTATCAGGTACCCTATTCTGACCCCGGCCAGTCCGTACACTTTGGAAAAGGTTCGGGATACAACCACATTTGCACCTTTTTTGACCAACGATACCATAGAAGGATAATCAGGTTCTGTTATATAGTCCCCATAGGCTTCGTCACTAAATACGATAGCCTGCCTGGAAACGCTCTCGCAAAAATCAGTCAGTTTATCTTTGGGAATAATGGTACCACTGGGGTTATTTGGGTTACAAACAAAGACCAGTTTGGTGTCATTACTAACCCGTTTGGCCATTTCATCCAGATCATGCTCCAGTTTATCATTCAATGGAACCTTATTGATAAAAGCTCCAAACTGACTTGCATAACTCAACAAGGACAGATAGGTTGGGTCTGCACTGATGATCTCACCCCCGCCCAGTCCAAAAGTCAGGCCGGTAGCTTTTAGCCCCTCGGTTGACCCTCCTGTGATCACGATTTCCTCAGGTTGTACCCCTTCCTTTTCGGCTAACAGCTTGCTTAACTCCCTCTGCTTCCCATAAGGATAGCGGCAGGCTTCTTCAAATCCATCAATCATGGCCTGTCTTACTTTTTCAGATGGACCAAATGGATTTTCATTGGAACTCAACCTGGCAATGACATCCTGCCCGGGGACAGTAGTGGATTTTGCGGTCTTCCAATCACTAATGGATGGAGGGGTGACCAGGGTTGCAGAACCGGCAAGGCCGGCAAGACGTAACCAGTTTCTCCTGTTGAGCTGTTTCATATCATAATTTTTACCCATTCAAGGTAAGGATAATTTGTTTGATTCCAGCTCAACCGCGTTCACATCAAGCGATGTTTTAGAGAATATCTGGTAAAATTTAAAATAGCTTCCGGAAAGTCAATGATTTGACCGCCTTATGACGTTATAGTATCTACAAACTCTCCTTACGAAGAAAACTGCTGGAAAAATGAAACTCAAATACCGGAATCCGATTGCCGACAGCCTGGATGAAAGGTGGAGAGTTTTCGAAGAGCAGGCCAACCTGCTCACCTCCTACCTGCAGAGGTTCGGGTTTAAGATGGATACCGTACAACGCTCACGTCTTGCTGCACCCTCCTCGTGGAAATTTTCCGCCATATTTCGCAATTCACGCAGGATTATCAACTTGTCTCTGATTACCACCTCAAGGCAGGAAGGGGCCGTTTCGTTATTTATTTATCCCGTTTCCAAAAAAGGAAAGACCAGCTATATCAGTTTGTACAAGTATCTGCGCAAGCACTTCAGCATGGTCAACCGCAAATACCTTTTCCTCAATCAATACAGTGGCGATTTCTCTCAGCGCCTGCAAAAAGTGATCGAATCGTACGCGCGATTCTCACAATTCTATATGCAGAGCATCCTCCAGGGCCTCAAATGGGACGACTGGGATGAGGAGGACTGAATCGGTGGTTTAACATGGTTTGACAATGGTTTGGCGGTTGTTGGTTTTGGACTGGAAAAGCGGGTGGCATTCCCCTTCAGGGGCTAGGGGTGAGCGGAGCAGATGATCATGGTTTAACAATAATTTGACTTGGTTCAATATGTTTTGACATGGTTTAACAATGGTTCAACATGGTTTGACAATGGTTTGGCATGGTTTAGCGGTTGTTTATCGTGGTTTAAAACCTTCTCTTTGCGGTCTCTGCGTGGACTACTGCTCCATTCAAGAGGACCAATTATCCCTCGTGATCTCTGCGTGAACCGTGTCGAGCCACTGCGGGAAGATGATGGTACTATGGTTTTATCGTCTTTTGGTTATGGGCTGGGATTCTCAACGACTCAACGTCTCAACAACTCAACCTGTACCAGCCTCCGCGGGCAAGGACCTGAGGGCTGAGAACTGCTGACTGGTTTCTGGCAGGTGCCGGGTGCCGGGTGCCGGGAACAATGGTTCAACATGGTTTGGCATCGTTTAGCGGTTGTTTCTTGGCAGTTTCTGATTATTTCTGGAGAACTGCTAGCGTAAGAGTTGACCACCCCATAGCCCCCGCCAGCGGGACGCCAGCGGGGGAAACTCGACGATTTAGTCTTGCCCAATGGCCAGAAGTCAACAAGCTAATTTGCCAACAAGCCTTTTGATTGTTTCCTGGGGGCTTCAGATCGAACTGCGAACTGCCGGCTGAAAACTGCTAAAGGCTGTTGGTTCATCACTTTAGCTTATTCTTAATATGTATTTATATGATTAACAATTAATTGTCCCCCTTGAGGGGGTAGAATTATCCAAATGCAATGCTGACACCGAAGGTCGTCAGTATGGCAATAATCCTGGGGGTGGAATCTTCCGAACTAGTGCACTTAGTGGTTACATTAGGAACTGCTTAATGTCAATAAGAGGGAATATTCAAGCCCAGGACTATATCTCTTTCGACAGTCAGGATATCATCCCCATGTTTTACTGCAACTATACCAGACCCACCGCGATTGTTCATAGCTGCTCGCTCCGAATTATCCAGCAACGGATCATCCTCGAAATGAAATGACTCAATATAATACGGAATCAGCCCCGGCTCCTTGATTGTAATATGAATATGCTCTGGTTCGCTGCGGGATGGGTAGGCTGCCGGACGAAAGGTCCAGAATTCATACCTGCCATTCTCATCCGTCTGAATCCAGCCTCTGATGTCACCATGTCTTCGGGCCCAGCCCTCACTCTCTTCTGTCGACGGATAGATTCCATTTCGATCAGTGTGGTAAACATAGAGGATGATCCCTTCAGCCGGAGTTACTCCATCATTCTCGTACACAGTACCGGAGACATGCAGCTTGGGTTCGTTGTCTGAGAAGAATGGTAAGGTATCAGAACTCTTTAAGATTTGATCACCATATTCCAATGCTGCCTCACAACCTTCGCAGGGACCACCAACCTGACGCATGGCCTTTTCTGCCTCCTGGCTACAGGCAGATAAAGTTGTCAAAAACAATAAAACAACGATAACAAAAGGATCTTTCATTGGTAAAATAGATGCGCTAATCAACCAAATTGGTGGCTTGTTCACACGTAATTACAAGGTGAAGTCCGCAAAGATTCTTATTTTCAGGTAAACCAAATGAAGGCTTCCTGATGGCCCTGGAGGAAAAACTGAATACCATTGCTCTCTGCCTCCCCGGAGGTGGCTTCAGAGCTGCCGGTTTCTGCCTGGGTATCCTCGCTTTTCTGGAAGAAATGGACCTGCTAAAAAACGTCAGGGCCATCTCCACCGTGAGCGGTGGGACCATTACGGGTATGAAGTATGCCCAAATGATGAAGGATGGTAAAACCTATACTGAGTTCTATGAAGAGATGTATACCTGGTTGAAGGAAAATCAATTGGCATCGCAGGCCATAGCCACTTTGAAAAACAAATCCACCTGGGAAACCCAATATCCACATAAAAGGCGGAACCTGATCAATGCCTTTGCCATTCAGTACAACCAATTTATTCCCGGTACTTTGGGAGAACTGGAAGAGTACCTGGCCCTTCCCTCCAGTAAGTTGGAACGATGTATTTTTAACAGCACCGACTTTAACCACGGAGTAGAATTTCGTTTCCAGAACAAAGACATTCCGCAGCGGGATTTTGGCAATGCCTACCAGGATGGTTTTTACCGGGATATCCGTCATGAGATCTTGCTGGGTGATGTAGTGGCAGCATCATCCTGTTTCCCGGCCGGCTTTGAACCACTAGCATTTCCCGGTGATTTTGTACAGAAGGAAAGCCTGATGAAAATTCCTGATGATGCCGAGCCCATTGGCCTGATGGATGGTGGCATTATCGATAACCAGGGTAGTTCCAGTCTGTCCACCGGACAACTTAATTATGAGTTCTATGCCGTAGGCGATGTAGGTTCTTCCGGAGGAACTCCTTTTACTTTCTCAGACAACCTTCAGGCTTCAAAATGGATATCCACCATACTCAATCCCTGGCTCCTGGTGCTGTCCCTATTCGCTATGATCGTTACCCTGGCCATGGACACTTTCATGCTGAAATACGTTTTCACCGTCCTGGCCAGCATACTTGTAACCTTGCATATACTGCTCTATCTGGGTTATCGCTATGCACAAAACATGGCTAACCTTTCAGAATCAGTGATACTGGATCCCCGTAAAATCGGGATTTATCTCATGGACAGGGTGCGATCCGTGATTACCCTTAATAATGTCATTTTTCTCAAAGGAGCCAAGAGCCGCAACATCACCAATATTTTTACCCGGGCTCCAAACCGGGTTGAAAAAATCTCGATCTACGAATTGGCTGATTTTGAAGAAAACCTGCCGGTGAACCCTGAAAGTCATAAGCAGACCCTCAATGGCATCATCTGTGGAATTTCTCCCAAACTAGTGCAAGCATCCCGTGAATCAGTCGCCTTTGCCACAACCCTATGGTTTGAGGATGATCGTGGTGAAATGCTGGATCAACTGATCCTTACCGGAAAAGCCACTACCTGTCTCAGTTTGATGTCCTTTCTCCTGAAAGTATCAAATCAACATACTTGCGAGAATGATGCTTTTTTTCAAAAGTTGCTGAAATGGTGGAGAACTTACCAGTAAATTCACACCATCTAACTTATCCACTCGGTTAGTATTTATTATTCTGAGTAAGCATTTCTACCTTAAATTAATATGAGTACAGAAAGAGTCTTCGAATATTACGAACAATGGAATAAATTAGACTTCACCGGTAATTTGCTCAATCATAACCAAATTTCAGTTTCCCAAGAATGATCCGAAGGTTTAAAACAAAAGACAAAGAAGGTGTCCTGACTTTAATTAGGTTAAATACGCCCAAATATTTTCATCCGGATGAAGAAAAAGATTTACAAAACTATCTGGTCGAACATGCTGATAATTATCTGGTAATAACTCATGCAGGTAATATTATTGCTTCGGGTGGTATCAATTATTTTCCGGATGAAAAATATGCCCGAATTTCCTGGGATATGGTTCATCCTGATTTCCAGGGTAAAGGCCTGGGGAAGCAATTGGTGTCCCATCGAATGGACCTGATCCGATCCAAAAAGTACTACGAAAAGGTGCAGGTAAGAACCAGTCAGTTGGCCCATGCCTTTTATGCCAGGATGGGTTTTCAGTTGGATTTTGTCGAAAAGGATTTCTGGGCAGCGGGGTTGGATCTATATGATATGTCACTTCTGATAAAATAATCCAGGCGGTCTGCCATCACAAAAATCAGTCAATCTGGTGCATGGCGCAAAGGGGTAACTATTATCTTCCAGTAACATTCAGTATGTTATGCATAAATTATTTGGAAGACGAAATCTGCTAAAGATGGCAGGCCTAACCGGTGCAGTTGGTTTGACTGGTGGTATGTCCATGGGGCAACACCCGGACGAAGTGAAGCGTATTTTCAATCCCGTTCAGGTTCACCCTCAGCGTGTCATCCGTACCCTGGTTGGACTCAGACCCTACCGCGCCTCAGGATTTGTACTGCGGACTGAAAAGCTGGGTGATAAAACTCTTATTCACAATTATGGCCATGGAGGGTCCGGAGTTACCCTATCCTGGGGAGTAGCGACACTGGCTGCAGACATGGTCTCAAAGGATGTTTCGAAGCACGTGGCCATCCTGGGATCCGGGGTCATCGGATTATCTACGGCAAGGGTCTTGCAACAAAGGGGCTATGAAGTTACCATATATACCAAAGCTATTCCACCCCATACTACCTCCAATATAGCCGGGGCATTATGGTTTCCCACGACTCTGTTTGAGAAAGACCGGGTGGACTCCGCATTCATGTCACAGTTTAACCAGGCCTGTCAAATATCTTACCGTAGATTTCAGGATCTAATCGGCGATGAATATGGGGTCAAATGGATTAACCACTTTAATATCGAGAGTTCAATTAGTTACCCCGGTGGCACCAATCTCTATCCGGGAGTCATAGATCATTTCAACCCCTCCAGCTATTTTGGCAGCAACCAGGTACAGGAATTCAACGCCATGCTGATCGAGCGCGGTCTGCGCACCCTTGCACTGCGCATGGAGCGAGCGTGTGACAACGCGCTTGCCCTGGCACGCTGGCTGGAGGAACAGCCGACGGTCGCCACCGTCCACTATCCGGGTCTCGCCGGGCACCCGCAGCACGAGCTCGCGCGCCGGCAAATGTGTCCGGAGGGTTACGGCGAGCCACGCTACGGGGCGCTCTTGGCGTTCGAGCTGCGCGGAGGCATCGATGCGGGGCGCAAGCTGATCGATAGCGTGAGGCTTTGCACGCATG
>JAUILF010000102.1 GCA_030433135.1 Bacteroidia bacterium | reverse complement strand
AATGCCGGAACACTTTTCCTGATTTGTTCAAAGTATGATGTTACCAGGTCTTCTTGCAGGCAATTGAACCGGTATTGATAGGATTTTTCAACTTTGAACCGGCCAAACTGATCATAATCATCCTCATCTTCACGGAGCTCCTGAAGCGAATTAATCATATAGAAAGTACTTCCTAGGTAGTCGGGTTGGCCATTTTCATGAAGTATGAGAGGTTGAACTTCAAACCATGACTTTGAATCCCAACAAGTATTTCGAATAAGTTGCACGAAAGTTGTCGATAACACAATATCAGCATCGGGTGTCAGACCAATCGTCAGGTCACATGCTTGATTTGACATTTCGTAATCCAACTGCCAGTGTGTTGCGTACACCGACCAGATGTAGGTCACGGGTTTTCTAATGTCATCCGGGACATCTATACGTACTTTTAGGGGATTCAATGCTTATTGTATTGTTCTACAAAACTCCGGATCTGATCTCTCTGTTCATCAGAGAGGTGTTTTCGTTTTCTTGATGGTTGTGCATTGACAGGTCGTTTCAGCGATTTCCTGATCGTGGCGATGTCAATGCTTTCAATATCCAGGAAATCAAGAAGACTTTTTACATCTTCTGCGGATGAATAAAGACTTTCACTACTTAAATAGAACGACCGTGCGGGGTCCAGCTTTTTTGCAAACTCTTTAATGAATGCATTGGTCTCCAACCATAGCCAGGTGATCTTTTCCACCTGCGATAGGGATTCCCAGTCCCACTTGGAGCCGGGTTTGGGGGTAATCCTGCCTTCATCAAAAAGCTTTTGGTAGGTATACCAGTTCCGACTAAAACCACTGGCAACAAAAGCATAAACATCTCTTTCCAGATGTACGAATTTTGACCTGGGATAAAGCTCTGCCAATTGATGACAGAAATAGGTGATCCGGTTATTGGTTTCCACATACCGTTTTTCCAGCAAATAACAGTCTCTGATGCTCTCGTAGCGGCAGGCATCAATCATGTATTCCAGATTTCTTCCGTCGCCATCCTGTTGATAGGCCATATTGGCATAGTGAGTCAGTTCTGGGTGGGGTTTGTGCGCTATCATCAGGCCGGGGTCATGCGACAAAATCGTAGTAAGTAGTTTTGTTCCTGTTCTTCCGGTCGATAGCACAAAAACAGGTTTGCTTTCAGTGTGAACTGCCTGAAATAGCTGATCAACCGGCATGGGTAAAACACGGTGCAACTTGCTATCGTTACGTAGTTTAGTCCAATAGAGCGTATGGTGTGCAAAATAATCAGACAACATATGTCTGTATTTTTCCATAGTAAAGTTCCGGATCAGATTGCGCACGTACGATTAGTTTGGACCAACACCTACCTTCACAAACATAAGGTATTACGGTAGTCAAATAAAGCTAAGAGGTTGTGACCTTAAAAATACATATTATTAATATATCTATTTGTTTAACTTGCAGGTTTGTTTGATTTGATGAATGTGTTGATAGTCAGATAGATAGGTGAACACATGAATGCCTCGAACGGTGATTTTTATATGAGTTTTTCATGGGAGTAGTAAGGCGACAAAGCATAAAGCGTACCATCATCTCCTATCTGGGTGTGGCTATCGGGGTGGTCAGTAACCTGCTGATTTATCCTCTGGCATTTGACATATATGGGTTGTCTCAGTTTATCATTGCCTCGGCGAGCATCATCATACCATTTGCGTCCCTGGGAGTGAGTCGGTTGACTGTGCGTTACTTCCCGGACTTTAGAGACCCGCAAAAAGGTCATCATGGATTCCTGGGTCTTATGATGATTACCTTTTGGATCGCATTCATTTTGTTTCTGATAGTACTGCTATTTTTTGAGACCGCTCTCTTTGACCTCATGGCATTGATTGGAATGGATTCTGATAAATTCGTTGAAAACAGGTATGTCATTATCATAGTGAGCTTCTTCCTGATTTTCAACTCGATTCTAGGTCAGTATTCCAGTAACTTCAAAAGAATTGTAGTTCCGGAAATCTATAATAATCTGTTACTAAAGGTAGCCCTTCCGGCTCTGGTTCTGATCTTTTTTTACGGTTACATCAATCAAAGTGAATTCAAATATCTTTTCGCAGGAGCCTACCTCTTTGTATTTCTCGGATTGTTCAGCTATGTAGGCTATCTGGGACAGTTATCCTGGAAAGTCGATTTTACTTTTCTGAAGAAGCCACTGATCAGAGAAATGTTAGTGTTTGGAGTGTTCAGTGCTCTTGGCACCATAGGTATGTTGATGTCCTTTCGCATCGACAGTATAATGATCACATCTTATCTGGATTATGAGAGTACCGGCCAGTATAGTTTTTATTCTTATATGGTCAATACCATGGCTATACCTTATATGTCTATGATGGCTATTGCCAGTCCGGTAATTGCTCAAAGTCTCAAGGATCAGGATTTTGGGAGTATCTCCCGTTTATATAAACAATCCTCCGAGACCTTGTTTATTGCAGGACTATTGATTGTACTGGGAGGTTGGTTATGTATGGATTCAGTTTTAATGATCACGGGAAAGTTCGACATACTAGAGCCTCTTAAGCCTGTTTTCCTGTTACTGGCCGTGGGGCAATTGGTTAATGTAACTACCGGGCTCAATGAACCCATTATTGGCTACTCAAAGTATTACAAGTTTAATTTGTACGCTCTGCTGGTGCTCTCTGTATTGAATATCGGACTGAACATATATTTGATTCCTCGGTATGGTCTTCCGGGAGCTGCTACTGCTACGGCCGTTTCTCTGGTGACTTACAATATTATCAAGTGCTGGTACATATACTACCGCTTCCATATATTGCCCTTTTCAGTGGTTCATCTGAAAGTGCTTGGCATAGGACTGATAGCTTTTGTGGCCGTTTGGTGGATTGATCCCGATATCTCTGTCCTATTACTACTGTTGATTAAGGGAGGATTGTTTGTGCTGTTATTCGGAGGAACCATTTTGTGGTTTGGTATATCCAAAGATATCAACGATTTGTTTCAAGATATGATGTCCAGGTTGAAACTGAGGTGATTAGATACCTTGTAGAATCTTAGGATTAAATGGCTTAACAAATGGATTGTCGAAATGAATGAAATTGCGAATTGCTACAGTAGCAGGTCCAAACTGATGTTTTAGGTGTTGGAGGATCTTGTGATACTCTCTTTTATTAAACACTTCAAAATCGCTTAGCTCTCTGGATTTCCAAACACGATCTTCGCCCAGATGAAATGTCAGATGCCTATTACGATAGATCCGGAATGAATCTGCATAGTACAGTAGATTCAGGGCGAGAGACCTTCCAATGAAGTTTGCCCCCACCATGATCTTACCCAGGAAAAGATCCGGAACTATGCTCCGAGGGAAAATAAAGCAATCAAATCCCGGATGTTTTTTACCGGATTCCCTGTACATCTCTTTCAGTTGCTCCGGTCCCTCATAGTCCTTCGAAATGGTTCTCCGGTTAATGATAATGGCTTTGTGATTCTCTAGCATATCAGCAACCTCCAGGTAAAAGTTTTCCTGAACAGCGATGTCAACATTCGAATAAACAAAATAGTCGGCATCCGATGAATCATACAGGTGGGTAAGAATGTCTGTCAGTAAAGGTAATTTCCTGGGAACCGCAAAATCGGCTTCGTCCAGTACGGACCTTGCCAGTGATTCTGTCTGATTGAAAAAGTCTGGTACCAGTGGCTTGTCTTCAGGATAAGTAGCAGTCCATAGCTCGACATCCAGTTCCTCATTGGCAAGATCACGGGCTCTTTTCATAGAAGAGAAGGTAACCGGTTGTGCCAGAAACAAATCAGATGATTCCGGTACGATTACCGGATTAATAATATGCGCGATCCGTAGTTTTGCCATTCCTATATCAATATGGCATCAGTAGTGGGTGAGGTTTCATCAGGATCCGGGAGTGATCCTGATCAGATCATCTTCGACCTCGACTTCCATTCCCGGGGCTTTTTTACTCACAAAGTCTCTCAGTTCCTCTAGTGTCGGGTAGTCATTTTTACCTACAAACAATCTGGCATCATCAATCAGTATCACATGTTGAAAGTCTTTTTGTGCCGCAAAGATCGTCGCCAGTTCTTCCAGGATAGGACTTTCCTTGTCTCCCATAGCTGTCACTCCCGCCGAATAGTGAGCATCCAGCCAAAAAAGAGCCTGCTCACTGATCCGGGGACAAAGTTCTTTCATTACTGATCCGCTATCACCCTGTAGTAATTGAATCTGAGGCTCATTCCGAAACCTTTCTTTGGCAGCTTCCCATAGTTTTTCGCTCAGTTCTATGGAATACAATTTTTCAAAATTGCCCTTTTGTGCTTCCAGCATATCGCCTCTGAAAGTTCCTGTTTCGATAAACAGGGCTGGTTGATATTTCTTTTGGTACTCGGTAATGGTGTATTGCTTGAGGAGGTGTGGTGGTGGCACGGGTTTGCCAAATCGCTCCCATTTGATCAGTTGTTTTTTAAGCTCCTTTCTGGTCAGCCATCCTTTTTTGTTCCAGTCACTTACCTTTTCGTGTTGTATCCATTTATTATACAGCTGATTATAACGGAAAAGGAGAATCAGTTCAAATTTGATGTTGCCAATTATGGAGCGAAGTGTATATGCCATTCCGATAGATTAAAACGTATTGCTGCGCAATTTAAGAATAGATCTTGTTTTATGGGAACATATGAGAAAATCAGTATATAATGAACCTACTCATTATTACCAGGTTATCATTATCTGTCCCTGGTTAGAGGGCTCTGACCACTGCATCCTTCAACTCATATTGCTCACCACTCTCGGGACAGATCGCATTTCCCTCGGCATCAAATTCCAACCTCTGCCCGTGTTTGCTCATCCATCCGATTTGGCGGCCGGGATTTCCCACAATGAGCGCAAAAGCCGGCACATGCCTGGTTACTACTGCTCCCGCACCGATAAATGCATATGGTCCCACATCATGACCGCAAACGATGGTAGCATTGGCCCCTATGGTGGCACCCCTTCCTACTTTGGTTTCCAGATATTCATTTTTGCGGTTCACGGCACTGCGGGGGTTGATTACATTGGTAAACACCATGGAAGGGCCCAAAAACACGTCATCGTCACAAGTCACTCCGGTATAGATGGACACATTGTTCTGGACTTTTACATTGTTGCCAAGGATAACATTTGCTGCCACAAATACATTTTGACCGAGGTTGCAGTCGCTCCCAATGACAGCAGTTCCCATAATGTGGCTGAAGTGCCAGATTTTGGTGCCCTGGCCAATGCGGGCTCCCTCGTCGACTACGGCACTGCGGTGAATGAATACTTCCTCCATACTAAGAGAAATAGTTTATTACATTGTTGCAGATGTAATTCTGTACATCTTCTGTCAGTTCAGTATGCATAGGTAGTGAGATCACAGTCTGACACAGGGTTTCGGTATGTGGCAGGACCTTGCCCTGAGGCCAATAGGGTGCAAAGGCTTTTTGCTTGTATAGCGGTACCGGATAGTAAATCATGGATGGAATCCCCTTATTCTGCAGGTGTTCTCGCAACTGATCACGATCGTTGGCTGGCACCTTCAAGGTATACTGATGGAAAACATGTGATGAATAGTCTGCCCGGTAGGGAAGCTCTATCTGAATGGTCTTTCCCAGCCTTTGGTCATAATAATCGGCGGCCGATTTTCGAGCCTGGCAATAATGATCCAGCTTGCGCAATTTGATCCTCAGGATAGCAGCCTGGATGGCATCCAGACGCGAGTTTACACCCAGGCGGTCATGGTAATATTGTCTGGATTGACCATGATTGGCGACCATAGCGATCTTTGCTGCCAGATCATCGTCATCAGTAAAAATAGCGCCTCCATCTCCATAGCATCCCAGGTTTTTTGAAGGAAAGAATGAGGTGCATCCAATATGACCTATGCTGCCACTCTTCTTCACTTTACCGGAGCGAAATGTATAGTCTGACCCAATGGCCTGTGCATTGTCTTCCACGACCGGCAGGTTGTATCGGTTGGCGACCTCCATGATTTCTTCCATCGGGGCAGCCTGACCATATAAGTGTACAGGTACAATGGCTTTTGTTTTGTCTGTGATAGCCTCTTCCACCAACTGTCCCGTAATATTGAATGTAGCTAAATCAACATCAACCATCACCGGTGTCAGGCCCAACAACCCAATGACTTCCGCAGTAGCCACAAAAGTAAACGAAGGCACAATAACTTCATCTCCGGGTTTCAGCCCCAGTGCCATCAGGGCTATCTGGAGAGCATCCGTTCCATTGGCACATCCGATTACGTGTGTACTACCCAGGTATTCGGCGAGTTCGGATTCAAATCCGGTCACTTCCGGGCCTTTAATATAACGAGTCGAGCTTACGACATTCAGTATGGCCTCGTCAACTTCATCCTTAATCTTTTCGTATTGTTGCTTGAGATCAACCATGGGAATGGGCTCGGTGATCTTCACATCCTTTTCTGCTTCCATTTATGTATGATTTCTTTTCCGATCGCCAGGCTGGCAGTAGCGGCTGGTGAAGGGGCATTTAGTACGTTAATGACTCTTTTGGTCTCCAAAATTAAAAAATCATCGATGAGCTCACCTGATGTATCACAAACCATGGCTCTGACTCCACTGCGGCCTCGAACCACATCTTCAGAACTGATGGATGGAATGAGCTTTTGCATCGCCTTTACAAAGTAAGATTTGGAATACGATCTCCGCATTTCTTGTAGTCCCACCCTCCAGTATTTAGATGCCAGCCTTTGAAACCCCCGGTAAGTGAGGCATTCTCCCAGCTCCAGAAGGTTAAACTGGCTATGGTGATACCCTTCTCGCTGAAAAGCGAAAACGGCATTGGGTCCAGCTTCTATTCCACCTTCTACCATGCGGGTGAAGTGTACTCCCAGGAATGGAAAATTGTCGTTTGGGAGTGGATATATAAGATGGTTTACCAGGTATTCTTTTTCCTTTTTGAGTTCGAAATACTCCCCACGGAAGGGGATTACCTGGTAAGGGCAATCCGGAATAGTCATCCTGGTAATTTTGTCAGCGAAAAGTCCGGCGCACGTGATCAGATGTGTGGTGGTAAATGACCTGCTTCCACAATCCACATGTACTCCATCCGGATTTTCTGTAATGGCATTTACCTTACTCTGACAATGTATAATGCCTCCCAGATTACGAAATATCTCTGCCATCTTATGTGCTACCTGACGATAGGAGGTAATACCAGCACTGGGGACGTAGATACTCTTCACACAGGCTACATGAGGTTCAATTTCGCGGGCCTCATCCGGCTCTATTAACTTCAATCCCTGCAATCCATTTTTTTTGCCCCTCTCATAGATCAGATGGAGTTTTTCAAGCTCTGTAGAGTCGGAGGCCACAATCAGCTTACCACAAATCTCAAATGGTACATCATACTTACCACAAAAGTCCTGTAGAAGCTGATGACCATGCAGGCAATTGCGGGCACGAAGACTCCCGGGCGTATAATAAATCCCGGAATGCATAACCCCACTATTGTGCGAGCTCTGGTGGGCGGCGAGGTCATCTTCCTTTTCCAGGACTGCTACATTAAGTTCAGGATCAGATTCCAGTATCTGAAAAGCGGTGGAGAGACCGACGATCCCTCCTCCTATGATGATCGTGTCATATTTCACGAAGTAAAAATATCAAAAGATCAGCCGGTATTATCCGGTAATTTACAAGGCTTTGCACCAGAGGTTAGATAGCGATTGTATCTTTAACCGAAATCACAAAGACATGAAAACGGATTTTCCGGATCTGACCATCGAAACGCAGGAAGAGATAGTTGTTATCACCATTGATCGGCCCAAAGCTCTCAACGCCATTAACCTGAACGTGATGAAGGGCTTGAATGAGATCTTTGGTGAGAATGGATTACCTCCGAATGTCAGGGGTGTCATCATCACCGGATCCGGAGACAAAGCATTTGCTGCAGGAGCAGACATTAAGGAGTTTTCTTTCGACAATGAAGCCACTGCTGAACTAAGTGCTTTCGGACATGATACATTTAAGCAGATTGAGCATTGCAAAGTGCCGGTCATTGCAGCGGTCAATGGATTTGCACTTGGGGGAGGATGTGAATTGGCGATGGCATGTCATATTCGTATTGCCGATAAAAAGGCCTCATTTGGTCAGCCGGAAATAAATCTCGGTATCATTCCCGGATATGGGGGAACACAGCGCCTTCCCCAGTTGGTAGGTAAAGGAAGAGCCCTGGAAATCCTTTTGACAGGTAGTATGATTGATGCGGATGAGGCGTATCGGATTGGCCTGGTAAACCAGATGAGTGATCCGGGAGAATCATTGCCGCAAGCCTTGAAAATGATGAAGGTAGTGGTCAGTAAGGCACCGATTGCAGCCCGCAACATTATTGAATCCGTGAATGCCCACTATGCCATGCCCGAACGATCCTACGCAATTGAAATAGAAAAATTTGGTGAATCTTTTCTTACTGAGGATGCCAGGGAGGGCATTTCAGCCTTTCTGGAAAAGAGAAAACCGGAATTCAAAGGTAAGTAGGGACCAGGTGTATTACCCACCCATTTCTCTACGCAAATTATCCATTTGATTTGACCAAAGCTGCTTTTGATCGTCCACCTCGTCATCATCGCAAAAGTCTACGATGTTCAGAATAGTTTCGTTGGTGACAGGTGAAACCTCCATCTTAAACTCCAGGTATTCGTTGTCTGCGGCATCTTCCCAATGGAATCTAATCCGTTCCTCTTCAATGTCATCAATCATGAAAGCCACCTCCTCGGCACCATTCCATTCGAAGGTAAATGTGTCCTCCTGTATATCAACAGAATCACAAAACCACCGCACCAGACAAGCTGGTGTAGTAAGAAATTTATAAATGATCGTAGGTGAAGCTCTAAATATGAACTCCATCTCAAAAGAAACTCTTTCCATTGTTGCTAAGACTTGCTCAGTAGGACATATCTCACTATCTTAAAGAGGAAACCCACGGATAGCTTGCGTCGCAATTAAGGATAAAATATTGAGTTATGCAAAAAAATCAATTTATTTTTAGTTTAGCCAAAAATCACCTTACTTGTCGGGGATTTGGGGATCTTTAGCATGCTATTTGTGATGGTATCTCCTTGATCTGTGGAAAGATGACCTATTTTATTGCACCGGAACCAATATTGGAGTATTTTTGCCCCGCTTTTTTCGTTTCTTCTTTTTCAAAACTCAAAATTTGAACTAAAGCTTTATCGCATGAGACAACTTAAGATCACCAAGTCGATTACAAACAGGGAGAGTCAGTCATTAGAGAAGTACTTGCAGGAAATCGGTAAAGTGGATCTTTTGACCCCGGAAGAGGAAGTAGATTTAGCCAAGAAGATCAAGCAGGGTGATCAGGAAGCCCTGGAAAAGCTTACCAAAGCCAATTTGCGATTCGTAGTGTCGGTGGCAAAACAGTATCAAAATCAGGGGCTATCCTTAAGTGATTTGATCAATGAAGGAAACCTAGGTCTGATTAAAGCTGCCCAGCGTTTTGATGAAACCAGGGGGTTTAAGTTTATCTCTTATGCAGTTTGGTGGATTCGACAGTCCATATTGCAGGCGCTGGCTGAGCAATCCAGGATCGTTAGACTCCCATTAAATAAAGTAGGTTCATTAAATAAGATCAATCGGGCCTTTAGTGAGTTGGAACAGGAGTACGAAAGAGAACCTTCGCCCGAAGAGCTCGCCGAAGTGCTCGAAATTCCGACCGACGAGGTAGAGACGACTTTGGGTGTAGCCGCCAGACATGTATCCATGGATGCTCCTTTTGTAGATGGAGAAGACAACTCGTTATTGGATGTTCTGGAGAATGGTAATACTCCCAAAACAGATTCCCAACTTGAATACAATGAGTCTTTACGCAGGGAAATCGAACGCTCTCTCAATACGCTTACTGAACGACAGTGCGATGTCATCAAATTGTACTTTGGAATAGGTGTTGAACACCCCATGTCCCTGGAAGATATTGGCGAGAAGTTTGGGCTTACCCGCGAGAGAGTTCGTCAAATTAAAGATAAGGCCATCAACAAACTGCGTTCAGCTTCACGCAGCAAACTCCTGAAGCATTACCTCGGCGGCTAATCTGGCCGGATTAGTTCAGTTTGATTTTGTTTGAAACCGGACGGGTTTGATCACTTTGGGTAAGGTATAATTCACTATCACCAGACAGGTTGGATACCATTACTCCATTTCCTCATCGTCCTCCAGGATGTTGATGGGGCGATTGATGCTTTCCTCAAGACTGATGAAAGTTTCGGTCCGTTGTATGCCAGGTATAGCCTGAATTTTTTCACTTAGTACTTCCCTGAGGTGGTCAGTATCCTTACAGACGATGCGAAGAAAAATAGCGTAGTTACCCGTTGTATAATGGGCGGCCACAACTTCAGGGATTTTTTCCAGAGCCTGGATAACGTCGTCATATAATGAGCTTTTGTCGAGAAATATTCCTATAAAAGCTGAAATATCGTACCCTAGCTGACTGTGATCTACCTTAAGATTGGCTTCCTTGACAGCACCCATTTGTTCTAGCTTTCGCATGCGAACATGCACAGTACCCCCCGATACGAAGAGCTTTTTGGCAATGTCGGTGTAGGGCATCTTGGCATCTTTCATTAAAATTGATAGAATCTGGCGGTCCAGTTTATCAATTTCGGCAGTCTTTTTCATTAGTCACGTTTCCTTTGTTGGGAAAAATTAATGAAAAATCTTTAAGTAAATAATTTTTTTGTTACAAATAATTCAATATACATGGGACTATCTTTTGGTTTATTGAATAATTGTCAATGTGAGATCTATCTCAGTTCTGCACTGTTTTAACCGGGAATAGGTATTACAATTTTTATTGCGAGCCAATTATGCTGCAAACACGGACACATAAGTACTTTTTGATTCTCACCATGATGGGGACCATGGCCTACCCACCCGCTTTTCGCGGTTCCCTCATTTCGAGCACTGTCGTACTCGACTCTGCGAGATCATTCGGTCATGAGTCAAAAAGTCCTTGGAGCGCCCGTCTTTATTGCCTATTTGGCTCTCATTACGAAATCACAATACATAATCCCGGTTTAAAGTTGGTATTTTTACATCCTCATGTCTGAGCAGCAAAAGAAATACGAAGTCTGGAAGCCCTTTTTACTGGCTATGGTCATGACTGCGGGTATGATTATCGGTACTCAAATTGATGACCAACTTCCGACTGGTGGTCTTGTACGAACAACGGAAAAAGCGGACTCCTGGGATAAACTGATCAATGCTGTAGGTTATATTAGGTCTCGCTATAGTGAAGATCTTGACAGTGACAGTATTTCGGGAGAAGCCATTCGTATGCTTGTATCCCATCTGGATCCACATTCATATTACTCAGAAGGGTATGAAAGCAAGTATTATAAGGAGAGACTTCAAGGCTCTTATGAGGGCATTGGTATCGAGTATGAAGTGATCGATGATACCATATGCCTGTTTAATATCATTCCGGGCGGTCCTGCTGAAAAGGCTGGTCTGAGAGTGGGTGATCAGATACTGAGTATTGATGGCAACCTCATATCGGGCCAGGGCCTTGAACAACTGGAGATGTATGATGTCTGGCGACAGGCAGGCAAGGAATATGATATTGTCTACACTTCTCCAGAGTCCGATAGGCAAGAGCAGGTGTCTTTGGCCAAAGAGATGATAGAACTCAAAAGCATTCCGGCCAGCTTTAAGTTGGACGATGAGATCGGTTATATCAAGGTTATTCGCTTTTCAAACAATACTTACCGTGAGTTCATGGAACAGCTGGAATCTATGGTAGATGATGGCACACGGCATTTGATCATCGATGTGCGAAACAATCCAGGAGGCTCACTTCAGGAGGTCGTCAAAGTGATTAATCAGTTTGTCCCGGAAAAGGATGAATTGCTGGTCTACATGGATGGCAAGCACATTAAACGTACAGAGTATAAATCCACAGGGAAGCCTTTTTTTGACTTTCAAGAAGTAGTGATCCTGGTTAATGAGCACTCGGCATCAGCCAGTGAAGTGTTGTCTGGCGTGCTGCAGGACCTGGGGCAGGCTACAGTGATTGGCAGGAGGACTTATGGAAAGGCACTCGTACAGGAGGTGTATGAATTGGGTGAAGAGGCTAGCCTGAACCTTACGGTTGGCAAGTATTATTTGCCATCCGGGCGTTTCATTCAAAAGACTTATGATCAACGCGAAAACTATGAAAAGGAACTGGACGACCGGATTAGGAACGGGGAGTTATTTGACGTGAGTTTTGTCATGCTGGATACACAGAAGATGGTAAAGGATAAGAAAGGAATTCTTCGCCCCGAAGGTGAGGGAATTGTTCCCGATATTTTTGTTCCTGCAGATAGTCTTTGGTATGATGATGTTTGGAAGAAGGTTGAGAAGAAATTCTTTGTTGATGTCTATTCTTTGTTCAGAAAGGATTACTCAGGGTATAAACGGTTGGTCAATAATGAGGGAATTGATGAAACTTCCCTTCGTGAGCGTGCAGGTGAGTTTATGCATCAGCACACCTATTGTCATCCATTTCTTGAAAAACCACAACTTCGTGAATCTGTGGAAATAGCCTTTATGCATGCCATCGTTCGTTTTGCGACGGACACCGAGATTGAATATGAGTGGGCTTCCAAAAAGGACGATATGATTAAGACGGCGGTTGACCACATCTACACAACCGACTAGCGGCAAATTTGGAAGAGTTGACCTGGGCAGTTGTAGGTATCAGGTCCTGATGAACTCCAGCTCAGATCTTTCTGTGAGCCTCACTACCACCGAGGGATCCTCAAAACAATCAAGATCTTGTTTGTATTTCACCACATAGTCCACCTGATTGAGGAGGTGAAAATCGATATTGCGAAAACTTTGTGGGAAGGGTTCTTTACTCAGGCTGGCTGAAGTGGCTACAATGGGCTTGCCCAGTTCACGAATGACAGCTTTGCAAAAGGGGTCCAGGGTAACCCTGATGGCTGCACTTCGGTTGGTTCCATGCAGGTTGGAAGGTAGATGACGGGTGTTGTTATAGATGACTGTGAGGGGTCGCTGGTGATAAACCAGCAATGTTTCCAATCGGGGATGTACCTCTTCCACATAGTGATGAAGCATATCCAGGTCTTCAACCAGTATGGTGAAGGGGTCATCCGGAGAACGTTTCTTAATTTTGTATAGTTTTTCGACGGCTTTGCCATTAGTAGCATCACAACCAAGACCCCAGGTTGTATCCGTAGGGTAGATAATGTTGCCACCTGATTTGAGAGTACTTATTATGTTGTCTAATTCCGTCATTTATGGAGGTTCGGGTTTGCTTGCATGGACATTTAGAAACTATTAACGAGGTTTAGTCAAAAATCTTTATGTGAGGACTTAAAAAGAATGGGTGAAAAAATGTTAAAGCAATTTATTTGTCATAAAATCACTAAGGTTATATCAACGTTTAGTGAGCCATAACGTTATGATTCTGTGCACAATCTCAAACTTCTCTTAGTCTCGTTGGCTCTGGTTATTTGGGCCCAGGAGTTGTCTGCCAAACATATCATCGGTGGAGAGCTGCAATACCAATGCCTGGGTGAGGGGCGCTACAATATTATTATGAAAGTGTACCGGGATTGCAGGGAGCAACTAATGGCTGCACCATTTGATGGAGAGGGCTTTAACGATGTGGGCGCCTATATTGCCATATATCGAGGGAGTTCTCTGGTGCAGAACATAAGAGTACCGCTTCAAAACAAACGTTTCATAGATGCACCCGATTACCCATGTTTAATACCACCCGATAACTTGTGTGTTGAGGAGGGAGTGTATCAGTTTGAGATAGAGCTGGATCAGTGGCCCTCTGACCAGCCTTATACGATCGTATATCAGCGTTGTTGCCGTAATAATACCATTTCCAATATTGTAAGTCCTGGTGATGTGGGGGCAACATTTGCTATTGAGATCAGTCCATTGTCCCAGGAGTTGTGTAACAGTTCTCCGGTTTTTAGTTCTTTCCCACCTACAGTGGTTTGTGTTGACAACAACATTGATTACGACCATTCTGCCATGGATCGCGATGGTGACAGCCTGGTCTATCGTTTTTGTACACCGCTAATTGGAGGTGGCCTTGCAGGCGGACCTGACGATCCGTTTGGCAATACGACTGCTTGTAATGGCATCAGACCTGATCCACCTTGTCCTCCACCCTTCGGCAATGTCACCTTCAAGAGTCCCTATACCTTTGCAGCACCCATGGCTGGGGATCCGGCGGTGAAGATTGATCCTGCTACCGGGCTGATTACCGGGACTCCCATGGTCATAGGTCAGTTTGTCATGGGGGTTTGTGTGGATGAATACCGTGATGGTGTGCTTATCGGTAGTGTATCTCGTGATTTCCAGTTTAATGTGGCAGACTGCGATCCCACGGTGTTTGCCAGGGTAAAGAGTGATGCTACCGTGGGAGAAAAAGAGTACGTCATCAATTCCTGCGGAAACAATACGATCCTGTTTGAAAACGAATCGGTACTCGAGCAATATATTGACACCTATCGTTGGGAATTTGATATCAATGGTGAAACCATGACCCTGGATTCACGGGATGCTGAGGTTACCTTTCCCGGAGTGGGTACCTATCGAGGCACCATGATGGTAAACCCTGGCCTGAGTTGTGGTGATACAGCTGAAGTGTACGTCAACCTTTATCCATCCATAGAAGCAGACTTTGCCTTTGAATATGATACCTGTACGGTTGGGCCTACGGTGTTTACCGATATGTCTATGACCGGTGCAGAACGCATTGAAAGCTGGGAATGGCATTTTGGTGATGGGGGAATGTCTAGCCAAAGACATCCTTCACATATATACACAACTCCGGGTGATCATGTGATTAGCCTGACTGTGGGGGATAACAATCAATGCTTTGATACCAGGGAGATTCCGATCAGCTATTACCCTGTTCCCGAGCAAATATTAGTGGAGCCCAGCAGTTTTGTGGGTTGTAGTCCCGGCACCCTTCTGTTTGATAATATTTCAGCACCTATCGACTCCACCTATGATATTCAATGGGACTTTGGTGATGGAACATCCTCATTTGCAGTATCACCACGACATGCCTTCGTAGAACCCGGACGCTATTCCATTCATTTGAGTATCGAATCTCCCATTGGCTGTTACATTGAGGAAACCTTCAATAGTTGGATAGAGATCAGGGAATCACCCGTTTCAGCTTTTTCCTATTCACCGGAAGAACCTAGTAATTTCAACCCAACCGTTCGTTTTTTCAATGAATCGCAAAACCATGTATCCCAGCAATGGATTTTCGGCAACGAGGGCAGATCTCTGGAAAACAACCCGACTTTCACCTTTCCCGACACAGGTGTTCACCAGGTGGCACTGATCGCCACCCACGAAAATGGATGTATCGATACCAGTTTTCAGGAGATTAATATTGTGCCACGGGTTACCTACTACATGCCCAATGCATTTACTCCCAACGGCGATGGCAAAAATGATGTGTTCATCGGCAAGGGATATACCGTGGGTATGCGTGACTTTGAGCTGACTATCTGGAGCCGTTGGGGAGAGTTGCTCTACAGCACTAATAATCCGGAGGAACCCTGGACAGGAAGCCGAAACAACGAAGGAGAAACACTGCCAAATGGCGTGTATGTCTATCAGGTGAAGTACATTGAACCCAGGGGTGAGCAGGTTGAATTCCGGGGCTTTGCTACCCTGGTGCGGTGATTTGCAGGTCTTTTGACGGCCTTGCCTCCAACATTTACGAATATAACTTCCGCAATTCTGAATATATTCTTATTTTTGCGAGCCGTTTTGCAGGAATAAAATTAGAAATGTCATGGACGCTGTAAAGTTTGTTGAAAGTGAAATGTTGCAGAAGCCTGATTTTCCGGACTTTCGCCCGGGAGATACGGTAGTGGTTACCTATAAGATTGTGGAGGGAGATAAGCAACGTAGTCAGTCATTCAAAGGAGACGTGCTGCAGATTTCCGGAGAAGGTCTGAACCGGACTTTCACGGTAAGAAAAATTTCCAATGGAGTAGGTGTGGAAAGGATATGGCCATTTAGCTCACCCCATATCACTGAGGTATCGATCATAAAACGTGGTGCGGTGAGACGATCCAAATTGTATTACCTGCGAGGTCTTGTGGGTAAGAAGGCCAGAATCAGGGAGAAGAGATTTTCAAAATCATAGTCAGCTATCAAAGGTAGCAGAGAAACCCTGGGGCATAGGTCTCAGGGTTTTTTTCATACGGATATAGAGGATCATCGTGAACATCTTGACCTTTCGCAACCTTATTGGTTAAATGAAGTTGTATGAAATAAATATATTTCAGGTATGAGACTCCTGCTTTTTCTTTTGTTCCTGGGTTTAATTGACTACTATGCCTTTCAGGCATTCAGGACCATTGGACAGGGTTGGGCCAAAGTACCTCGAAACTCATTCCTGATCTTCTACGCCGTGATTAGTGTAGCGGCGTATTTGTATGTTATTGGATCCTCCAATCATTGGTTTGAACACTGGAACAAGAACATCAACATCTACCTGCGAGCTGTGGTTTTCATACTCTTCTTCTCCAAGTTTATGATTGGTGTATTCATGGCCATTGATGACCTGAGGAGGTTGGTCCTTCTGGTGGTTAATCAGTTTGGCCCAATAGAAGGTTACAGTCTAAGCCGCTCACGATTTATGGCCCAGGTGGGGATGTTGGTGGGGTCCGTTCCTTTCATAAGTCTCACTTATGGAATGCTTCGCAACCAGTATCGCTATAAGGTCTATCGAAACGAGTTACAGATTAAGAGTTTGCCAGAACAATTGAATGGTCTACGGATTGTTCAGATCAGTGACATCCATTCGGGCAGTTTTACTTTTAAGGATCCCATCCGGAACGGAATTGAAAAGATTAATGAGCTAAAGCCCGACATTGTCTTTTTTACCGGCGATCTGGTGAACTCATCTGCATCCGAGATGGACCCTTATCTTGACGTTTTTAATGAGATAGAAGCTAAATATGGTATTTATTCGGTCCTCGGAAATCACGATTATGGTGATTACCGATCATGGCCCACACAGGATGACAAGATCAGAAACTTTGAATATCTAAAGTCCATCCATAAGCAATTGGGTTGGGACTTACTACTGAATGAAAACCGGGTAATTTCAATCAATGACACGAAACTTGCCATCCTGGGAGTAGAGAATATCAGTGCATCCCCGCGTTTTGCCACCTATGGCGACCTGGCTCAAGCCTCACAGGGCACTGATGAGGCAGACTTTAAAATTCTTCTTTCTCATGACCCTACCCATTGGGCTGCGGAGGTAATCAAGTCATACTCGGACGTGGCTCTAACGCTGTCCGGACATACGCATGGATTTCAGTTTGGCATTGAGATCCCGGGGTGGATCAGGTGGAGCCCCAGTAAATATATCTACAAGCATTGGGCTGGTCCCTATCAGGAA
>JAUILF010000101.1 GCA_030433135.1 Bacteroidia bacterium | reverse complement strand
GGGTGTCCATGAAAAATTGGTTTCGACAATACCAACCCCAGAAACAGGAGTAAAACTAACACCGGAAGGAAGTGGCATTGCATCATCTCTTACCAGGTCCAGGTAAATTGAATCATTATCCTCATCCGTTCCTACAATTTCTATGCTCAACTCATGATAAACATCAATGGATATATGGTTATCCTGACTATTTCCAAAAGTAACCTGTGGTTTATGGTTAGGGGGCAGTTCGAAAACCAAGTTTAGCGCCAGCGTATCGGGATCACTGAATCGGCATTGATCTTCATCGTCTAACACCACCAGCAGACTAAAAACATTGCGATCTTTGAAATCCCAACGCCGACAATCCGCATCCCAGGAGAAGGTGGTACTCAAGGCGCCCGGGCTGCTGGTAAAATCAGAAAATGCCATACCGTAATCCTCCATACTGAATCCCAGTGGAATAATATCCATAACCAACTCATCCCCATCCAGGTCGGTGCCATTTATTAACAGTTCGTACAGTTCCGATTCGGTTGTGACTACATGTGTCACTGTTTGAGGAGATATTTCAGGCCTGGTATTTGGTGGCGGCTCAATAATAATGGTTACCCTGGACGTGTCCACCAGAGGGACTGCACAGGCATCGTCCATGGCCAGCAAATCTACAATCATCAATCCGGTACTATCGGGGGGACAGTCAGGCAAACATACTTCTACCTTCAAGGTATCTTCGAAATCACGAATCTCTCCTGAAGGTAGTTCAATATCGGTTAACAAAGGTCCGGAAAAATTGACCGGAACAGCTTTGAAATTAATCACCTCGTTTGGGTCTTGGTCCGTCACAAACAAATTAAGGCATTTGGCCTCGTCATAGGTGAACCTCAAAGTGTCTTCTGCCGTTATGGTCTCTCCATTGCCACTTTTAACGGCGAACACATTGGGTGGTGTACTGAAGTCACAACCATCCACTACTAACATCTGGAAGTCGCGCCTGACCTCGGATATCTTTTCCCCATTCCGAAATTCCTCCACTTTCAGGGCAAAAACAAAAAGACCAGTGGAGCTTGGAGTAACAGTTAGCAAACCATTTCTATTGACCTGCAACGGAGGGTTCCCGGGCACCATGTTATCGGTGCCTATTCCATCAACCCAGGGTATGGGGTCATAGGGTGCGGTGGTAATAACAGGAAAAGGGTCATCGGTGGATGAATCAAGTGGATCCACCAGTGAATAGACCAATGAATCTCCATCAAGATCAGTACCTCCAAACTCTGTGTAGAACGGTTTCCCCACACAGCCATAGTCTCTCAGAGGAGGAAACAGTACCGGAGTTGAGTTGACAAATTGTTCACCCTCTTTTACTACAGGGGGGAACTGCAACAGAAAAGTCTGACCAACCGTGTTGATTTGTCCAAAGTAGTTGATATTGTTTACAAAATTATTTCGGCAACAGCGCTCCCAGGCTATATAATAACCGCCGGGGTCATCGTATCGGCTTGGAGATAATTCAATGGTGGTGGTATATAAAATCCTTCTGGTAACCAGATCACCGATGGCACAATTGGGCTGGGTATAGGGAACAAAACTCGATTCCTGGTTTATCAGATTTACTGACTCCATAAATGCGTTGTCACTAGTCCTGAAAATATCAGGGCTGATAGCCGGGTCTTCTGCACCAGGGTTGCCGTATACCTGATCAAAATACAGGATAAGATTTATCCTGTATCGAAAATCCTGTATGTGAATCAACTCAAACTCTCCACCTACGATATGTGTACCCCAGACGACCTGAATCCCAGTAATAAACAGCAAAAAAGTGAATAGTAAGCGTTTTGCCATATTATAAATATATACAATAAATTCCAGCAATTTTACCATCAAGGTGACGTTTTCCGTAAATTTGTGAACCTGCTATGGGCAAAAACACGAAGAATCAAATACTTAAAGAAATAGCCATTGAATCTGCCAGTTCCGATGGGAAATGTGTAGCACGCTGGAACAACCAGGTGGTATTTGTCGAAGGGCTGGCACCCGGGGATATTGCCGATCTCCGGGTGATCAGAAAGAAACGCAGGCATCTGGAAGCCGTGCCTGAAAGGTTGATACATCCCTCAGAGATCAGGGTAGTGCCATTTTGCCAGCATTTCGGGGTCTGTGGTGGCTGCAAGTGGCAGCATATCGCCTATGAAAATCAGTTGGAGCTCAAGCGACAACTGGTGATTGATAATCTGGAAAGGATCGGTGGGCTATCATTGCCTGAAGTACAAGAGACCCTGCCCTCACCTCAAACACAATATCATCGCAATAAACTGGAATTCACCTTCTCCAATAGGCGATGGCTGGATCATGAAGAGATCCTGTCCGGAGATATTCTCAACCGGGACGGCCTGGGATTTCACAAGCCACGTCAGTACGACAAGATTGTGGATATAGATCAGTGTTACCTCCAGAAAGACCCTTCCAATGAAATCAGGAATGCCATTCGCAGCTACGCACGTGAACATGACCTTAGCTTTTATGATATCAGGAGGAAACAGGGCTTCTTAAGAAACCTGATCATCCGCAGTACCGATGGAGACCAGCTGATGGTGATCGTGCAGGTGGGACAGGACCACCCTGAATTACAAAATCTTATGGATTTCATCCGGGGCTCATACCCTGATATTACTTCGCTGCAATATGTCATCAACAACAAAGGCAATGAGACATTCTTCGATCTTCCGGTCCAGCTACATTCAGGCCAAGAGTATATCACGGAATCTATGGGTTCCCTGAAGTTCAGGATTGGCGCCAAGTCATTCTACCAGACCAACAACCCACAAGCCCATCGCATGTACGACCTTATCCGGAAACTGGCCAGACTGTCAGGAAAGGAAACGGTCTTTGACCTGTATACCGGTGCTGGAACTATTGCCCTGTACCTTGCGGACAGTGCTAAGCAGGTGGTAGGGGTTGAACAGGTTCCGGAAGCAATTGAGGATGCCAAGGAGAATTCCAGACTTAACGGCATTGCCAATTGTCATTTTTACACTGGTGACACCAAGGATTTATTAGAGCAAGAAATTATTAACAAGCATGGCAAACCCCAGGTGATCATTACCGACCCGCCTCGCTCAGGGATGCATGTTAAAGTGACAGCAAAAATAATTGAACTGGGGCCGCAACAAATTGTATATGTCAGTTGTAACCCCGCCACCCAGGCCAGAGACCTGGCGCTATTGGACCATCATTACCAGATCAAATCAGTTCATCCGGTAGATATGTTCCCACATACCGCACATGTTGAATGTGTGGTATTACTTGAATTGAGAAAGTAATAGTAGTTAAGCCCCATTATGATTTACGATTTGCTAAGACCCGGCATCTCCCGATGCCAGGTCAAAACACAAACCAAATAGTTATTAAGTACTACTCCAGCGTTAAAGTACAAAGTCAGGCGAATGGATCTAGCATGGAATAAGGCTGAATAATTCTACACCATTCTTTTTGCCTCGTAGTTTGACGGTTTCCAATTTTTCGATTAAGAATTCATTCCGGATATTGAGTAAACTCAACAGCTTACCTGACACCAGCAATTTTTTATCGAATTTGTTGCATTGCTCCTGGATGCGGGCACTGGTATTTAGGACATCCCCATTATAGATAATTTCTCTTTTAATGTCTCCAATCTGAGCACTGATCACCCTGCCATAATGAAGCCCAGCCTTAAACTCCGGCACCTCACCGTATTTATCTTTGTAGTATTTCCTGTTTTCATTCATTCTTTCCTGAATCTTGTAGAAGATCTTTAAACAGTTTGAATTATCTATTCCATCCTGGGTTTTCCAGGTAAAGACTACCTCATCACCAACGTATTGATATACCTCAGCCTTGGTCGATCGTACGGGATCAGATATTTCATGAAAGAAATCGTTGAGTAATGCGTAGTATTTTTCGAGGCCTAATTTCTCCGCAAGGGTGGTTGATGACTTAATATCCAAAAACATAAATATCCTATTCTCTGCAATCGGCTTCCTGTATTTTCCCAGTAGAAACTTTGCCAGTATTCCTTCGCCTAGCAAGAGATTGATCTGTATATAAAAAGAAAGCAATACATAAATGGTCAGTGTATAGATATTAAGTATCAACTGATCCTTACTAAACATCGAGTCATAGAAGTCCTTCATTTCCAGGCCCTCCGCCGATCCGACAACTAAGCCAATACCTCCGGAGAAAAAATTTATTATTACCAGATAAACAAATGCCTTTACTAGAATGGCCACCAGGAATGGCAGGCTTGAAAGCATCTTTTGGTATTTGGAAAGTACAAAAAGCTCTATGACACCGAATCCAAGCCCCAAAGCTGAACCCATGATCAATGCCATGTGGGTTACCACACCGTCGCTTAGCATTTGATAGACTACTCCGGCTATTGAAGTAATGATGCAAAACTCACCAAGCAGCTTCAGTTTTCGGATTAATATTGGTCTCATGGATGGTGATTTTATTAGTTGTACTATTGGATATTACTTGCGGATAAGTTCTCCCGTTCAATTATTTTGCCGTGTAGGATTACCACATCAATATCGTTGTAGGCATCAATTGATTCCAGCGGGTTTGAATTTAGAATTAACAGATTGGCTTTTTTACCCATTTCTACGCTCCCATATTTGTCTTGAAGATGAAAAGCCTGAGCATTGTTGAAAGTGGCGGCTCTAAATATGCTTTCAATCGGAATGCCCGCATCAAACATATGTTTCATTTCCAGGAAGCCGTTGTAGCCGGGAGGGTTGGTGAACATATTCATTGCCGGAGTATCAGATCCCAGAATGAAATTGGCTTGCTCGTCCGATAAAAACTTAGCGGTCTCATTAAGCCTGGTTTTATATAGGATATAGAGATTTTTCCACATCTCCTCTTCGGAGTCATTGCTACCCAACATTGCATGGTAGAATGATGGATTGTTTTTTTCCAGACGGGGTCCTCTATCCAAAATCTTCTTTCTCCCCCAGGCACCCTCCTCTCCCTTGAGTAAGTCCAGGTAAGCCTGTGGATAGACATGATCCAGATTCTCGTCAATAATAAAATCACCATCGATTAAATCTTGTTCTCCGGTAATCGCCCGGAATGTCAATTGGTAACCAACTTGTTTTTCAGCAATTTGAGTCAATACCTCACGGTGCGCCGAGGTAAGTACCAGGTTGGTAAACTCTTCTTCAAAGTTATCGGTCCAATTCCACAGACCGTGAGCAAAAATGTTAACCCCTGCAGCCAACCCGTTTCGATGGCCTTCCAGTGAGGGAGCATGCAAAAGTAAAGGTAGATTCCGGGAGTTAGCTTCCAGTGCCAACTCATTCATCACTCCAATACTGGGTTTAGCCCAGCTTACTTTCAACCCTGATGCTTCATCTTCATACGCAAACTTCACTCCAATACCCCCTTCCTCTTTAATCTCTGAAACCAGTCTTTTGGCGGTATGCTCAGTTAGATCGATACTATCCGGGAACACAATTTCCCGGTTGTATCTGTCATGCAGAAATGGAAACCGGTACCTTTGCTCCAGGGAGAGCTCCTCCATCTCCATATTAAAATCATCCATGATTTGAATCTGGCGTCCACAGGTATATATATCAGGACTTAGAGGGCTATTTCTAATCCTTTCTACCAAATTGGGATCATAATTGTTAACATCTACCAAAGTGGTGAACCCGTGGTATAGATAGCTTTTTGGCAATTGTTCAAAATAGGCTTCTACCAATTCGGGATATTTGTTCTTTAGTGCTCCATTGAACCCGGCGGTATTTGCTAAATGCACGTGCGAATCCATTAACCCCGGGATGATGAACTTTCCTTCACCACTTACCTCCTGGTATTCCCCAAAAAGGTTCGGTTTTTCGGTACCAGCATAAATAATCTTTCCATCATTCATTAAGATGAAACCAATAAAACGACTGATACCTTCTTCGTTGGCAGATATTATAGTTCCATTTGTGATAAGGATTGCATCCTGAACTTCATACTCTTCAGCGGGGGTACATGAATAGAACAACAATCCTGTGAGCAACAATGTAAGCGAATAGTTCATAAGATCAATTATTTGATGTTTCAAACTGAAGTAATTGAATTGGATCAGCCATTCAAAGATCCGTTGCATTCCCATTAATGAACATACAATCCCGATCCAAAGCAATACTTTTCTTAATACTGGAGTTTTCAAGAGTTTAAAATTTGCATGATTAATAAAATCAGGATCCCAATGCTTAAAAGCTGTAGTGCCGCATAAAAGAGCGAACCACCATCTATTGATCCTATTCTGTTCATTAGGGAATCAATCATTTTTTTCATCAACTTACTTTAAAGGTTCCCAGTTGATCACTCATGCGACCAACCGGGTCGCTGGTTAAAACTCGATTTTGTAGCTCAAATTGGGTATCATGATAGCTGTCTTCGTTTCCTCCATCATGTTTGTTTGGTAGTTGTACAGATACCCATCATAATCAGGCGAACCCATCATATTTTTCATTTCCAAGGAAAGTACGGTCGAATACTTTGGTTTGTTTTTCCTATAGGAAACCGTCAGGTCGAGGTTGTAAACAAACGGCTCGCTTTCGGAATAGGCGTTGCTCTCATCCAATACTTGTTCGCGTGCAGCCAAAGAAGCTTTTTCATCCAATGGACTTCTCTTCTTACCTCCCATCATGGTCAAACCTAAATTGACACTCAGCCATTTGTTCCCAGCAGGCCCCAATTGCCACTCTTTCCCACCAAGCATATTGAAGGCCACATTTCGGTTATACCTTGTATCCCTCCAAACTCCATCTCCACCCTTGTACTCAGATTGAAAGACAGATCCTGAAACCAGGTAGTAGTAATTGTCTGTAAAGAATCGTTCAAAGGTGACATCTACTCCATAGTTTCTGCCTTCACCGTCATTCACTAACGCCTGATCGAAAAACCAATCCTGCTCAAAATTCAACATGGAGAATGAACTGTCAGCTATTACCGGCACATCATAGAGCTGTTGGTAATATGGCTCTACTTTCAACCTTAGGTTTTCGTTAATTAGCCAGTCATAGCTCAACACCAGATGATGTGCTCTTGCCAATTTCAAGTCCTGATTGGGTCGGCCCCCATTTTGGTCTTGTACAAAGTAGATTTTGGCACTTTCCATCTTACTGTGATTCCCGTAGCCAAGACTTATAGACTGGAGAGGATTTAATCGATATCTGAGACTGGCCCTTGGCTCCAGTGTCAACTGCTCATTAAGATTGAAATACTGACTGTGCAGTCCTGCTATCAATTCAAATGATGGGTTGATACGGAACTTTGTCTGAGTAAACGCCTGCCACCGGTAAGTACTGCCTTTGTCGTCAACTATGGTCCTCAACGGATCTCCCAGGTCATGTGCTTCAGTTATCGACAGGTCGTAAAAATGCCTGTTGAAAATAACTCCCGATCTGTTTGTGATTTGGCTGGAAAACTTGTGATTCAAGGTAGAAGAAGCCGAGTAGGTTCCAGTCAGGGTGGTCACCCTTGATAGTGGAAGCAATTCACCTTCAGTGTTCAGCTGGTCATAATCCCAGTACGCGTCATTGGCTGAAGCGGCCAAACTTGTTTGGAGCATCGATTTGTCTGATAGTACTAACTTATGGGTTAATCCAGCGGCACCTACATTAAAGCCATACTCCTGATCTGTGAAGTCTACTTCGGTCTCCCATTCGTCAGGATTGGTTATCAATTCAACATTAGTTTTGCCGAAATCATGACCTCCAACACCCCAAAAGGAGAACTCGCCAATTTTGGTTGGGAAATTAAATTTGAAAGACAAATCCTGATACTTGGTAGTGTTCATATCTTCCGGTAATACCGGATCGAGCAAACCCAAAGTCGAGTAACGATAATTAAACAGGTAGGAAGAATTCTTATTCCTGGACAATGGGCCCTCAGATGCAACATCAACTCCTAAAAGACCGGCTTTGAATGCATGCTCGAACTCCTGGTTGTTGCCTTTTCTCAGGTTCATATCAAATACACCCGATAAGGCATTCCCATATTCTGACGGGAAAGCACCAGTGAGAAAATCAGAATTATCAAGCACCTGATTACTCAGTATGGTTACCATTCCTCCTCCCGCAATAGATGCTCCTGCAAAATGACTGGGATTAGGAATTTCAATCCCTTCCACCCTCCACTGCACACCTTTTGGAGCATTACCTCTCACAACTATGGCGTTCTGTCCTATTGAGGAATTCGTTACCCCGGCAAAGGTAGTGGCCATTCTGGATGGATCGTCCAGACCAGCCGCATATCGCTGGGTTTCTTCCACGGTAAAAGCACGTGCACTTACAGCCGCCATTTCATTCAGTGGTACATCCTTGGTTCTTTCACCTTTTACTACTATTTGTTCAAGTTGAAGCAATGATTCCTTTAGTTTGACATTTAGGAAAACAGATTTGCCAGAGTGAACCATAACATTTGAAATGGTGACCGGCTCGTAACCTATATATGAAATATACAGTGTGTGTCTACCCAATGGAACATTAGGTATGCTAAAGTTTCCCTCTAGATCAGTGACAGCCCCAAGTGAAGGCTCAGACCCTGCAATGAGCACCGTAGCACCAGGCAACAACATTTCCGAGGTCTCATCTATGATGTTTCCCCGGATAGTTTGTGTCAGGTCCTGCGCATACAGTTCTGAACCCAGGCTGACAAGGATCAATAAAATTGAAAACAAATTTTTCATGATTGCGTTTTGGTTTGTGACTAATTACAAAGCAAAACTGTCGATTAAGGGCTAAGCGATCGCTTGTTCCTGTAAGTCTGGACGTTGAATTTGTCCATCCCTGTAAGTCTGGACGTTCAGCTATTAAAGCTGCTTTTGGTATTGGGAAGGTGTGAGGCCTGAAAACTTCTTAAACACTTCATTAAATGAAGATTTGGAGCTGAAACCGCTATCATAGGCATGCGCCAAGAGCGTGAATTTTTTATCAGTATCTTCTGACAGCTTTCTCTTGAATTCCTCGATGCGGTAGCTGTTTATGAAATCAAAAAAATTCATATTCAGGTTTTCATTGATTACCTGGGAAAGGTGGTTTGGGTGAATGGCCAATTTTTCAGAAATATCCTTGAGGGTTATTCTACTTTCCAGATAGGGTTTTTCATCTGTCATCAAACTGTTCAATAAGTTTAGATATTCCTTACTTCTTTCTGCTGTCAGTGATGACTTTTCATATTTAACTCTTCCGCTATCCTGCCCGGTATCCGCTTTTCCTACCGTATTATCGGTAAATATTTGACCCTGTCGAAAACCAAAAAAACCAATGAGCAAAATGAATACGGAATAGGCCCCGAACAGGAAGGTGTGATCGAATCCAAACATCGCGATTAGCCAAATAATTCCGAAGCCTGCTACGAAAAGCTGTAACCATTTCAAATTGATTTTGTCCAAATCGGAAAACCGGTTTTTAATGTTCTTGCGGTGCCGGACCAGCAACCACCCAGACCACAAGATATAAAGCATTCCAACCACATTAATCATGTAATTGACTACGATAAAGTGGCTGAAAGTCATCAATTCTGTTTTGTATATGTCGATTTTAACGGAAGCTGGCAGACTGAAAAAAGTAACATACAAATAGGCTGCGATGAGCAGTGTTGGTACAATATGTATTGCCAGTGCTTTCTTGTTATCAGGCAACTGTCCCGTTACGCTTCCGACATACAAATACATGAATAACGTGTGCAACAGGGGAAATAGCAGTCCAATACCTAGCAAACCAGGGTAATTGTAAATTTCCCCGGAATAAGTGTTGTAGAAAAGAAACAAATGAACTGACAGTAAGAGCATACTTACTGCCAGTATTTTGTCAGATGCGGTTTTGTTATTTTTGCTTATTAGCAAGAATTGAATGAAAACGGCTAAGATTATCCCGGCTACAAAAATCATCGACTAAAGTAACCAATTTTCGAGCAGATAACCCTATCTATCAGGAGCCAATGCCGGCTCTAGTTTTAATTCTTGCCGGGGAGTTCTGGATTGTTTGACTTTCAACCCGAAGGCAACTCTCAGAACATTGAATTTTCGGATAATAAACCAATAGACACTTATAATTGAAATCAGGGAGATAGTTGTTATCAGGACCAGTTGGATAAACGGAGATGACGTTAAGTTTAAAACAAAATAACCAATCACTACCAAAACTGTTTGATGTAGCAGGTAAAAGGGATAAATCGCCTCGTTCAGGATACTCCTCCATCTATGATCTCTATTGAAATACCGTTTAAAGTAGCCAATAGCAGTGAGGCCACAAGTCAGAGAAACGGTCATTTCTGTAATCCAATAAGCATACCGCCCAAATGTTTCCGGAAGGTCGATCAACCACATTGAAAAAAGCAGGGTGGTGAATAATGCCGTTTGTGCTAAATACATCCGTCGTTGATTTGCCATGGTGTTGACAGCTTTTTCACTGGTAAAAAGTACAAATCCGATCAGAAAGAAAACCATGTAAAAAACGAAATAGGCCCAGTCATTGAACAACGCATGGGTGCTGTTTGGCCAGTAATTTCTAAGGTAACATTGGGAGCCAATGATCAGAATCAATAGCCAATTCATTCCAAAAGGTTTGGAAACCAAAACAATCAGTTTTTCCCTGATTTTCTTAAACCAATCGGTTCTGGTAAAACTCAAGAAGGGAGATATAAACAATGAGATTAAAAACAAATAGGCAATAAACCACAGATGATGCCAGCTGAAGTTTCCATCAGGGTATATGCCATCAAACATGTGAAAATAAAAGTCAACCAGAGAACTGAAACTGTCAATCTTCTCGATATATACCTGGACAGGTACCAGGGTAAAAATCCCTATACTAAAAGGGACATATAATCTTTTAACACGCTCCTTGACGTATTGCCAGCTGGTTCTTTTACCCAGGGCATAGTAGGTACCCACACCGGAAACAAGGAATAGCAACGGCATTCGCCAAATGTGCAGCCAACTCATTATCGGGTCTAAAATAGAAAATGTCACAGTGCTATTGACATGCCAATGTTCAGGTCGAAAAATCATTCCCACATGAAAAAAGAATACACTGATGATCAATGCAATGCGTAGCCAATCAATGAAGTATTGTCGTTCTCGTTTTTGAGGATTTTGAATGATCATAATGTTCGTTTTTAGTTTGTGATTTTTTATACAAACCAATGAAACAAACCCTGGTCATTCGCCTTTTCCTATAGATGTGGACTATCCCGTGGGTATTTGGACTCCTCCCTGTGTTTCTGGACGCTATCTGCTATGCTGCTTTTTCCTTAATAAATTGGGAAGGAGTTTTGCCCGTATAGTTTTTGAAGATGCTATTAAAACTGCTCTTTGAATTGAATCCACAGTCATATGCAATACCCAGAAGAGTAAGGTTTTTGTTTGCGGGATCGAGCATTTTTTCTTTCACCATTTCTACACGATAGCCGTTGATGAAATCGAAAAAATTCTTGTTTAGGTTTTCATTAATGACCTGAGACAAGTGATTGGTGGATATGTTTAGAGATCCTGCAACGTGCGCAAGTGATAATTTACCATCCAGGTAGGGCTTTTCTCCCTCCATTAGTTGTAGCAGGCGTTCAAGGTGTTCCCTAGATTCCTGTCCGGTCAGACCTGAATTCAGGTATTGGGCCTTACTTTGTTTATGATCTGACTTAATCTCAGGTGTTTTTGGAGGGGTTTCCAATGGAGAAAAAATGATCTGCTGTTTGATGCCATAAAACCCATTGATGAAAATAGTTGCTGTCACCATAAGGTAGATAATATTATCACCGGTTCTCCAGGGAATAAAGTCATAGAAATTTGAAATTATGCTCATGAAAATGACGGTCACCCAAATTAAAACGATCATGAGCACTACATTTCTCACCCATTTTAAATCGATATTCTCTGTATAAGAAAAATATTCCCCAATTCTCTTCTTATGCCTACTTAAATAGATAAGTGTGATTATTAAATAGATTGGTCCAAGGAATATTCTTGCGAGTTCAAATGCCGCAAAAATAGCCACCTTATCATCTTCAATGATGCGGATATCTTCTCTAACCGTTGGTTCCGCGTACATCGTCATTTTAATAATGACAATAATGGTGAAGAAAACATATGGTAGTGCATTTAAAGCAAATAGAGGACTGATTTTTTGCTCTTTTTGAGTGTAGGCTAAAACATACAAAAGTGCTACAGGCCCCATCAGCAAGGGAAGACCGGTTGTCAATGCCCAGAACACAGGAAATCGATCCTCAATTCCGATTACTTCCAGTGAGTAGGCCACCAACATAATCCCCAGCAAAATGAACCACAACATCATTACGTAATCGCCTGTTGATTTGGATTGCTTGTTCCAGGCTAGAACTGAAAAGAAAAATGCCTGAAAGGCGCCAACTATAAATAAATACTCCATACTCTTTGGGGATGGGCAAATATAAGGAACAGAAAGAATCTTAGCCTGGTCCCATTTCTTATGTTTCAAAAGTTGGACAGGATTCCCTACTTTTTCTCACCACAAATAAGAAATGAATATATTTTGTTCGTTCTTTACCCTGGATCAGCCTGGTTAGGAATCCCCCGTACGTCTTGTTTAGACTTTTTGGTCAAACTATGTTTGTATTGAAGATCCAAAATTGAAAATGATTATAAAATGAAATTCACCAATCAAGGTAACGATCCGGAGCTGGATGGCAAGTACCTGGGCACCATCTCGCAGGACTTTGTTAAGGTGGCGGAAACACTTAAGGAAGCCAGTTACCAGATCCGCAAGCGGGGATTTTCGGATTATCCGATCTTCCCTATCTGTAAGACCGATCAGCCCGTTGGACAACTCTTAATTGACAAGCATGATATGGATACGGAGTGGTACTACTTTGCCACTTACCTGGACGAATTTGTTCAAAGACAGTTGCTGGAAAATCCCGATGAGTTCAAGGCATCATACAAAGACCCTGATGAATTTTGCTGCCTTTTTGTAGTGGATCTGGAGTTTACCAATTTCCTCTATATACCATACCCCGAAGAGATCTAAGACCTCGGATCCAAGATCACTCATTTGTCCAATAATCCATTCAGCAATCCCGAAATCAAAGATCAGAGATCAGAGATCAAAAGTGCTTCCATCCCTGTGCCTCAATTTCCAGCAGCTCTTCTGAAGCTGTAAACAGGCTACAGCCTTGAGTTTTGTCGGTCACATGCCCAATAATGGAAATCCCTGGTTGACTTTCGATCAACTGATGGTCTTTTTGATCAATGGTAAACAACAATTCATAGTCCTCTCCTCCGTGAAGGCTCACTGTAGTGGGGCTGAGCTTAAATTCCAGGGCGGCATCCTTGGTGGCCGGATCTACCGGAATCTTTTCCTCATAGATCCTCAGACCACAATTAGATTGTTTACTGATGTGAAGCAGATCCGAAGCCAGGCCATCAGAAACATCGATCATAGCAGTGGGCTTAATATCCGATTCTGACAGCCACTGGACTATGTCAGTACGAGCCTCTGCCTTCAGCTGGCGTCCTACGATATATTGGTAGGCATCGAGTTGTGGTTGCATTTCCTGGTTGGCCATAAATACCTGTTTTTCCCGTTCCAACACCTGAAGCCCCATATAGGCTGCACCGAGGTCACCACTGACACATATAAGATCATGTTCCTTGGCACCGCTTCGTTGTACCAGTCGGTCGGGATGAACTGTTCCCAACGCGGTTACCGATATGGACAGTCCGGCCTTGCTGGAAGTAGTATCACCACCTACCAGATCGCAGTTGTAAGTGGCACAGGCCTGGTAGATACCCTGGTATAACTCCTCCACTGCCTCCAGAGAGAACCTGTTACTCAAACCAATATTGACAGTAATCTGCTGACAAACGCCGTTCATGGCAGCTATGTCGGAAACATTCACCGCTACTGCTTTGTATCCGAGATGCTTTAGCGGGGAATAGGTCAAATCGAAATGGATACCCTCCAGCAGCATATCTGAAGTTACCAGCACAAGTCCCTGATCCGGATTAATTACCGCCGCATCGTCCCCAACTCCCAGTACCGACGATTTATTGACCAACTTAATATCCCCGGTCAGTTTTTCAATAAGACCGAATTCTCCCAGCTTTTCCAGCTCGGTGCGTGTTGGTTCGGTTTGATCCCCGGTCATAATGTGTCTTATTTTTGTCTCAAAAGTAAACTTAAATAACTATTCAGCTATTTCCTGGCAAACCTCTACCAGTACCCCGGATGCTGATTTTGGATGAATAAAGTTCACCAGCTTATTGTCTGCTCCAACCTTTGCTTTATCATACAAAACATTGAAGCCCATCTGTTTCAATCTTTCCGTTTCTGCTTCGATATCGGGTACTTCGAATGCAATATGATGCAACCCCTCTCCCCGTTTATCGATAAACCCGGCGATAGCGCTATCCTCATTGGCGGATTCGAGCAGTTCCAGCTTGACCTCTCCCACCCTGAAAAACGAAGTAACCACGTTTTCAGATGGTACCGCTTCCTGCTTGTATGGATTAGTACCTAACAGGTCGCTGAACAAACGCTCTGCATCCGTCAGATTCTTAACCGCAATGCCCAAATGCTCCAGTTTCATCATAATAATGTACTAGTCTTAATAAATTATTAACTTTGCAAGGTCGAAACTTTTATGCAGCATATAAAGTTTTCATAGGGAAATTGACCACACATATGAACTAGGAATATGGACTTTACCACTGACGTGCACGTAGAGGCTGCCCGCATCCAGGAGCAAATCGAGGAACACCTGGGATTAAAAGGGAACAGCTTGGTATTTGAGTTTTCCAGAGATAAGGAAAATGTAAAACTGGACCTTATCACGGTCAACCCACGGCACAACCAGTCATTTCTGTTTCATTCGGTGGTTGGTTTCGATAAGATTGATGCCCTGAAGCGCATGCTGGCACACGTTCGAACCTATAAAGAAGAAGAGAGTTCATACACCATTCAATGGACCAAACGTGGGGAGCACGAGCTGCACACTTCGTACTTTAGTGCAAAACATATTCACGATGCACTGGACAAATTATATTATGGCCGTGATATGAATACCATTACGGTCTTTAGTGTAGTATTAAATCCGGTGACCTAATTTAGGAGAAGAGTAATGATCAAAGTAACAGATAAAGCAAAAAACCGCATCCAGGAACTTCAGACAGCTGAATCTGAAGCAGGTAAACATCTGCGCGTCTCCGTGAGCGGAGGCGGTTGTAGCGGACTCATGTACAACCTCAGTTTCGATAATGAAGTGGAGGCCGACCAGATATTCGAAGATAATCAGGTTAAGATCCTGGTTGATAAGAAAAGTCTCTTGTACCTGCTGGGCACTACTTTGGATTTTTCGGACGGGTTAAATGGTAAAGGTTTTCAATTTATAAACCCCAACGCCAGCCGTACCTGTGGCTGTGGAGAAAGCTTCGCTGTTTAGGCTGGTTAGCGCCTGGCAGTAGAGTGCATGAAGCTTATTATTGGTAAGTTGTCATTTGCCTATTGACTGTAACTAATCAATAGGCTCTCACGGCCTTTCCTTCCATAAAGTTCCGGAATGCCCGGTTCACTACTCTATTACCTCCGGGAGTGGGATAGTTTCCGGTAAAATACCAGTCACCCAGGTGGTTTGGGATGGCCCTATTCAGGTTCCCTACGGTTTGATAGATTACTTCCACCTCAATGTTGCTGTATCTCGATGAAATCATTTGAGCGATCTTATGACTGATCTCCTCATATTTAAAGGGCTGATATAGCTCCTTTACATAATTCTGTTGGCTCCCGTCGGAACTCACGCACTTTTGATAAACCTCATCCACCAGATCATCCATCTGGTTATCCTCCAACAATCCCATTACCGCCCTGAAAGCAATAAAATCCTTCATGCGGCTCATGTCGATCCCATAGCAATCGGGGTATCTGATCTGAGGAGCGGACGATACAATTACAATCTTCTTGGGCTCTAATCGCATCAACATGGCCAGAATACTGACCTCCAGGGTAGTGCCCCTGACGATTGAGTCATCGATAACCACCACGGTATCCTGTTTTTTGCGAATCACCTCGTAGGTGGTGTCGTAAACATGCGCTACCAGGTCATCCCGGTGTACGTCATCAGTGATAAAAGTTCGAAGCTTGGCATCTTTTAACACCAATTTTTCCACCCTGGGCCTGAAATTTAAAATATCCTCAATTGAATCCATATGAGGTTTGGATTCCAGTATTACTTCCTTTCTTCTGTCGGCCAGAAAAGCTTCAAGACCTTTGATCAGGCCCAGAAAAGCAGTTTCCGCCGTATTGGGTATATAGGAGAAAACGGTATTTTTTAGATCGAAATTGATGGATTTAAGCACTTGTGGCACCAGAAATCTGCCCAGGTTTTTACGTTCCTCATATATATCAGGGTCAGTACCTCTGCTGAAGTATATGCGTTCGAAACTGCATGAAGTTTTTTCCAGGGGTTTGGTAATAGCATAGCTTCCATAATCCCCTTGCTTGTTGACGATCAGGGCATGCCCCGGCGCCACCTCCTGAATTTGACTGTATTCAATATTAAAAGCAGTTTTAATGGCGGGCTTTTCTGAAGCAGCTACCACCACTTCGTCATCTGCGTAATAATAGGCGGGCCTTATCCCGGCTGGATCTCTTGCCACAAAACTGGCTCCGTTACCAATCATGCCTACCATGGCATAACCTCCGTCGAAATCTTTACAGGATCGCTGTAACACCCTTTGCAGGTCAATCTCCTGCCCTATTTTTTCAGAAATTTCCTGGTTGCTCAGTTCCTCTTTGTAACTATCGAACAGGCGCTGATTTTCCTCATCCAGAAAATGACCGATCTTTTCTAACACCGTAACGGTATCTACTTTCTCTTTGGGATGCTGTCCGATCTTTACCAGGGTATCGAAGAGTTCATCCAGGTTGGTCATATTGAAATTTCCGGCCAGAACCAGATTGCGGCTGCGCCAGTTGTTTTGCCGAAGCATGGGATGACAATTCTCAATTTTATTTCCCCCATGGGTTCCATAGCGCAAGTGACCCAGCCATACCTCACCGGTGAAGGCACAATTGGCTTGCAGCCACTCCGCTTCATTGAACTTTTCACGCCCTTCATTACGGCACTTCTCGTATTTTTTCTCAAGCTTTGAAAATACATCCAGAATGGGCTGGGCTTTTACCGATCGGTAGCGACTGATATATCTCTGGCCTGGTGCAATGCTCAGTTTGATATTGGCAATACCGGCGCCATCCTGTCCCCTGTTGTGTTGTTTCTCCATCAGCAGATACAGTTTTTTCACTGCATACAACGGAGTACCATATTTCTCGATATAAAATTGCAGGGGTTTGCGCAGGCGGATAAGCGCAATTCCACATTCGTGCTTTATAGCATCGCTCATTCGACAGGTCTTAAGACACAAAGATAAATAAAATTAGTGATTTGGTGAGTTGGTGATTTACTGAATTGCAATAATTCTAAATTGATTGTTTGCCAAGCGGCTAAATCACCAATTTACTAATTCGGCAAG
>JAUILF010000100.1 GCA_030433135.1 Bacteroidia bacterium | reverse complement strand
CACTACGATACAACGGCTTTAATGTTGATATGGACTTTTGTGATAGAAGTGTTAAGTCTCAAATGAAATACGCAAATAAAATAAATGCAAAATATACCGTTGTAATCGGTGATGATGAAATTGATTCAAATCAACTTGTTATTAAAAACATGGAAACAGGCGAAGAAATAAAGTCAAATTTTTCAAATATATCGAATTATTTAAATTAAATACCTTGTAATACATTTGCATTTCTCTTTACTTTTTGCCGATGAAAGACATATGGTATTCTTGGTTAAGTAAACCATCAAATCTATTTAAAATTCAATTAAAACTACAGTTGCCAAAAGATTTCTATATGATATCTTTAGCCGCATTGGTTGGTATCTCTGGAGGTTTTATACTTGTCTTATATCATATAAGTATAGATGAACTAAACCACTTCTTCTTCAACTTTATTCCACAATTACTTCCAGTAGCAATACAAGATTATACACGAATTATTATTCCTGCATTCGGAGGTTTGATAATAGCTATTATTTTTATGAAAATCCCGCGATATGAGAAAGAATATGGCGCACCTGCAGTTATGGATTCTGTTGTTAATCCACTTGAAGAATTGCAGTCATTACTGGATAACAGTGAACAAGCAGAGATCACCTCCTTTTTTGAGAGACTGAACTCACATGATGTTGTCTATGTAATGAGTCATCTCAGCCGGGATGAACAAATGATGGTACTTCGTGCTATTAAGCCTCTCGATGCAGCGTCCATTATGGAAGAGATCCCTGAATCGCAAGCTGCTGAGATTGTTGAAGATCTGTCATCGCAGGAAGCAGCTGCGATTCTAAATGAAATGCCCAGTGACGAACAGGCAGATATCCTTTCCGAACTCGATTCCGATGAGGCAGAGGAGATCATAGCCCGGATGAAACCGGAGGAAGCTGCCGATGTACGTAAGCTCATTGATTATGATCCGGAAGTAGCTGGCGGCCTAATGATTACGGAGTTTCTCTCATTTGAGCAGTCAAAAACGATAGAAAGTGTAGTAGGGGAGCTCAAGGACAACAGGGAAGTATATCAAAAACTGCATATCAAGTATATATACATCACCAGGGAAAATGGGTCTTTCCTGGGAGTGTTGCAGATCCAGGATCTTTTATTGGCTGATCCCTCATTTCAACTTAGTGAAATTCTTATTCCGGATGTATTGAGCGTGCAACATCATGCCACCCTTGATGAACTGGTTGATTTCTTCCACACCCATGATTTCTATGGCGTGCCTGTACTTGATGACCAGGGCTTTTTGTTAGGTGTTGTCTTGCGAAAGGATGTACTGGAGGCCGCCGTCGAGCACGCAAGTATCGAACACCTGGAAAGCCAGGGTATTGTTGGTGGGGAAGAATTGAGAACTATGCCGGTACTGCTGCGTTCACGCAGGCGACTCTCCTGGTTATCTATTAACATCGTGTTGAACATGGTAGCAGCAAGTGTGATTGCATATCACCAGGAAACACTTTCCTCGGTGATTGCCCTGGCGGTATTTTTGCCCATCATTTCTGACATGAGCGGCTGCTCGGGTAATCAGGCTGTGGCAGTTAGTATGCGAGAGCTTGCCCTTGGAGTTGTAAGACCGGGTGAGGCTTTTCGTGTGTGGATTCAGGAAGTGTCTGTAGGCATGATCAATGGTCTGGCACTTGGTGTCCTTCTGGCACTTGGTGCCTATTTATGGCAGGGTAATGTGTATTTGGGCCTGGTTGTGGGAGGGGCACTTATGCTCAATACCATGTTGGCAGTATCCCTGGGTGGTACGGTTCCGCTTCTTCTGAAGAAAGGAGGTGTAGATCCGGCATTGGCCAGTGGACCCATTCTTACCACCGTTACGGATATGGCCGGATTCTTTCTAACCCTCACATTTGCTTCGATGGCTCTGCATCATCTGGCCTGATGAGTCTCTATCGCTGGGTCCAATTTTTAACCCGGATTATTCATTGGGGTTTCGTCATGAGAGTCAAATAGGCAATAAAGACGGGGGCTCCAAGTGCTTTTTGACTCGCAAACATAGTTAACCATTATGGTGAGAATCAAAAAGTGCTTATGTGCCCGTATTTGCAGCATATTAGACTCGTAATAGAAAGACCTAATGCATAGTCCGGGTTTAACCACTAAGTTCACTAAAGATAGTTAGGAGGAAAGATCACCAAGAGCTGCCCGCAGTGGCTCGGCTCAGTTTAAGGTTTAATGGCGGACGCGCATGCTCGGCTCAGTTTAAGGTTAAAGGGCGGACGCGCAGTGGCTCGGCTCAGTTTAAGGTTTAAGGGCGGACGCGCGATGGCTCTGCAGTTTAAAGTTTAAATGCTGCCCGCGAGGCTCAGCTGGGTTGAGAGGTTGAGGTGTTAGGTGTTAACGGTCAGAATTAGGATTTTTTGGATGCAATGCCAGGACAACCAGCCAACGAGCTAGCCAGCCAACCGGCCAATAAGCGCAAGGTTCACGCAAAGATCGCGAAGGACTGACGGCCTACTTACTTCTACTAGAAATTCGTTAACGCAAAGAGTGCAAAGAGGAGGCTGTCAAGCTATTTCATGAGGGGGCACACCACCTAATGCCCAAACCCAAAACCAACATACGTTCACGCAAAGGTCGTGAAGATAAACGTTTGAAATCGATAGGAATAAAGTCACGCAAAGAACCAACCCAGACTACCCAATCATTCCAATAATCCCAATGATGGTAAGCACCAGGGTAAAAGTGAAGATGATTCCCATGAGGACATTTTGCCCGGTGGAAAAGCGGTGGTCACCGAGCAGATTCTTGCGGTTACTGAGTATCCACATCAGTATGAGAATAATGGGGGTTGCCAACAAAGTAGCTGCCTGGGAGAATATCAGTACGAAAACGGGTCGGCCACCGAATACCGGCACCACCAGTCCCAAACTAACTCCAAACAGCACCAGTAGCTTGGACTCCGTGCTTCTAAGGTTACGGGGCTTACTGCGATAATCTGCCAGTAACCATGGTGCTAGTAATACGATGGGGAACAAAGACGATATGCCGGCACAGACAATCCCGGCGACAAAGATAGAGGTGGCAAAACGACCTGCAAGTGGCTCGAGCAATGTTACCATATCGATGGCATTGTCAATACGTAAACCCTTTGGGTGTAATGTGCCTGCAGCACAGGCCATGACGGCAATACTTAATACAAACATCAAGGTGGCAGACACTGCAGCATCTCGCTTTTCTAGTTTTATGTCTTTTAAGGTCCAGCCCTTCTCCTGCACCAGAATACTCCTGACTACGTACAGAATGCCTCCCATAGTAGTTCCTACCATGCCAGCCAGTAATACCACTCCTGCCGGTTCACTGGGAACAAAAGGTTTCAAACCACCAATAATATCCGAAATAGAAGGAACGACCATAAATGTTGTCAGGAGAAAACACAATCCCATCAGGGTGACGAAAATGGTCAAAATACGTTCGAAGAAACGGTGTTTTCCCTGCCAGAAAAGAAAGTAAATGATACCACCAAAAATCAAGGCAAGCAGGATGGGATTAAAACCATTGCCACTAGACGTCAAAGGTCTGGACCACTCCTGGACAACTTGAACTACTATGGCCATGACCCCCATACATGATACCCACTCGCTTCCCAATAAAGTGATCAGCACCAGTAAGGTTATGGGTGTGCCAAAATATTGACGGAAACTCTGCAATACGGTTTTACCCGTGACAATGGTATAACGTCCAAATACGATGATGAGAAAGTAAGTGAACACACATGAGAGTAATACCGGCAGAACCAGGCTCATTCCATAATCAGCCCCTGCCGAGGCCATGGTAGTGATGCTACCAGTTCCGATATTGTAGCCGATCAGGAAGATACCTGGGCTAATGGCTGCTATAACTGCTAAGAATTTTTTCAACAATTCGGATTTTGATCCGAAAAGATAAGGGAACTTTAGTTTAGACCAAACCAGAACTCATTTTCCCTGCATGGATGATTTTTCTCCCTGGTGCCTTAACCCAGAACTGCAATTTTGAAGTTCAAAACTTCATTTTTTAGTGAGAATGAAGGGTACAGGGGCGATCTCATTAATCAGAGTTTAATTATCATAGTTTATAGTTCTATCTTATAGACACTTGCCTGATCTCAGAAAAGAAGATATATGCAACATGATCTTGCTATAGAGGAAGGAACTAAAGCCTACCGGGAAGGGAGATGGAATGATGCTTTTGATATCTTTCAACAGTGTGATCGATCCCGGGAGTTAGAGCCTGATCATCAATGGATATATGGCACTTCAGCTTATCTTACCGGTGCGTTTTCTCTATCTGTTGAGATTTGGAGTAAAGCGCACCACCACTACCTGAAAGATGATCACTTATCTGCAGCTATTCGAAGTGCCTTTTGGTTAGGTATAATCTTAATGAATAAAGGTGAAAAGGCTAGGGGAGGGGGATGGCTGGGACGGGCCAACAGTCTGGTGACTGAAAATGAATGGAAAGGTGTGGAGAGAGGATTTCTCTGTGTGCCGGTGGCCTTGCGTCAGATTGGTTCAGGGGATTTTGAAAAGTCGCTGGATACCTTCAGTAGGGCTTATTCGATAGGTCGTGAATTTCGGAATATTGATTTGATTACCATCTCGCTCCTGGGGCAGGGCCAATCGTTGGTGGGATTGGGGCAGGTGGAGGAAGGCCTGAGTAAGCTGGATGAAACAATGATAAATGTAGAATCGGGACCAGTCTTCCCCGTTGTTAAGGGAATTGTCTACTGTGCCGTCATCGAGACATGTATGACCATTTTTGAGTGGTCTCGGGCACGGGAATGGACTGATGCTCTCAATGATTGGTGTGAGTCCCATCCTTACCTGGTTCCATTTCGGGGCCAATGCCTGACTCGTCGTTCTGAACTTTTGCAATTGCAGGGAAAATGGTCACAAGCCATACTAGAGACCGAAAAAGCCATTGAGTTATTAACCAGGGATTCAGGGGAGCCGGCGGCAGGCCTTGCCTACTATCAAATGGGGGAGCTGCATCGATTGCAGGGCAACTTAGCTGCGGCAGAAAAGGCATATCAGGAAGCCCATTCCTGGAATCGTAAACCACAGCCGGGTCTGGCATTACTATGGTATGCAAAAGGAAATATTGATCAGGCGGTGCAATTCATTGAAGAATTAGAACAAGAAACAGATAAACCTGAAGCAAGGCTCAAGATACTTCCGGCCTACATGGAGATAAAATTAGCTGAAAATGCCGTCGAAGAAGCTCAATCTGCCTGGCATAAACTGGCTGATTTGGCCAGTACAATTCAGGCTGATTTCCTGGAAGCTACTCTTTACTACTGGCAAGGTGTTATTGAAATGTCGAGAGGAAACTTGCGGAACGCCCGATCCAGTCTCGAAAAATCTCACTTGATCTGGAAACCTCTTAATGCTCTTTATCCGGCAGCGCGTGCTATGGTGATACTGGGTGAAATATCCCTGCGGGAAGGAAATCTTCATTCGGCTAAGCTGGAATTTGCAGCGGCCCGGAAAATCTTTGAGCAGCTCGGTGCCCAACCCGACCTGGAAAGGGTAGAGGCACTAATGAAATCATGCGATGAAGCACCTCAGACTCCTATATCTGCCCGGGAAAAGGAGGTACTACAACTGCTGGTACAAGGCAGATCCAACAAGAGTATTGCCAGTCAATTATTTATCAGTGATCGTACCGTAGAAAGGCACGTTAGCAACATCTACAATAAGTTGGGAGTGTCTTCACGCGCTGAAGCCACTGCTTACGCTTTGAAACATCAACTGGTGTAACCAAATACCTTTCATATTGGATATCTAATGGGTGAAAACACCCATAGTAAAAGAAATCTGATTTGGGTATTTCTTCTGATGCCAGCTCATATTGTTCCCTGTACATTCGAAGAAAATGATCCGATGTCTCAAATTCTTGAGAGGATGATAAAGTAGTAAGCTTTCGATTATGAATGATATTAAAACAACTCAAGCTAAGGAGACAATGCAGGAATTGCGTTCCAGCCTCATTGATTCAGTCTCATTAAGGGAAGTAAGATGTGAGGTCGCAGGTATCAGCACTGCCGTCCTGGAAGGCGGGAAGGGGCAAGATCTGGTTTTGTTACATGGCCCCGGAGAAAATAGTTTCTGGTGGATGAGGTTGTTTCCACACATTGTCGATAAGTATCGTGTACTGGCTCCTGATCTTCCGGGCCACGCCGGTTCCAGGATATCTCCCGCAGCATTAACCACAGATGCAGTCCTGGAATGGCTAGACCAGAGCATCGAAGATTTTTGCACCGGTCCGCCGGTGATCATCGGGCATGTTCTGGGAGGTGCCATCGGGGCCAGATTTGCCATTGAAAATTCTCATAAGATAGATCAGTTGATTTTGGTAGATTCACTGGGACTGAGTGCATTTAGACCTTCCCTGGGTTTTGCATTCCAACTCCTGCGGTTTGCGTTCCGGCCCACAAAAAGCAACAGCCTTCGCTTTTTGTCGCATTGTTTATATGACATTGACCGGGTGCGAAATGAGATGGGAGATGACTGGTCTAATTTTTTTCAATATAACCTACTTTGTGCGCAAGATCCAGAGCACAAAGAAGGAATGCAGTCACTCATGAAGCATATGGGAATACCGAAAATTCCCAAATCCCAGCTGAACAATATATCGGCACCTACTACAATGATCTGGGGTCGGTACGATCTGGCCAACAGTGTGAATAATGCTGAGAAGGTTAGTGAAGATTTAGGGTGGCCTCTGCACATTCTTGAAGGTGCAAGAGATGATCCCAAGATGGAGAGACCGGAGGCATTTGCCAAAGTGCTGGAAAGAATACTTACTCCCGGTGGAGTGACTTCATCATTAGCGAAAGGAAAATGATTAATTGAACCTCCATTGCTGAGGAAAAGAATTATTCGCAACACGCCTAGTATCCATTGTGTATTTCTCCAGGGCAAGCCCATCCGGGATGTAGTCAGTACGATCGGGCATCAGCCTGGCTGATGTCTTGTTAAGGGTATTCGGGCCTTTGGAAATCTATAAATCAAATTATTAAGACATATTAAACATTTCTTTATATGAAAACGACTAAGATTCTAACATTTCTGTCAATCTTATTATTTCTATCGCTTGAGTTGGATCCAGTCCATGCTCAGGAACGACCTCCTATTATCGATATGCATATGCATGTTGGGGCTCCTCTGGATTTGCCGGCTGGTGCTCCTGCCCCTTGCCTGCCTCATCCTTGTGAAGGCAAGGGAAAAGCAACAGCATCACCAGAAGAAAATCTGAGTAAAACATTGGAGGCGATGGATCGCTACAACATTGTGCTGGGTTTTCTCAGTCATTTTGATCGCACCGAGTTACTAGAATGGTCGGAGGCTGCACCGGAGCGTTTTATTATAGCACCATTTGTGGATGATCCGTCCGATATATCGCATGATGAATTGAGGCAGGACCTGGAAGTTCAACGTTATGCCGGAGTAGGAGAGATTGGGGCACAGCTTGAGGGTATTGCCCCTAACGATCCCGAACTGGAACCCTATTATGCCCTGGCAGAAGAATATGACGTTCCTGTTCTTATTCATACCGAAGGAATCGGTCCTCCCTTACCCACTTTTAGATCAGCAGCAGGACGCCCTCTCCTGCTCGAAGATGTTTTAGTAAAGCATCCCGACCTAAGGTTATTCGTCGAAAATACCGGGTATCCCTATCTGGACGAGATGGTCGCTATGATGTACCAGTATCCACAGCTTTATGGAGATCTTTCTACCATCACCTGGATCATTCCCCGAAGTGCTTTTTATGACTATTTGAAGAGGCTTATGGAGGCAGGCCTGGGAAAACGCTTGATGTTCGGATCAGATCAGATGCGTTGGCCCGAGATGATCGGGGAAGGTATTAAGGCTATTCAGAATGCCGATTTTTTAACTGAAGAGGAAAAGAGAGATATCTTGTATAACAATGCAGTGAGATTTCTAAGATTGAAGGAGAAGGGCTAGAAATTAATTTGCTGGCATATTATTTCACTGCCTGGTGATACCTATTATTAAGAATGATCCTTTGCAAGTGACATTTGAAGGCATCCAATAAGGTGACAATACTGCTGTTTCGAACATTAACTGTTGAGTAATCTCCGGTTTTAAGGGATACGATTATTCAAACTCAAACTGTAGAATTATGAAGCAGCATTTTGTATTTATTGCGGTAAGTCTGGTTCTGTCTTTTTATGTTTGGAAGTTTGCCTGCCAACTCGGAGAATATCGACAGATTCCTGATAGCAAGAAGAGCCGATTGGAGTTGGCTGATCTGAATGGTCTCTGGCAAATCAGTACCGATATCGCTCAAGGAGGTAAGCCTGGCAATTGCTTTATGGTGATATCAGATGGATATTTGATAAGAAGTAGTTTCTTGCCGGGACTAAGTACTCCCTCTGTTATAGGTAAATGCTCGGGATCCGGAGATGAGTTTCTGGCCCACTGCCGAACTGATCTGGATTCAACTACCCATCAAAGTGAGTGGCATATATTCCTCGAGGGAGATAGTCTGCTTGTGCACAAGGTACGCCAGGACACCCAGGGTCCTCGACCAATTCAGGAAAGGCCTGAGATCTGGCTACGAACTTCATTCGTTACCCGCTAGATTACTTGATATTAACACCCTTCAGCACCAACTTTTTCCATTCGGGATGCCTCTTGATATAGGATGCAACAAAAGGGCAAAGCGGTATCAGGGTTAGTCCCTTAAGACCAACATCTTCCAGTGTTTTCCTGATCAGGTCGGAGCCAATACCCTTTCCTTCCAGTTCCGGCGGAACCTCCGTATGGGTAAGAAAGATTCGATCCCCTGCCCGAATATATTCGATACGAGGTCGGAGACCATTGATATCAAAAAAATACATCTTGCCCTCAGGATCCTCCTGCAGTTCTCTTCCGGTATCCCTGTCTGCAGATTGCGGGTTCATATAATAACTCAGTGCCCCGGAGGGACACTGGTCTACTTGTTTGATCAATTCATCAGTCGTGGCATTACCTATGCTTATCCAGGGTCTGGCCTTAGGGTCGTACACATCCGGTAGAGTTTTGACACAAACTCCGGAATGAATACATTTTTCAGGTTTCCAGACGATGGTAAGATCGTCGTTGCTATATTCCTTTTTCACCGGCAAATAGTTGTACAGTTAGATTCCCAGGTCTACTTTGCTCTTGAGATATCTGTGATAAATGAAAAGAAAGATCACAGACCCAACCAGTGCAAATATGAAACTTCCGATCAATCCACTGCTACTGATTCCAATAAGTCCGAATAAAAATCCACCCAGTAGTGATCCTATGACTCCAATGATGAGACTTGAAACCCAGGTAGCTTTTTCTTCCTGAGGAGTGATTCGTTTTGCTACAGCACCTGCTGCCATTCCGATTACTAACCAAATAATTAAACTCATGATATGTAGGTTTTTCTTCTCTGTTCAATTGATCCTAAGTTATAAAAGTTCTCACGACAGAAAATGAGATATTCATTTTCGACCAATGCATGATTTCTATCGTTTAACTAGCTGGTTCGCCATTTAGCTAATTAGCCGGTTGGCCTTTCATTCCAAAGCCCAAGTTCCTTGCCTTTTCTCGCAGAGTGTGCTGAGTGCGCAGAGGTTGGCACATGTCAAACCACGTTTAACAATGGCCAAACTACTGTTGAACCATGTTAAACTACCGATAAACCACCAATAAACTACCGAACATAATACTTGTATTTATTATACCGCATTCTGTCATGCAAGATCTGCATGGAAAATTTCCATGGTTTGGATTTGGGTTCGACCATTTTAAACAGTAGATAATTCTTGCCTTTTTTCAAATGCAGCTTTCCCTTATAGGTCGATTGATCAGTATGAGAAGTTTGTAATTTCTCGGAATCGAGGAAAAGGTTGAATGATCCTGAACACTTTAATTCGTAATCCACACTTGTTTCCTCTTCTATTTCGAAACGGATACTTGCATAAGCTACATTTTTACCCGCATCATCATAGAAATCACTAAAATACATTTCCGAAGGGTGATCTGAAATAATTTTATCCCAACCTTTGTAACTGTCTTCCTGAGTGAGGAAATAATCAATGGCACCGGGTCTAAGGTTCTTTTCTCCACCTTCCCTGGAAAAATAGTCAGTAGCCAAAGGCTCCGAACCTTCCGCTGTGAAAGGACCAGCTCCCAGCCAATAGGTGATGAAAAAACCTGGAGATGCCCGATAATCAAAGTTCAGCCGGACATCCTCTGGAATATTTTCGACCCCATGGATAGCAACCCATTGCAGAAACTCTTTTATCTGTTGCCAGGTCAGTATTTTGTCTTTATAGGGTTTAATGGCCTCGTCCAACCAGTAAGCCCTGTTTTCATTCTTCCACAGAGAGATAAAATCATCATGAATTTTTTGCCAGACCAATTCATTTCTGGCAGTGTATTCTATCAGCCTTTCTAATTTCTGCCGGTTAGCCTTGGTGCCGGACAAAATAATTTCTTCATAAGTCTTCCTCAACTCAATCAATCTTAAAGGCATTTGGGTGGCTTCCAATAACTGATGGACTTCAAATTGCCACACTCTGTTGTCAGATCGCCAGTCGAAACTATTTATACCTGCTCCAGTATATAATTTGTCCACCCTCTGATCCGCTCCCACCAGGTGGGTGATTATCTGGGTTAATTCACTGGTATCAATAAATATTGGGTCATTGTCCTTTGCCGTATATCTGGTGTTGATCAGGGTGTTGTCGAGTCGATGAAGTCGATCGGTTGATTGAAGCGCTTCCAGTTTTGAAATTAAAGAGGAAAATTGATCAGTTTCATCGTGGAGGAAAATATCTGAATACCGGATCTTGAGAGAAGAGTCATCTGCACCATCCGGATTCCAGCTATATTCACTGGCAAAGGCGATGCCCTGCCAATCGCAAGTGAAGAAATGCCGACCTCCGTCATCCCACACAGTAGTGAGGACTCCCAGACCTCCTTTCTCATAGGCCTCTCGTGAAAAGGACCTGATATTGCCATGGGCTTCGGCCAGATCCGGCCAAAGACGATAGGAATTCAGGATACCTGTACATGCTACAAAATCAAATCCACGGCCCACTATGGGATCGATCCAGGCACTAAAGTCTTCACGTTCACTATAGTCCCACGTGAAAATCACTGTTTCTTCAGGTATTTGATCGAAAACCTGCGGATGGTGCAACAGAACATCACCCCACATCCCAGGTCTCTTTCCTTTTTCCTTTACATGTTCAAGCAGAGGTGATACATGTTGTGCATAAACACCTCCTTCCCCTATACTGTCGGAAAGTTGCTTAAGCCTGGCACCCCTGGCAAGATCATAGGTCTCGTCGCAATTAATGTTGAAAATGGGATGACTGGCAGTGGGAATGATCTCGTCATAGACTTCTGTCAGGAATTGGATGGAGGCAGAGGAACCGGGATCAAGCATACGATCGCTAACTCCCAGGTGAGCATACTCCGGGCTTTTCAAAACGTTGCGAAAATGGCCCAGGCTCTGAAAACTGCCCATAAATTGAATATTGTATCCTGCCGCATAGTCAGACAATTCCTGAAGTTCATTGATCGTCAGTGCTTCCGGTGGGGCAAAGTCATCATGTTTTTCGGTACGTAGCACATGTTCAATGTAAAAGGCCATTACATTGATTTTTAGTCGGGCAAATCTCCGAATCTGTTTTTTCATAAAATTCATATTCGGAAGGGGGCCCCGGCTGATATCATCAAAGACTCCCCGAAAGGTAAAATCAGGATAGTCGACAATATCCACACCAGTAAGTACACCCTGGTCGATGTGCGCATACAACAATTGAAGCAAGGTTTGTACCCCATACAGCAATCCTGCATGGTCTTTGCCTTCGATCACAACACTCTGATCTGAAATGTTTAGGTGATAGCCCTCTTTGTGGAGAGACCCACCAGAATCGATCGATAATGAAACTGGCAACAATGTACCGGAGGTAGCAGAAAATACTTCATTGTTGCAAATACCGATCTCATTTATGATGGTTCTCCCGATGGGGTGGTCCTCAATGGTCTGAAAAGATTCAATTGCCATTCCCGAAAAGTTCTCCAACCTCAGAGTTTCCGGAAGTTCTTTCACCTCTTGAGGAGTAGGAATAATCTCAATGGCTGACAGCAAATAGGGAAACTGAAAGATGGTAAAGAATATGAATAATCGGTACAGCATGTGTATTCTTTCCCGAAAAGTAAAATAAATATGGCTGTGTCCGTACAGATTTGGACCTGATCAAATGTTTGGGGTCAGATCCGGGTATGGAACCCTGTCAGGAATCACATTATCTTGGCAAAGCAATAGAGGGCTTATTCAAATCCAGTACCTGGCCATTGGTCACTGCCAGAACATACTCACCATCCTTACTCAGCAAAAAAGAGGGACTCTGGCCCAGGTCAAAATTGACCTGGTGTTTTTGCGAAACTTGAAGAATCTCGAGGGGGAAAATGTCTTCATCCTCCCTGGAAACGAAATTATTGATACGAACGGTGGTATAGCCATCCTGCAGTAGCTCAATAACCTCTTCCGTACTAAAAGCCGAAAGGTCCTCAAATGCCTGTGGGTACGCTTTGCCGGGTACAATTTTCATGCCCTCAGCATTGACTTCCTCATATCCATAGTAATTGTGCAGGTCACCCAGGTCACTGATCTGGTAGCTGGTCACAAAGTTTCGATTGTTAGCAGTGTTGCTCTCCGAACTTCTAAATCCGATGTCAATCAGGTATTCCTGACCTTCCTTTACCAGGGTTGCATTCCTGATGATAAGATCGTGAAGGGCTCCACTATTAAATGGTATCTGTTCATACTGATCAAGCGTGTACTTTTCAAAACTTCCCTCAGCAATCTGGGCAAAGGCAGACAAAAGGGCAACAAAGTTTAACTGTCGCAAGTATTGCTTTTCAAGATCATTATGCAAAGCCCCGGTTTCGATGAGTATGGTACGGGTCCCCCATTTCTGCATATTATCACCAAAAGCCCGTGGTTCAAATGCATCTGAATACCTTCCCACTTTCTTCGGGATGTAATTTTGAAGCACTTCGTTCATTCCTACGATCAGTTGCATGGCGTCCATACGTTTTTCGTCCCAGTCCTTTGCTTCATTGTAGGCGGGAGCCAAAAAAGATATACTGGCACTCTGTGGATTCTTACCGGCTGCAGAAAATCGATTTTGGTCATGTAAATTGAATCCCCATTCAGGTTCTACTTCATCTCTGACCCCTTTAAGAATCCGGGATTCGGGACTGGTTAATCGCAATGCATCACGGTTCAAGTCGATCGAAATTGCGTTTCGCCGGGCAAACTGCTCTGCACCATCGGGATTTAGCATGGGAATAAAATAAAGGGTCAGACCGGATAGAATTTCATCCCTTAATGGATCCATGTCATCCTCAGCCGATAGAAATCGAAAAAGGTCGAACAAAGCCATGGTGGCGGTGGGTTCGTTACCATGCATTTGTGACCATAGTAAGACTTTTGTGGGACCGGTACCGACTTTGATCTGGTAGATGTCCCTGCCTTCAATAGATTGACCGGCCACTTTGACTTCGAAAAGAGAGGTTGGTAAATCTTCAATTATTGGAACAATGTCACTATGCTTGAACCTCCGGTCCTTAATGACAGGTTCTCTATACCTTTCGTACTGTTCATGTATCTCGTGATGAGGAATCTGAGCCTCAACACAGGCTGATTGACCGAAAAGAAATGACAGGACTAAAAATAATCCACATGTTAGTGATGCAGGAGTGAGAAGAACTTTCATGAAACGAAGTTATAACTATCCGGTAAAAGTCGTTAGTCTTCTATCTTTGCCAAACATTCGTCCAGAATCTTAAACGATACTTCTTTCCTTGAAGCAATGAAATTTTCTTTACGTGCAGGATCTGAAGTAAAGCTGGTGTCCATCTGAACACAATTGGCAAAATAATAAACATTGTCAGGGGTTTCAATATAGCCCACATACCATCCTACTTCCTGGTCATCCTGAGTAGCCCAGCCTGTTTTGGCACGACGTATATAATCCTGATCCTCTTCTTCTATCATAATATTCTTGACGGAGGATAATGCTTCATCACTAAAAGGTAGTTCCTCCTGATGAAGCCGCTGCAGAAAATTAATTTGTTCCATCGGGCTAATGCGTAATGAACCCCGTAACCAAAACACGTCGATACCACCGGAAATGTCCTTGTTTCCGTAGTCTGCCTGGCTAACCCATTCACTCATACGTTCCTCTCCAACATCTCTGGCAAGTTCCTGGTAATACCATACGGTTGAGTTTTTGTAAGCACTTCGCATGTCATGATCCTTATCCCATGTAGCACTTCTGGGTACACTATCCCAGGTAATAACATGGTCGGGATCCGGTATCACACCCGTTTCTAAACCAATAAGAGAATTGAGAATCTTGAATGTACTGGCCGGGATGAAAGCAATTTCACTTTTCTCCTCATGCACAAAGTGATAGGTATTTCTATTCTCATCGTACATGACGAATGCACCCTGGACCCCATAGCTATCATAGTGATGGGTCAAAGTATCATACTCGATTCTTTTGGCCTCCCGGTCACTGGCACATCCCACGAGCAGAATGAGACAGACACCGATATATGGAAGTTTGATCATGATCACATTATTCAGCATACAAAAATAATTGATCTGATCGATCCGCATCTCATGATCTTGCTATTCTTATTTATTCCTGTTTACATATAGTCATTAAAAATCATGTTTTTCATACATAAAAGTATATGAATTGATTATGTATGTTAAAATTTTGACATATGTTGTCTTTTGGTATTGTTTTTGCTTGTAATATGTTCAGATAAATGTAACGCTATGACCAGGTTCTTTACTCCTTTATTGTTTTTATTGGCAACGATCAGTGCCCTGGCACAGGTACCCAATTGTCGCGATGTAAATGTCAGTGTTGATGCCTTGGGGATGGCAAACCTGACTCCCGAGGAGATGATTAGTAATGTAGCTTCAGGTGTTGATACCGTAGAAGTTGAATTGTTCAATCAACTCGATCTTACCGTATTCGGGCCGGTTGTGGTTCCGGTGGATAGCTTGTTGAGTTTTCCAGCTTGTACGTATGTTGACGGGGAGTTGAAAGCTAATATCAGCAATGAGCAAGGTGCATGCTGGTCACAACTCACTTTCAAGAAGACGGAGTCTGCCATTATTATGGGACGTCAGTATGATATTTATTGCTATGACCCCTTGGTAGATGGTCCCATTGATGCACCTGATGTGCTCAATGCATGCGAACCTTTTAATGAGAGGCCGACTTTTGTTACCGATTGGGTTACACAATACGAATGTGTGAACGGGGTACAGGATACTGCCAAGGTAATCTACCGGGAGTGGGAGGTACTTGGTAAGGATGGTATCAGAGCTGTGGGCTTTGATACATTGTATGTGTTTAAGTTACCCCAGATCACCGAAAACAACATTTGGTGTACACTTACTGATACTATTTATTGCACCAATATTGACTCACTGGTAGGACCATATATAACCATTCCTTTAAATCCACTCGATCCGGCTGGTGGATGCATCGATGTTCCTTTGTTGGAATTTCAGGATACAAACCAGGACGGCAACCTCGAGATTTATGAAAGGATTTTTGACGAAAAATGTGGTTTGGCTGTCCACCTGGAGAAGGAAAGGATCAAAGTGGACTGTTCAATTCAATATCGGATATCTGTCGATATCAAGCAATCCTGCTACGGAATGCCACAGACCACCTGCATTGTACCTACTCCGGCAGGAACACCTCCTAATTCTGCGGAAAACCTGGGAGATGGATACTGGAAGTGTGTATTCTGGCTGATGGATCTCGACACCCTGCCACCGGTGGTCCACTGCAAAGATCCGGTCTTGTTCAATGGTGTTTTTGACCTTGACTATTGGTATGAAAATATTTCCGGAGATGGTTATGTAGATTACGATTGGGATCCTTACCATCTTTCCCTGGTGGGGAACGATGATGGATTTGACGATCAGTCTACCGAGATCTGTGTCACTGTACCCAAAGATACTACAATGGCTTTTGCATGGGAATACAGGTCAGAGAATACACATGCCTATTATGATCCGTTTGGCTATACGCTAAATGGCAAATTCTTTCAATTGACACATGGAGATTCACTGGCAGACAGTGCCTTAGTGCAGACCGGTTATAAGATACTTGAATTGAGAAAGGGCGATGAGTTTTGCTTCTCACAAAGATCTCTGGATGGCCTTGAGGGCAGGGCATACACGACCATCAAGCCGATCAAAGTCGTTAATACCTCACCCAACGAATGTGAAGCCCATGTCTACGTACCTGATGTATCTGTACAGGATGACTGGTCAGGTGTCATGACGGTCAAAGCCAGGGTGCCCGGATTTGGAACCTATGTTCTGGATTATGTGCCGGAAAGAGATTGCTATGAATCACATGACCGGATAGCGCTGCCTCACTCTGCAGACCCCTATACCATTTACTACGAAGCGTATGACAGTTGCCACAATATGAGCCTGGACTCTTGCTATATGCTGGTCAAGGACAGAACGCGCCCTACAGTGGTGTTGGACAAAGGAGTAACCGTGGCATTGTCCGGTAAGAAAGTGTGGGTAGATGCGGAGACTTTTGACGAAGGAAGTGAGGATAATTGTGAAGTCAACCTATTATTGGTACGAAGGGCTGACTGGTACGATGCCTGTGTCGATCTGTGTGACAGCCTAAAGCCGGTCTGCGTATCTGAGCACCATGATACCTTATGGAAAGCATACCTGGAAACCGATAAAGAGATTGATGAAGTTGAAGCTCACTATGCAGCTCAATTATGGGACTGGAAAGAAGATCCCGAACCTTGTACCAATATTATGTACAATTCCTGGATGTACAGTCTGATCAAGCACGGCACCCTGCATTGTGACAGCACCTACTACGGCAAGAAAGAGGATGTTTTGAAAATGATCCAGGAGTGTTCAGATGAGATAGAAAGTTACTTTGAGCCTGTGGACATCCACCCTGAGCCGTACGAGCCTGAAATCGTTGAAGAAGAAGACTTCAAGTTTGACCACAGCCTGTTGGAAACCTACGAACAGATCGGTGGTGGTTGGAGCGATGCCGTACCCTTTGATTGTGAGGATGCCTGTAGTTCGGTCAAGGTGGAAGTATTGGCTATGGACTATTGGTGTAACTGGACCATTGGTTGGATGGATGTTTGGGTAGAGGACCAGCAACCGGCCCAGGTAGTGCACGATGTAGAGGATATAGACATTAGCTGTAAAATATACAAGACTCCCCTGTACGATGTGGAAGGCCAAAGCCTGCCGCTGAGTATTGCATCCATTATTGACCTGGCTGAAGAAAAAGACGCAGCAGCCTTAGAGGCCCTGGATGCGATTTTTGGTGGATACCAAAAAGTGTGGGAGGGCCCCTATGGCAATTACCTGGATATTGATGGTAATGAAGTAGATACTTATGTGCCATTCGAAGACTCTTCTTGTTACTGCAGGGAGG
>JAUILF010000518.1 GCA_030433135.1 Bacteroidia bacterium | reverse complement strand
ATAATGGTGAATGCTGATTCCGAAATCGGCAACTACCTTGCTGCTTTGGATATCTCGTAGAGTTTTTCTACCTGCTCACGGGTATAAGTTCCGGACATGCCTGCCTGGAAAACGTATTCCTGATCACCCTGAATTTTTACATGCCTGAAATCATAATTCAATAGGGTATCAATTTGCATTTCAAAAATAAATCCATCCTCTTCGTCCAGGGTTACCTCAGAAAAATAGGATCCCTGTTGAACAGCTGATAGCAATTCTGTCTTGAGTTTCGACTTATTATGAGTAGATGCCCGGGAACTGAAAACCTGCAGATTGTACCAGTCCTCACCGATCACGGTAATATCTTTCTGAACACCCCAATCCATCACTTTGATATCTGCACTATCGGGCATCTGAATAGTAATCGGTACACCATACTCAAGCAGGTCTTGATCTACCCAGTTGATATCCTCACCACCAGTTTGGCAGGCAATCATCGTGACCAAAGCCAATAAGAATAGACTTTTAACTAGATTCGCTTTTATCATGGCGTCAAGATAAAAAAATGCCTTCACTGATGTTTACTTTAGAAATAGCTGCCCATTCATTACAATCCTGTCTGGCTGCCAGAGATGGCGGTGCTGACCGTATTGAACTTTGTACTGCCCTGCAAACAGGAGGACTTACCCCTTCGGTCGGATTGATTGAATCGGTAAAAGTGGAGGTGGCTCTTCCGGTTCATGTACTGATCCGACCAAGGTTGGGGGACTTTACCTATGACAAATACGAAGTTCGTGAGATGGTGTCTTCTATAAAGCAGTGCTCAGCCTTGGGGGTCGAAGGGGTCGTGATTGGCTGCCTCAATACCAATGGCCATATTGATGTGCAGGCTGTTAAGGCTTTGGTAGACGCCGCTGAGGAAATGAGCCTGACTTTTCACAGGGCATTTGATCTGATGGCCCAGCCGTTGAAAACGCTTGAACTCATCGCAGATCTTGGGTTTGATCGGATTTTGACATCAGGGCAGGCAAAGTCTGCGCTGGAAGGTAAGTCATTGTTGAGACAGTTGGTTGAGCATGCACAGGGTGCTGTTCAAATATTGGCTGGTGCTGGTGTCAATAGTACTAATGTGAAAGAATTGATGCAATTCACAGGTTGTGTCGAATGTCATGGTTCAGCCAAGAAAACGCTACAACGCGAGCCGATGCACGACCCATTTCATATAACCACGCAAACTGGCCCGCAGGGAACTGTGGTCTGGGAGAGTGATGTTGAGGAAATAAGGGCGATAAAATCTGTTTTGAACCAAATGGAAATGAATGGTGAGCATTCTCCATGATTTAGTTAGACATCTACTGGCACTATCGTGAAGGCATATCCATTTGAAAGAGCAACCCATGAAAATGCTACGTTCCCCTGGTATGGATGGTTTGGATTATTATTGGTCAGTGTGTTTTGGGCACTCAATTGGGAATTGGATGGACTTAGAACCCACTGGGGCTTTTTTCCATTGTGGCTGGGGTATATATTGTTAATGGAAGCCGTGCTGAGCCGAAATTCCGGATACGACTTGGTAGCCAATGATTTCAAAAGCTGGTTGTTCCTGTTCCTGGTATCTTCTCCGGTTTGGTGGGTGTTCGAATGGATTAATGAGCGTACCGGGTACTGGGAATACCTTCCTGTTGACTCATTTTCAACTTTTGCATATGCAGCCTGGTGCTCGCTTAACTTCGCCATTGTAATTCCGGCAGTGTTTGCCACAAGTGCCCTTTTCAGAAATCTTGACTTGATTGTTGGTATAGGTCAACGGGTCGTCCTGAAGTGGAACAATCCGAGTCTATTTATCTTGCATGTACTGGGATGGGTGATGTTGGCAGTTACATGGTGGCGGCCTGAGGTGGGAGCACCTCTTGTCTGGATGTCACTGTTTTTTATTTTTGATCCGATCAATTACTGGAGGGGAAAACCATCTCTTTTACGGCAGACCGGACAGGGGGATTGGCGAATGATATTCAGCCTGGCTGCAGGGACGCTGGTCTGTGGGTTCTTCTGGGAGATGTGGAACTTCTACTCCTCACCAAAGTGGGTATATCATATCCCTTTTGTGGACTTCTGGTATGTATTTGAAATGCCTTTACCAGGTTATTTGGGCTATATTCCTTTTGGCTGGGAATTGTATGCCATGTATCAGCTTCTGTTCTCTTTTCTATCTAAAGCAGACAGTTACTGATTTTGATAAATCTTGAGTCCAGCCGCGTAGAATTTGGTGTCAACTTCTGTCATTTGGCTGATTTCATCACCGTGTAAATCGACAATCTCACTCCTCAGCTCATGATCACCTACGTTTTGATGAGTGCTGGCCTTAAATCGAGTATCCATTAGCTGGTTGCACTTCTCGAGGGATTCCTGATAGGCCTCAGTGAGACCGACGAAGGTGCATTGATGCAGATGCTCAATGGCCTCATCCAGGTTTTGGAGCCGGGGCACATAGCCAAATGAGGTGGCACTTCGGCAACCCATAATCTCTTTGCGCCGGGTAATAATTTCTGAAATTGTCAAATGTGAGTAATCAACACTCCTGGTTTTTAAGTGAGCGATTTCGGAGACAATGCGATCAAAAGGTTTACGAAGGAATGTGATCATCTTTGGATCCGTTGATAAATCGTGTATCATGGGGTAGGTGAAGTGTCCCACAATCCATTTTCTGTATTGCAGCTCTTTTTTCAATGCTTCATCTCCCATGATATCCTTGGGGTGGAGATGTTGACCGTGATTTTTGATGAAATGTTCGTATGCGTTGGGGAAGATCAGTGCATGATCTTCACTGGCGTAGAGAAGGCGCAGAAAAGTTGTACCGGCGGTTTTGGGGATGTGGATAAAATAGACAGGGTTGCTTTGAATTTCCTTTTTGGGGTTGAGTACAGCGATCCTGGATTTTAATACGTATCCCGCGTTGACAAACTTACTTTTCACATTCCTGAGGATTTCCAGCCTGAAAGCATTGGAGGGGCTAGAACCAATATCGGCTAAATTTCAAAGCTATTCAAACATACATGGTTCTGATTACTCTGTGCAGGAACCAATGACGGCCCGAAAAACTGCTTGAGAAGAAATTTCAAATCCCGGTAGAAGATTAATTTCGTTTTGAGCGCGGTAATAGACCTGTGAATTACACATAATGCTGTTGTTTGCATTTATCTGTGTACCCTGGGTAGTTGTC
>JAUILF010000099.1 GCA_030433135.1 Bacteroidia bacterium | reverse complement strand
ATAGCGGAATCCCAATGTTTTGGATTTGACGACCTGACCCTGTATTAACTCATAGGGTTGAAACGCATAAGTTTTCCAGAACTCGTCAACAGTGATCCTCATGTGTTGGTGCTTTCAATGCTAGTCATACTCTCATTGGCCGTCAGTAAGGTTCCGTAGATATAAGCCAGGCAGATTGCTACATAACTACCCATCACCCAGCGAAACACCTCACTGTAATAAGAATCTGCATCAACATAAAGCCATTGCATTATGGGATCGGCAAAGGCTACACAAGAAGCTACAACGGCAACCGATATGGCCCAAATAATGGAGGTTGCCACTTTCACCAAAGAATGAATCTGATTCGATTTGGCTGCAATTTCCTTAGAGAACATGGGTAAGAGCAATCCAGCAAATAATAACCCCAGCATAGCAAAGGCGTCGAGAATTCGGTAAGATGCTGCGTAGATTCCGGCCTGCTCTCTGCCATCAGTCAGGAGCCTTTCCAGCATGACCCCATCCATCCTGGTATATAAAGTCATTAGCAACAAAACCAGTGCATAGGGAAAACTCTTTCTGAGAATCCATCTACTGTACTTCCAATCAATCCTGATCTTCCGCAGGGAAACAACACGGTAGTACCGCAATAGAAAGATCGCTACAGTCACGGCCAGCACAAATGACAAGGTTTGAGCCAGGATAAACCGGAAAATGTTAAAATCACCAGATGGCACAAACCATAATAGGTAGCCCACAACCAGAATCATGATACTTTTGTCCAACACAGACAGGACACTATCCAAAGAATAATAGCCTCTGGCAGAAAGATTGGTACGGAAAAAGATGAGATACGAGGCAAGAACCTGATTGAATGCCAATAACAGAATCATCCTCACTGAAAGACCAGTATACCCCAGCAAGAGACCCGACAAGACAATAATCAGAAGAAAAACCAGGGACAACAGAAACTTGGTGCCTAGTATTCTCGGCAGATACTTGGGTATCAGATAGTCGAATTTGCTGTAAACACTGTGATTGAAATTCTGAATCCCCAGGTCATTAAAAATCTGGAATAAGTAAACCAGGTTGAGTAAGGCAAAATAAAGACCATACTCCTCAGGGCCTACCGTATTTTGAACGGTACGATCAATACCAAATATGTAGAGAGGCTTGATCAGGAGGTTTACACTAACCACCAACAGCAGATTGGATAAAAATCGATTTTCCAGGGCCATTAACTCATTTCAGCATTACAACTTTAGTCCAAAACAGTCCTTTAGGGCACCTCTATTAACCCCCTCAAGGTAAAATAATCCGCTTGCCAGCGGATTGGTTTGATGAAAAGCTTCTCAATACTTCATTGATTGTCTCCCAGAGGGAGACAGGTCAGTCAGATAGCTTTGGCTATCCTCCTTCCTCAAGCTTTGTCTTGCTCGCTTTTGATCAAGATTTTCCGCTTTCAGGAGTAAATAGAGGTACCCTTTAGTTTGTCTTACCATTTCTGATGACCAGAGTACATTATTTTCAATAAATTACACCCAAGATAAAGATAGACCTATGATAAAGTGGATAACTCTTGTAATTCTGTTTGCTACCCAGCAATTTGCCACAGCCCAGTTGCCAGATAACTCCTTAAGTCCTGAAGAGGAATCACAGGGGTGGAAATTACTCTTTAATGGTAAGAATACCGAGGGGTGGAAAAATTACAGAAAGGACGGTATAGGAACCAGCTGGAAGGTTGAACAGGGTGCTCTTACGCTAAAAAAAGAGACGGATGACGATGGAAGGACCAGAGTTATCGATGGCGGTGATATCATAACGGAAGGACAATACGAGAACTATGAATTTGTCCTGGACTGGAAGATTTCGGAATGTGGCAACAGCGGTGTCATGTTTAATGTACAGGAGGATCCAGCATATGACCGGACTTATCACACGGGACCAGAAATGCAAATACTGGACAACACCTGCCATCCTGATGCCAAGATTCACACCCATAGAGCGGGTGACCTATATGACCTTATCGCCTGCGATGAGGAAGTGGTGAAACCTGCCGGAGAGTGGAACCACGTTATGATTCGTATCGAAGATGGGAACGCATCATTTTTTCTAAATGATCACGAAGTAGTAACTTTTACCATGTTCGATGAAAAGTGGAAGCAAATGATAGCCGATAGCAAATTCAAGGATATGGCCGGTTTTGGCCAATTTCAAAAAGGCCATATTGCACTCCAGGATCACCATGATGAGGTCTCCTTTAAAAACATTAAAATCCGTGAACTGTAAAAGCTGGTAGCTGGTAAAACCTTTAATTATCCTAATTACTTGGGAATAGAAGGTCTGACTTCAACTTTACTTGGCAGTGTTCTTGCCGGCATTTGTAGCAGATCAATCACCATCTGACCAATGTCTTCGGGCTGGATTTTCCAGGCATCCTCCTCACCTGGTGTACGATCATTGAAATAGGTTGCCACCGATCCGGGCATAATGGTGCTCACTTTAACCCCTTTTCGCCTCAAATCCAACATAATGGCCTGGGTAAAGCCAACCAAACCGAATTTACTAGCATTATACGCAGCGCCGGTTGAAAAGAAATTAGTCCCTGCAAGACTAGCGATAGTAATAATGTATCCCTTGCTGCGCTTTAATGCATCCACACACGCTTTTACACTGTTAAAAACTCCGGTCAAATTAGTATCCACTACATCATGCCACTGATCTTCGGTTATTTCGTCAATGGGAGCAAATATCCCCACACCGGCATTGGCTACCAGTATGTCGACCGCCCCAAATTTGTCGAGAGTTTTACTGACGACCTTTTGTTCATCCTTTAACTTTCGGACATCGGATGCCACTCCATAAACCTCACCAGGCCCCTGTTCATTGAGTCTTGTCACTACCTGATCCAGTGCCGATTGGTCTCGTCCAGTGATAACTACATTCATTCCCTTCACTACCATGGCTTCAGCTATACCGTATCCTATTCCTTTACTTCCTCCTGTGATAATGGCCGTCTTTCCATTCAGATCATTCATAATTTCTGCTTTGTTTCGAAAGTAGTAAATACCAGCCACCTATGGGAGGTGGCAGACCAAGAATCATTTTACAGGATCAAAACATACCCGATAGCACTCAGAGTTTCCCTCATTTTGATCTTATATTAATTTGACAGTTTCTAAAAAAAATTTCTCATTTTAGAGTCCTTGCCAAATAAGACATAACCGGATTGGTCTAAGACGAAAGATTACTCCCTTATGCTTATGCGGCACCCTTGCAACCACAACAAACTCGTTTCCAGGAAGTGGGAATGAAATCAAATACAAACTTCAATTTTGAAAACGAAAAATTAACGATGGTAAACGACAAACGACTTTTTTATGGCAGTTGCTTTGCCCTAATCACTACGGCATTTTCTTTCAGTATCAGAGCAGGTGTAATGCCTCAGTTGGAAACTGAATTGGGGTTGTCTGCCACGCAACTTGGTTTTATTAATCAGATGTGGTTTTGGGGATTTCCCATTTCAATGATCATTGGTGGTCTAATTTATCACAAAGTGGGGGGTGCCATAATTATGCAATTTGCCTTCTTTGCACATGCCGCGGGTATATTACTCACCATCTTTGCCGGTAGCTACTTTATACTGTTGGTCTCATCACTACTGATAGGGCTTGGAAATGGCTGTACTGAAGCCGCCTGTAACCCGATGATTGCCGATGCCTATAAAGGAGATAAGATCAGTAAGATGCTTAATCGATTTCACATGTGGTTTCCGGGAGGTATTCTTGTGGGTAGCTTGCTATCCCAGGCTATGACTTCCATGGGATGGGGCTGGCAGATGCAGGTTGGTTTTATCCTGGTACCCACGGTAATTTATGCGTACTTGTTTTTTGGTGAGAAATGGCCGGAACCAAAGGTATCTGAAGCTGCCAGTCTTTCCGGAAATATCAATTCGATTTTTACTCCGCTTTTCCTTTTCATTCTCTTGTGTATGTGCTTCACAGCCATCTCCGAATTCGGACCTAATAACTGGGTACCAATCACCTTGCAAGGAAGTGGTGCAACACCTATGTTGGTAATGGCACTGACCTTTGGATTGATGACAGTCGCGAGATATTTCGGAGGTGAGGTAGTAGCCAAATTTAACACTACTGGTGTCCTGTTGGGCTCGGCAGTATTGGCCACGATTGGTCTGTTTCTGTTGAGTAACCAATCCGGAGCCATGGTCTACATTGCAGCCATTGTCTATGGTTTGGGAATTGCCTACTTCTGGCCCAATATGATTGGCTTTGTCGCTCGTTATATTCCGGAAAGCGGTGCCCTGGGAATGTCGATAGTGGGAGCGATGGGCATGTTTGCATCAGGGCTGGTCATGCCCATTTTCGGAGGGCTCATCGATAAAAACCGTATGGTGGCAGAAGAAATGGGTCTTTCGGGTGACGAATTGTCGGTCGTAACGGGTCAAATGACTTTGTCCACCATGGCATTGGTCCCATTGGCATTGATAGTTCTCTTCACTATCCTATACTTCTGGATGAAGAAACGTGAGGGATCTGCAGATGTGTCCGCAGCTACTGCCTAGCACTTTGACACAAAAATCATTATAGTTTCATCCGGGATTAGAAAAAGGATTGCATTCAGAATGCAATCCTTTTTTTTGGTTCCGGTCATCAATAATGGGTGCATGACTTTTAACCGGGAATATGCGTTGGGATCACGTCATGAGAGCCAAATAGGCAATAAAGACGGGTGCTCCAAGGACTTTTTGACTCATGACCGAATGATCTCGCAGAGTCGAGTACGACAGTGCTCGAAATGAGGAAACCGCGAAAGCGGGTGGGTTGGCCATGGTCACCATCATGGTGAGAATCAAAAAGTGCTTATGTGCCCGTATTTGAAGCAAATTTGGCTCGCAATAGGAATTCTAATGCATATTCCCGGTTTAACCCGGATTAATCCCTTATGACATCATTATCCGGATTGCGACCAGTTTGTACATCAAATTTCTACACCTTCATGTCCGGACAGGCTGCCTATAAATACGGCCATATGCTTTATTTATGCCATCCTGTCTTTCCAGTTCAGATGAACTGATTGATAAGATTTTCCATCATTTCCTGCTTACCACTCTTCTGGGCAGGTTCTCCATTTTCAACAGCAAACTCCCGCAATTCTTCCAGTGTAAGTTTATCATCCTCGAACATTTTACCATAACCGTGATCGAAAGAACTGTATCGTTCCTCACGACGTTGCAAGTAGTCTGACTTTTTCCTGATTCTGTCTGCAATCAACAATGCCCGGGCAAATGCATCCATACCTCCGATATGAGCCAGGAAGAGATCCTCTAAATCAGTGGAATTCCTTCGCAACTTGGCATCAAAATTAACGCCACCCTGTCCCAGCCCACCGGCATCCAGAATGACCAGCATAGCCTGTGTTAGTTCGTATAAGTTTACTGGAAACTGATCCGTGTCCCAGCCATTTTGGTAATCACCACGGTTGGCATCAATACTACCCAGCATGTCCGCATCTGCAGCCACCTGTAATTCGTGCTGAAAGGTATGACTGGCAAGGGTAGCGTGATTTACCTCTGCGTTGATCTTGAAATCCTGGTCAAGTCCATAGTTCTTCAAAAAACCAACCACAGTGGCAGAATCGAAATCATACTGATGCTTCATCGGCTCCATAGGCTTGGGTTCAATCAAAAATGTCCCGGTAAAGCCATTTCTCCGGGCGTAGTCCCGGGCCATGTGCAGAAATTGAGCCATATGATCCAGCTCGCGTTTCATATTGGTATTGAGGAGCGACATATAACCTTCACGTCCACCCCAGAAAACGTAGTTTTCGCCACCTAGTGCAATGGTGGCATCCAATGCATTTTTTACCTGGGTAGCTCCATGAGCAAGGACCAGGAAATCGGGATTAGTCGCTGCCCCATTCATATACCTGGGGTTGCCAAAAAGGTTGGCTGTACCCCACAACAATTTCACACCTGACTCATCCTGTTTTTCTTTCGCATAAGCCACGATCTTCTGCAGGCGTTGCTCGCTTTCAGCGATAGAATCACCTTCGTCTACCAGATCAAAATCATGAAAGCAGTAATACGGAATTCCCATTTTGGTAATAAACTCAAAAGCGGCATCCATTTTATCGTATGCCCTTTGCATAGGATCTTCACTTACCAACCAGGGCATGTTGCGAGAACCCGGTCCAAATGGATCGGAAAGTTCATTGCAGAAGCTATGCCAGTAGGCAACAGCAAACCGAAAATGATCTTTCATACTTTTCCCATCAACCACCTGGTGTGCATCATAATATTTATATGCCAATGGGTTATCTGAGGATGCTCCTTCAAATTCAATTTGACCTATTCCTGGAAAATATTCCTGATCTCCTTTCACAATCTTCATAAATAGCAGTGGTTTGTTGACAAATAATTAAAGCTGAGCCGCTAAAAATAAACGAATTCTTGATTTTCACCACTCTGTTTTGAGTGATATTAAAAATATGCTTATAATTATCATCCGTTTTTCAGCCACCTATTTGACCAGAAGGGTCCGATACTTTCCTGATGACCAACGCGCTGAATAACGAATATTTTGGTCCTGACAATAAAAACAAATACGATCATGAGTCGAAAAATAAGAATGGGCATGGTAGGCGGTGGAAGAGGTGCTTTTATAGGTGCTGTACACCGAATGGCTGCTGCCCTTGATGGTGAAATCGAATTGGTTTGTGGCGCATTTAGCAGTGATCCTGAAAAATCGAAAGCTTCAGGCGAAGACCTCTACCTCGACCCTTCCCGGGTTTATGCCAGCTACCAGGAGATGATTACCAAAGAAAAAGAATTGCCTGAATCCGAAAGGATGGATTTTGTGTCCATTGTCACTCCCAACCATGTTCATTATGGCCCTGCTAAAATGGCCCTGGAAAATGGATTTCATGTGGTCTGTGATAAACCTCTCGCTTTCGATATGGAAGAGGCACTGGATTTGGAAAAAACGGTGTCCGAAACCGGGTTAATCTTTGCCCTTACTCATAATTATACGGGATATCCCATGGTAAAACAGGCCAGACAAATGGTCAAGGACGGAACCATAGGTGAGGTCAGGAAAATTGTAGTGGAATATCCACAGGGATGGTTGAGTACCAAGTTGGAAGATACTGACTCCAAGCAAGCTGCCTGGCGTACCGACCCCAAACGAAGTGGTATTGCCGGTAGTATGGGTGATATCGGAACCCATGCTGAAAACCTGGCTGAATATATTTCAGGTCTGAAGATCAAAGAGATGTGTGCTGACCTGTCGATTATGGTTCCGGGCAGGTTATTAGATGATGATGGAAATGTCCTCTTGCATTTTGATAACGGGGCAGTGGGTATATTGTTTGCCAGCCAGATATCAGTGGGAGAGGAAAACAACCTAAAGATCAGGATCTATGGAACGAAGGCTGGTCTCGAATGGCATCAGCAGGAACCTAACAGCCTGATGGTGAAATACCAGGATCAACCGATGCAAATTATGCGCACGGGAGTTGGCGAGCTTTCAAATAGTGCGCAGGCGCACATCAGGATTCCCGCCGGTCACCCCGAAGGTTACCTGGAAGCGTTCGCCAGCATCTATCGCAATTTTGCCAAATGCGTGCGGGCTCGTATTGAAGGCACAGAAGTCGATCCTGTGTACCAGGATTTTCCCTCAGTCAGTGATGGCGTACGCGGAATGCAATTCATTTATAAAGTAGTCGAATCGGGTAAGAGTGATCAGAAATGGACTCCCTTTGATGAGTAGTAAACCAGATTGACCCAGTTTCTCAACCAATTAATTCGCAAAAAAGATGAAAAACATAAAAGGACCAGCAATTTTCCTAGCACAATTTGCCGGAGACGAAGCTCCATACAATAGTCTGGAAGGCCTGTGTAAATGGGCGGCTGACTTTGGATATATAGGTGTACAAATACCCACCTGGGACGGTCGTATCATCGACCTGAAAAAAGCCGGGGAAAGCAAGGACTATTGTGATGAATTCAAAGGTCGGGCTGCCGAATTTGGCATTCAGATCACTGAACTCTCTACTCATTTACAGGGTCAACTGGTCGCCGTTCATCCGGCCTACGATCAGATGTTTGATGGTTTCGCTCCGCCTGAGGTGCGCAATAATCCAAAAGCCAGGACAGAATGGGCTGTGCAACAGTTGAAGTATGCCGCCAAAGCCAGTGAATACATGGGGATTGATGTACACGCTACTTTTTCAGGATCCTTGATCTGGCATACAGTTTATCCCTGGCCACAAAGACCGGAGGGGTTGGTCAAGACCGCCTTTAAAGAACTGGCTGATCGCTGGATTCCCATCCTTAACTATTTTGATGAATGTGGCGTAGATGTTTGCTATGAAATTCATCCTGGTGAGGATCTGCACGATGGGATTTCATTCGAAATGTTTCGGGAAGCCACTAACCAGCACAGCAGAGCCAATTTGCTTTATGATCCCAGTCACTTTGTTCTGCAACAGTTGGACTACCTGGCTTATATTGACATCTATCATGAGTTTATTAAGATGTTCCACGTAAAAGATGCGGAATTTAATCCATCTGGAAGAGTGGGAGTTTATGGTGGTTTTCAGGATTGGGTAAACCGCGCTGGAAGGTTCAGGTCCCTGGGAGATGGCCAGGTTGATTTCAAATCAATTTTTAGCAAACTGGCTCAATATGACTATGACGGTTGGGCCGTCCTCGAGTGGGAATGCTGTATCAAGGATGGTGACCAGGGAGCCAAAGAAGGGGCACCTTTTATCAGGGACCATATGATTACCGTCACTGAAAAAGCCTTTGATGATTTTGCAGGTGGTGGGCCAGATGAAGAACTCAACCGCAAGATTATTGGTTTGTAGATTTCTGTTCCTGTTGCTCATGTGGTAGGATGAAATGACCGCCAGGTCTGATACCACTTACGACAAAATCATTTTGAATGAAATTATTACATATCGGGGTTATTCTACTATTTGTAACCTTTGCTGTCGTCCAGCTAAATGATCCCGACCCATATGGATGGGTCACTATCTACCTTGGTGTTGCAGTTACTGCCGGTTTTTATCTGGCTAATCGAGATGTCAGGTTGATAAGCATCCTGGGCGTTGTTGCCTGTTCAGTAGGTACCTTGATACTCATCCCTGATTTTATCAACTGGCTTACCCATGGCATGCCTTCCATAACCAGATCGATGAAAGCAGAATCCCCCTACATAGAACTGGTGAGGGAATTCCTGGGGTTTCTAATAGCCGGCAGTGCTTATTTGCTTTACTTCAGGTCTAACTTAAAAAGGGGAAAGACCACTTGAATTCACAGGATTAGTGGGTAACTTTGCAACATGGATTTTAATTCTGAAGTTGTAGAAGCAAGTTATCAAAACCCAGTAGTCGTGGATTTCTGGGCGCCATGGTGCGGTCCCTGCCGGGTATTGGGCCCCGTTATTGAAGAATTGGCTGACGAAAGCGCAGGAAAGTGGGAACTGGTAAAGGTCAATACTGAGGAAGAACAGGAGATTGCTATGGATTACGGCATCCGTAGCATTCCCAATGTCAAACTTTTCTACGAAGGTGAGGTCATCTCTGAATTTGCAGGTGCTTTACCCAAACACCAGATTGAACTTTGGTTAAATGAAAACCTCCCTACTGCCGGTAGCAAGGCCTGGAAGACCCTCGTTACCATGTTGGAGGACCCAACACAGGATGATGTACCCTTGCTGGAAACTTTTCTATCGGATTATCCCGACCACAAGGAAGCTAGGGTTAGGCTGGCAAAACTGGTGGCGTTTAGAGACCCCTACCGGGCCAAAACGCTCCTTGGAGAGGTAAAGATGGCAGATGAACACTACGAGGTTGCTCAGGACCTACAGGTTCTACAGCACCTGGCAGACGCTGACTACTCCACCGAAAATGGGAAGATCAGCGAAACCATGAAAAATGTAGCCGAAGCTGTAAGGAATGAAAATATGGAGAAGGCGGCTGAGAGTATTATAGAGGCCGTATCCATCGACAAATCGTATGCAGATGATTTGCCCAGAAAAGTGGGCATTGCTCTTTTCAGGTTGTTGGGTATTCAACATCCGGTAACCAAGAAATACCGCAGGACATTTGATATGTGGCTTTCTTAGGGTTTAAGGTTTAGGGTTGAAGGTTGAAGCTTGAAAGGAGGTTGCTCAGCTTCTGATGATATCAAAACCAGGATGTTCCCGGAAAGGGATTTGCCGATGAACAACTTCCTCAACGATGGCATGCTCAGGTCCGTGATGACACCATTCCAACAATTTTTGCAGGTTTTCAGCATAGCCAAATGCTTCCATTAATACCGAACCATCAGGCTCATTTTGCACCCAGCCCTTGAGATCAAGTTGCCTGGCTTTCAGCTGAGTACTTCTTCGAAACCACACCCCCTGTACTTTCCCGGTTACCCTGATTGACACCCCCTTAAGCATGGAATCTATTTCTTGAGCAGTGACCTGATGGCCACCAATTCTCTAAATCTCAGCCTTGCATCCTCGGCTGGGATACCAAAATAGGCCTTACCACCTTCCAGGTCTTTTAACACACCCGCCTGTGCATAGATAATAGCCCGATCGCCTACAGTAAGACTATCAGCGATTCCGGCCTGACCGTACACTTTTACAAACTTACCCAATCGAACTTTACCACCTACCGCGACCTGTCCTGCCAGCAGGCAATGCTCACCGATCACGGCACCATGACCAACATGAACCTGTGAGTCCAGCTTGGTTCCCCTGCCAATAATTGTAGATCCCGACACACCTTTATTGATGGTACAGGCAGCTCCTATCCATACATCATCTTCAATAATGACATCTCCCCCGCTACACCATTTTTCATGATGATCCTCTTTGGTTTTGTAGTAAAAAGCATCTGTTCCAATAACCGATCCGGCCTCTACGGTTACCCGATCACCAATAGTCGTGTGGTTTCCGATGTAAGTGTTTCCCTGAATATGACAATGCTTTCCGATCCTCACCTCATGCCCGATCATTACATTAGGCTCAATCACGCTTGTTGGATCTATGGTGGCACTATCTGAAATCATCTGGGTCAATGGCCTGAAGGGACGATACTCCTTTACCAGGCTATTGTACATATCAAAAGGATTATCTACAACCAGAAGGGTCTTGCCTGGTGGACATTCAACCTCCTTATTAATCAGAATAATCGTAGCGGCGGACTCAAGGCTGGCACGGTAATATTTTTCAACATCGACAAAAGTAATATCACCATGCTCCACCTTGTGTATTTCATTGATGCCGTGAGCAAATTGTTGTTCATCACCAAGAAGCTTTGCATTAAATCGTTCTGCCAAATGACTGACAGGAATAGGAGAAGGGAATCGCATAAACTTAAAGATATGGTATTAACGGTACATTTTTTCGTAATACTCTCGTGCCATCCTTTCAGAATCGAAGAAGGGTCGGATCTCGGACATACTGTTTTCTACCATGGACATCCAGGCTTGCCGGTCATGATAATACATGGGTAAAATATCTTCATTCAAGATCCGGTAGCAGTTGGTAAGGTCGGTACGATCCTGATCCTCCAAAGATTGATTGAGATCTGCTGTGGGGATCAGGAAGGCATTGTGTTTATGCCTGGCAAACTCCGGAATCCAGCCATCATAAGTGGAAAAATTGAGGGTACCGTTCATAGCCGCGGTCATACCGCTTGTTCCGGAAGCTTCCCGGGTAACTCTGGGTGTATTCAACCAAATGTCCGCACCCTGCTTCAACAGTTTGGACAGGTGCAACTCATATCCCACCAATGTGGCAATGTTTCCATGTCCTCTGCTCACTGCCACCAGGCTATTGAAAGTCTCGATTGCCCTATAATCCATTGGGTACGGTTTACCCGCCCAGATAATCTGGACCGGTCTGCTGCGATCCTGGATTAGTTTTTCGAAAGCACCTTGATCCCAGGTAAGCAATTCTGCTCTTTTGTAAGGTGCAAACCTCCGTGCCCAGACAATCGTAAGCACTTCCGGGTCAAAGATTTTACCGGTCTGATCTGCTACTACCTGAAAGAGAGCACGTTTCATCTCATGCTTTCGCTTTTGCCACCCCTCACGGTCTTTGTTTTGAAGGCACTCGTCAAGTTCCTTGTCGGACCAATATCCATTATGCTGGGCATTGGTCACATGATCGATGGGAGCAATCCCCTTGTGTGAAGACCACATTTCACGAGCTACTTTCCCATGCATGCGCGACACACCATTGGCCTTGCCAGACAACTTGAGCGCACCCAGTGTAAGATTAAACGAGGGTCCATTGGTTTGAGTCATTTTCCTGATCTCATCTAATGGCGTATCATGAAAAAAGCCCATCTTCTTCAAGAAAGTGATATCGTGCTCCTCATTTCCTGCCGGTACAGGTGTATGAGTAGTAAAGACAAACTTGTTGCGAATTTTCTCCAGGTTTCTGTGATTGTAATAATCATAAAAAGCCGCAGTTAGCCCATGGGCCTCATTAAGGTGAATCTTTTTGGGGTTATACCTAAGTATTTCCAGCAGCTTCATACCCCCCTGTCCCAACAGGATATACTGGGCAATCTTGGCCGCTGTGTCCGAATCATATAGGCGATGACAGATCGTCTGTGCCAGATAATCATTTTCCGGAACATCAGTAGACAACAAATAGATGGGAGCCGTTTTAAACAAATGTGGAGACAGATACCACACTTTCACCTTCACAGGGTGTCGATCCACCGATATGTCAAAAGTAATCCCGGTATCCTTCAGGAAATTGTAATAACGTTCCATCAAGAGGACATCCATTCCCTGGTCACGCTTCCGTTCCTGATCATAGTAACCATATTTCCATAGGATGCCTATACCAATCAGGTTCTGCTTCAAATCATAAGCACTTCGCATATGGGAGCCAGCCAGGTATCCCAAGCCTCCACTGAAGTTCTTTAGCGTTTGATCAATACCGTATTCCATGCAAAAGTAGGCTACTCTCTCCTTAAAGGCAGGATTCGGTTCGTAGGGGTTTCGAAATGAGTTCATGCGTTTGAATTGAAATCAAACGCCTAAAATAGGAAAAGGGAAAAAGACACAAACCGATCAGAAAAAAAACCGCACAAGTACTCTTGTTTAAGACCCCTAATATTCAGGGATGGAGTAGTTGCTATGCATCAGTAATCCCCTTGTCCATCTGTGATGAAATCCCTTTCGGGATTGAGGCCCGCCTTAAACACCGCAAATCTATCTCCAATTTTAGTACTGTTGAGTCAAAACAATGATAGAGTACTTGTACGGAAACAGCTAATTAGCTTTTACCATTCTTTACATAATATACGAAATTATTACCATAGGAGTCAAGCCATTTTTGGTTGAAGTCCCGACGGGCGCTGATCTGATCCAGGCAGAGCAATCGATCTTTCGTTGAAAAAATACAAGAGGATATCTCCCGGGCAGTTGGGAGAATGGCAATTATTACCCATCTTTGTCGTTCTATACGCTACAACCGCGCATACACGACCACACCTTTACTTTAACACGGACTATGCATTAGGCTTTCTATTACGAGCCAAATAGGCTGCAAATACGGGCACATAAGCACTTTTTGATTCTCACCATAATGGTTAACTATGTTTGCGAGTCAAAAAGTACTTGGAGCACCCGTCTTTATTGCCTATTTGACTCTCATAACGAAATCCCAATGAATAATCCGTGTATAATATATTGTTCTAACCTATAGCCATGAAACAACTGGTGTGTATCTGCGTGCTTGCCACATTGTGGCACATCTCATTCGGCCAACTGGTACTTGAACCCTATGTCACGGGGCTTGCAAAACCAGTAGATATAGCCCATGCCGGTGATGATTCAGATCGATTGTTTGTGGTTGAACAGGCCGGAATCATTCGGATCATAGATCAACAGGGCGTTCTCCTGCCTACTCCTTTTCTTGACATCACAGATAAAGTTGATGACGGTGGAGGCGAAGAAGGCCTGTTAGGGCTTGCATTTCATCCGGCTTACCATGAAAACGGCTATTTCTTTGTCTATTATACCAGGAGTAATGGTGAAAACCAGTGCGTTGTTGAGAGGTATTCCGTAAGCAGTAACGATGAAAACAGTGCCGACCCTGCATCGGTCATGGAGGTATTAAGCATGCATCAGCCTCAAAGCAATCACAATGGAGGCGATATGAATTTCGGGCCCCACGGGAATCTCTATATTGCTACCGGAGATGGCGGCTCAGGTAATGACCCGGGTGAAAGAAGTCAGGATCTTACGCTACCATTGGGGAAGCTTCTACGGATCAAAGTTGACCAATTGCCCTACACCATCCCGGAAGACAATCCCTTCATCCATTCCGGTGGAGACACGCTACCCGAGATATGGGCTTCAGGTCTGCGCAATCCGTGGCGATTTAGTTTTGACAATCAGTTTAATTTGTGGATAGGTGATGTGGGACAAAGTGCCCGTGAAGAAATCAATTTTGTGACAGCAGATGACAACCTGCCCGGGCTTAATTATGGCTGGGATTGCCGGGAAGGAGATATCGAATGCCCTCGTTGCAACAATGACCATTGCGACGGAATTGAATTTGTTGATCCCGTTCACTGGTATGGTCCGGGTCCGGGACTATCGGTTACTGGTGGTTATGTACTGGAAGGCCAGCACTACCCACTTTCTAATGGAACATACATTTTCGCTGATTATGCAGAAAATGAAGTGAGAACACTGAATCTGCAAGATGGTGAGTCAGAAACATTAAGTAAGTCTGATGCAACCCGTCGCATTTCAAGCTTTGGCAAAGATGCATCCGGCAGGGTATATGCTGCCAATCATGGCGGCACTATATATGAAGTTCGGGAGGCTGCTATTTCCACTACTCAACTGGTGGTGGTGCAGGTCAGCCATCTCGAAAAGACCGTCCTCCTGGAATGGGAAACAACCCCGGATGCAGACATTGTACACTTTGAAGTGGAAAGAAGAAGAACCGGAGAAAGCTACCGGCAAATAGGTGTAGTACCCGGCAAATCTTTCTTCGATGGAGCCACACCTCATTATCAGTTTCTTGATCAAACCAGATCCACCGGCACCTATGAATACCGGTTAAAAACCATTGACCGAAACGGAGACCTCAGTTACTCCTATACAAAACCAGTTGAAATGGATGAATTGGCATTGGTTGTGACGCCAAATCCGGCCAGGGATCTCATTTACATTGATATTCCCAACGGGATAGATTCCGGTTTGCTCGAAGTAATCAGCCTGAGCGGGTCGATCCTGCATAGCGAACAATATCGGCAATTGGGTGATGATCCGATTGCGATGGACACATCAGATTTTGACCGGGGTCTGGTCATGGTACAATTTACCAGTAATGGCAACCGGTTATCCCGAAAACTCATGTTATATCAGTAATCTCAGGGAGAGGTCATCAGCATATCCAATTATTCATTTGCCTTTGCAACAAATTAGGGCAATCCAAATGATGGCCTCTCCAACTTTTAACCGGTTACCGGTTGTCGGTTGCAGGTCGTCGGTGTTGTGGTAGCTTTTTTAACCACTGAGGCCACTTAGATCTTTTTTGGATGGAGAACACACTAAGAAAGACTGAAATATATACTCCTTTGCGAGCTCTGCGTCCTCTGTGAGAAAAAAAGGAGGTGCTGTGATACTGGGGTACTGTGGTTTTTTGGTGTTCTGGTGAAAAACAAATCCGTGAAATCCCAAAAATCGGTGAGCATCCGTGATTCCGACAGATAGCCTTATTACCACTGAGGCCACTTAGATTTTTTTTGGCGGGAGAACCACTAAGAGACTCAAGTAAAAGCCTCTGCGTGCTCCGCGTCCTCTGCGAGAAAAAAGGAAATGTTGTGGTGGTGTGGTGCTGTGGTACTGGAGTACTATGGTTTCGTGGCACAACCATATTTATCAGGGATATCAGCCGGCAACCAACGACCGGCAACCAACAACCGCCTAGTGCGCTTCCAGCCAGTTTTTGCCGGTCCCCATGCCCACAACAATCGGCACTTTCAGGTCTGGCAGGGCCGTTTTCATGTTTTCCTCGATCAGCTTCTCCAGCACTTTCATCTCCGGTTTATACACATCAAATACCAATTCATCGTGCACCTGAAGAATCATTTTCGACTGAAGACCGCGCTCCCTTATTTCGTTGTAAATCTTGATCATGGCCAGTTTGATCATATCTGCAGCCGTACCCTGGATGGGCGTGTTGATGGCAATTCTTTCCGCGCCACTTCGCAACATGCCATTGCGGGAGTTGATATCACGCAATTTTCGTCTACGCCCGAGGAGAGTCTCGACATACCCGTGTTCACGGGCAAATTCCACCGTTTTGTCCATATATCGCTTCAATCCATGGTATTGTTTGAAGTATTGTTCAATCAGGACCTTGGCATCCTTGCGGCTAATACCAAGCTGGCGGGATAAATTGGTAGAACCCGCACCGTAGGTAATACTAAAATTGACCGTCTTGGCATTACGGCGTTGGTCATCATCGACCACGTCATAATCTACTTCATATACTCTTGCGGCCGTCGCACGGTGAATGTCTTGTCCCTTTTGAAAGGCCTCCAGCATAGCTTCATCCTGGCTGATCTCGGCAATCAATCGCAACTCAATTTGAGAATAATCTGCAGACAAAAGGATGTGATCATCATCACGCGGGATAAATGCCTCCCGAATCCGTCTGCCCTCAGGAGTACGGATCGGGATATTCTGTAAATTGGGGTTGTTGGAACTCAGTCTGCCAGTAGCTGCCAGAGCCTGATTAAAAGAGCTATGGATTCGACCAGTATGTGGATTCACCATCAATGGCAGAGCATCTACATATGTCGATTTCAATTTCGAAAACATCCGGTGCTGCATGATTACAGCCACAATCTCATGATCTTTACTTAGTTCGGTGAGTTTGTCTTCATCGGTTGAATACTGACCCGTTTTTGTTCTTCTCCACCGGTATGGGATCTTCATCTTATCAAATAACACCTCACCCACCTGCCTCGGGGAACCGATATTAAATTGAATTCCCGCTTGTTTATAGATCTTACTCTCCAGCGAAAGAATCTCTTCGGTGAGCTCGTGCGAATAATCTTTAAGATAAGCCTGGTCGAGGTTGATTCCCGCATACTCAAGGTCCACCAGGACCTTAATCAATGGTTCTTCAACTTCAAGATATAACTGCTCCAGCTCCGCCTCTTTCAGATCCCCAAACAACTTTTCATACAGTTGAAAGGTAATATCAGCATCTTCGGCAGCGTATTCCCTCACCTTTTCAGGGTCAGCCTGCCGCATAGTTAGTTGACTGATACCCTTTTTCCCGATCAGGGTCTCAATCTTCATCGGCTCATAGTTGAGATAAGTCTCTGCCAGATAATCCATAGAATGCTTGAGCTCCGGCTCCAGCAAATAGTGGGCTATCATGGTATCATGATAAAGTCCTTTGACCTCTACTCCAAAGCGTTTTAGGATAAGTGCATCATACTTCAGATTTTGCCCAACCTTTACGATCGACTCATCCTCCATAATTCCCTTAAATTCCGCCATTACTTCTGCCAGACCTTCATCTTCATCCGGTAAGGGCACCCAGTAACCG
>JAUILF010000098.1 GCA_030433135.1 Bacteroidia bacterium | reverse complement strand
CAAGCCCATACCTATGCAGGACAATGAACCAAACCAGGCTGTGATCGATGGCCGGAATGGCTCTCTGACCGGTTGGTTGATCAAAAATATGGTGAGTCAGCAACCGACAATCCATCATAAGATGCTGATGTTCTGGCACAATCACTTCGGTAACTCCATCGGTTTTGTAGGGCGAATGAAAATGAGTTATCAGTACTTTCGATCCATGTGGCAGTTGGCTTTAGGGGATTTCAAAACCATGATCAAAACCATCACGATTGAACCCCATATGCTGGTATTTCTGAATGGTGCTGCCAACATCAAGGCAGAACCCGACGAAAATTATTCACGGGAGTTGCTGGAACTTTTTGTCATTGGTAAGGGGCCCAACGCAAAATTCACCGAAGATGATGTTCAGGAAGGAGCTCGTGTTTTGACCGGATGGAGTGTAGACTGGACTACTTTGAATCAGGATGTAGAGGTAACCTCAAGCTTTTACGATTTTCAACATGAAACACGTGACAAACATTTTTCTCAGTTTTTCGACAATCGGACCATAGGTGGAAAGTCTGGTCCTGACGGGGCTTTAGAAACAGATGAACTGATTGATATGATGGTGGAAAACCCTGAATGTCCCCGGTTTATTTGCCGAAAACTTTACCGGTATTTTATCCATCATGATCTCACTGCTGAAGTTGAGGCCAATTTTATTGAGCCCTTGGCTGAGGTTTTCGTAGCGTCTAACTATAATATAGCTCCAGTACTTCGTGCCATGTTCGGTAGTGCACATTTTTATTCAGCAGCCATGAGAGGTGCACTTATTAAAAGTCCATTGGACATCATGGTAGGGTTTTGGAGAGCAGCCGAGGTGGCATATCCTCAGGATGGTGATCCTTTGGATATTGATTATTACATCCATCTTATGATGACATTTGGCATGGCTGAAATGGGGTTCTTTGTTGGGGAGCCCCCATCTGTTTCCGGTTGGCCTGCATATTACCAACAACCGAGCTATGATAAGCTATGGCTGACCACTTTTAGTCTGATCAGTAGAATTATTGTCACTGACGAGTTTCTGTCGGATGGCTTCTGGACTCCACTGCGAAGAATCCCCTGGGATTTCCTGGCCTACACCGAAAATATCGAGGGTGCTGATGACCCCAATACCCTTATTGATGAAATAGTGCGTTTGCATCTTGCCAATGGTCTGAGTGATGAGGTAAAAGCCGACTTGAAAAATATATTACTCAGTGGTCAAGGTACAGATGGATATTGGACCGGTGCCTGGAATACTTATTTAAGCGACCCTACCCATGAGATGAATCGTGAAACAGTAAGAAACAGACTCCAGTTTTTTTACCTCACTTTTTTCCAGCAGCCGGAGTTTCAACTTTTTTGACCATGAAAAGAAGGAATTTTCAAGAAAATACAATTTATGATGGCTTTAGGCGCCCCCTAAACACTAAAAGGGGACCCACCTACTTTCTGGAAAAAAGTAAATCGAAAAAAAGCTGGAATATTTATTTCGATGATCACAATTGTAAATTGCATTATTGCTCGACGCACCCCCGAACCCCTAAAGGGGAACCTGCCCGCCTGCTGGAAAAAAATAAATCGAAAAAAAGCTGGAATATTTATTTCGATGATCACAACAGTAAATTGCATTATTGCGCGGCGCACCCCCGAACCCCTAAAGGGGAACCTGCAAGCCTGCTGGAAAAAAATAAATCGAAAAAAAGCTGGAATATTTATTTCGATGATCACAACAGTAAATTGCATTATTGCTCGGCGCACCCCCGAACCCCTAAAGGGGAGCCTGCACGCCTGTTGGAAAAAAATGTCGATAAAAGTAACCTCTTACGAGTATGAGAAGACGAGATTTTTTGCATAATACTTTGCATTCGGCAGCAGGAGCATCTTTACTGGGAGGCTTTGGAAACCATCTGATACGAGCGGGAGGTAAGAGTAACTGGAACCCCTTTAATCCGGAAAATGATCATGTATTGGTGGTGATTTTTCTCAATGGAGGAAATGATTCCTTAAATACAGTGGTACCTCTCAGTCAAATGTCGATACTCAATGCTTTGAGACCGCAGGTAGTTTTACCGGAAAATCAATTATTGAAAATACCGGGTCATGAGCTTGGACTTCATCCCTCACTTTCGGGAATGCATCAATTATTAACCGAGGGTAAATTGAATATTATCCGGGGTGTTGGATATCCTGATCAGAACTTTTCTCATTTTCGATCTTCCGATATCTGGATGTCTGGATCAGATGCCAACCAGGTTTTATCAACCGGCTGGATGGGACGATATCTCAATGTGGACTACCCGGACTACCCCGCGACCTATCCGAATGAAGTCATGCCGGATCCTCTTTCAATTGAATTGGGGTACAGCAATTCACTGTTGTTTCAAGGGCCAATGTCTAACATGAGTGTGGTCTTAAATGGTGAACGGGCATTTTATCAATTGGTCGAGGACACCGAAGATGAAGTTCCGGATAATCCTTATGGAGAAAAATTGGGACATGCCAAACTGATCAGAAGGCAGTCACAAGTATATGGTAGCGCTGTAAAAGACGCTGCGCAGAAGGCACCTCAGCAATTCTCAGGATATCCTCAGACATCCATCGCTCAACAATTAAAAATTTGTGCCCGTCTGATTGCAGGAGGTTTGCGTACACCGGTTTACAAAGTAGAGTTGGGTGGATTTGATACGCATGCATACCAGGTTAATGCCGATGATCACACAGCAGGTCTGCATAGTGAATTATTGAGGCAGCTGGATGAAGCCATCTCCGCCTTTATGGCTGATCTAGCCTTCCTGGGTATTGAGGATAAAGTTACCGGAATGACCTTTTCGGAGTTTGGCCGGCGGATTGTCTCCAATGCAAGTTTTGGCACGGATCACGGATCAGCAGGCCCCATGTTTGTATTTGGTAAACATGTCAATCCGGGTGTAACGGGTCAGGATTATGAATTGGACGATGCAATGACTTATGAAGACAACCTGGCTTATCAATATGACTATCGTCAAGTTTATGGATCATTACTTTCTCAATGGTTGTGTGTCGATACCGGTATGGTGGACGCATCTCTCCTCAAACCTTACGAATCGCTGCAGATCATTTCTGATTCCGCATGTCGGGGTACTAGTTCCAGGGATCAGGTAGCTAACCAAAAGGATTGGGTCAGGATTTTCCCGAATCCGGTCAACGGTCAGGCCACCATTGAATTTGAGTCCACAGGAGAACCCGTTCAGGTGGATATCATCAGTGTTACCGGACAGCATATGGGGACTTTCATATCTGACCACTATCCACCAGGGATCCATGCGGAACGAATCACCACTGCACAACTTGTACCGGGGACCTATTTCCTCAGGATTAGGTCCAGATCATTTGAACAATCCCGCATGATGCAGAAAATATAGCAAACTGCGAATGATAACCACCCTTGACCTGTTACACGATAAGGGAATATCATACATATTTGCATCATGAAGATCATTCTCCTGATCACATTGAGCTGTCTGCTATGTTCATTGGTTGCACAACCGGAAAATGATCATTGTGAAAGTGCCATCGTGCTTCCTGCCCAGGAATGGTGTTCTAAAATTAGAGCATATACGATATTTGATGCCACTCCTTCCATCAGTGAAGGTCAAACCTGCACTGGAGACGAAAATGCTCTCATGAAGGACGTATGGTTTGAATTTACCGCACTGGGTAACTTTGTTTTTTTTGGTGTCACTGCCCTTGAAGTACCTGTAGCCTATCAACCACGTCTTTTTACAATTTCTATCTACACAGGGGGCTGTACACAAAAAGTAGCTGACCGGTGTGTGGTTGGAAACGTAGACGTACACTGGATCATTGGTGATGATTTTATCGAGGGTCAGACCTACCTGGCCAGAGTAGCCATATCGGTTGACAGCCTGCGTCCAGAAGATGCGGTCCTGGACTCCATGGGTAATTTCGGAATTTGTTTGGATTCATACAATGATTCGATCGTTTGCAGTGATCTGCCGGTACTTGCTTTTGGTGATACACTGGTAGACCTGGGTAACGGAGCACAGTTATCTGCTACAGCAGCATCGGACTCCATGTCTGTCAAATATGATTGGTTTGTTGGAGACAGTCTGGTTTGTGACCATTGTCCTACGGTGGAGGTCTTTCCCGAAGCTGCGACAGTTTACACCGTGGTAGCTGATGATGGTCAATGCCAGGGACAGGATCAGGTTGAAGTGCAGGTCCGTATTGATGAAGATGTTGAAGTTTATGTTCCCAATGCTTTTAGTCCTAACGGTGATTTGAATAACGACAGGATCACCATTTACGGTGGTCCCCATCTGGCATCCATTCTGCAACTGGACATATATGATCGGTGGGGTGAGTTGGTTTTTCGCCGTATTGATTTCCCTCCGAATGATGCCTTATGGGGTTGGGATGGATCCAGAGGAGGTAACCATGCCCCCAACGGAGTGTACACTTATTTGGCGCAAGTTAAATTTAGCGATGGATCGACGCGACAGTATTCGGGAACTATTCAGCTACTGAGATAAAAGTATGCATTGCTGCCCGCGATGGCTCTACGGTTTAAGGTTTACTCAACCCGCGATGGCTCTACGAGGTTTAGGGTTGAGAGGTTTAGATATGACTCTGCCCCGATTTCAAAAAAGGAGCCGACCCACCCTGTCAGAATTAGGATTTGTAGGATGATTTGGATGATAGGATTGTGTCTCGAGACCTGCTATGGCTCTGGGCGGGTGAACCGGTGGGTATGTGCATGTAGGATGCACTGCTGTCCTGCTGTCGATTTGATCCTTACCTGCCAGCAACCAGTGGATCACTAAAGACTTCTCAACCGGCTATAGCTATCTAGTGGAGATATCACAAGGGCATGCAATATCCTTAAGCTCCAGTTCCTGGATCATGTGAGATTTACCTCGATCATATGCAAAGAAGATTTGCCAGGTTAATATATTTTGGAGCAAAATAACTTTTAACTTAAGTGACGGTGAATCACATCTTTAAAGAAAATGGTACTTAACAGGAAGATTATTATTGGTCTCATTGTCGCGTCTGTCCTTAATGGATTCTTTGTATTGCGGAGTTACGCACAGGAAGAATTGTCCCGGAAGTATTATCTGGAAAGATTACTAGAAGTAAGTCGAGAGGATTTGACTGAGCCCAGTGGTGACCAGCTACCGGGAACACCACCCGCACACGTCTCACCAGAGGACTTCTTATGGCGTGACTGGTTAAAGCGTACAGGTGAACTACCACCTGCGTTCGATCAAATGCCATCTTTACCGTTTCTTCCCGACCCATTGATTATCGATCAGGGAGGACAGAATATTCCGGTAGAGACCATGGCTCAATGGCAGGAAAAGAGAAAAGAAATTGAAAAGCTGGCGCAACACTGGATTACCGGAACTCTTCCCCCCGCACCAGATAATCTCACTATTGAAACTAAAAGTGAAACCAAAATTGGCGCTTTGATCGAAAGAAATATCTTATTGAAATTTGGTCCCGGTCAAAATGCACAACTTAATCTTACCCTGCTTATCCCTCCCGGGGAAGGTCCGTTTCCGGTGTTTATTTGTCCCTGGAAAAAAGATCGATATGACTGGGTCCAGGCTGCCGTACGAAGAGGATATATAGGATGCCGTTTTACCGCCACTGATCCCAAATATGGTTATCCGGATGACAGTGAAGAATATGAAGAAATCTGGTGGCCGGATTATGATTTCTCGGCATTGATGCGCTGGGGCTGGGCAGCTTCGCGGGCAATCGACTATTTATATACACTTGACTTTGTTAACCAGGATCAAATCGCTTTGACCGGATTATCGAGAAATGGTAAGATGGCTCTTTGGGCTGCTGCCTATGACGATCGCATCAAAGCCGTGGTGCCAATTAGTGGAGGTACTGGTGGAGAAAATCCTTTTCGATATACTACAGACAAATATCATAGTGAAACCTTGCCACTCCTGACCTGGGCACGACCACACTGGTTGCACCCCCGACTTCGTTTTTTTACGGGTATGGAAAGTAAATTGCCAGTAGACCAAAATTCATTAATGGCACTGATAGCGCCTAGAGGCCTGATGTTGACCTCAAGTGTTACGGAATCTGCTGGTAATGCCTGGGGGATTGAGCAGGCTTATCTCTCAGCTCGTAAGGCTTACGCATTTCTGGGAGCTGAAGACAACATTGCATTGGATTTGCGTGAAGGGCTGCATGCACCATCGATGCGAGATATGGAGCGGTACCTGGATTTTTTTGACTATGTTTTTGGAAGGGGTAAGATCCAGCCAGATAATCATCTGATGTATGATTACAGTTTCTCAAAATGGCTGGGACTTAGCGGTGAACTGATTGACCCGTTATCATTCCCAGAGCAAAGTATGGATGATCTATTATTAGATTCAGATGGGAGAACCATAGAGGATTCAATGTCCTGGAAGAAAAAGGTCCCTCTCATTCAGGAGAAGATCCATTGGGCATTGGGTGAAGAACCTCATTCTGTGGGTCCGGGACAACAAAGTGACTACCTCCAGAGTGTTATTGGCTTGCCCAATGTGGATCCTGAAATAGAACGACAACCACTATCTTTTGGACAACTATACTATTCCGGTTCCGGCCAGTATAATAGAGAAGGAGGAAGGATGCCGGTAATTATTTACTTGCATGAATATGCCTATTCCACGGGAATAGCGAAGACCGGTGCCATTATTTCTGATTTGGTCCAAGCGGGTTTTGCTGTCTGTGTTTTTGATCAGATCGGTTTTGGAACCCGCTCCTTTGAGGAAAGCCGGCTCTTTTACAATCGTTTTCCCCAGTGGTCAAAAATGGGTCGAATGGTGGCTGATGTGCGCTGGGCTGTCGATGCATTAGAAGAGCATCCGGACCTTAATCCCAATCAGATTTACGTAGCTGGTTATGCGCTTGGAGGGAATGTTGCTCTTTATAGTACAGCTCTGGATCACCGCATTGCCGGGATGGTCTCAGTTTGCGGTTTTTCCCCTCTTCGAACCAATAACCCTGGAAAAACAGCAGAGGGCATTTATGAATATTCCCATCTACATGGGTTAATCCCCCGCCTGGGCTTTTTCGCTGGAAACGAAGAGCGTATTCCCTACGATGTCCATGAAATCGTTGCATCCATTGCTCCTCGCCCTGTATTGGTCATTGCCCCGACCTGGGACCAATATGCTTCATTAAAAGACGTTAAGATGAGTCTGGATAAATCAATGGATGTTTACAAACTCTATGGGAAAACAGATCAACTTGAATTATATACTCCTAAAGACTACAATCGGTTTTCAACTGAAATGAGGGCCAAAATGGTCTCCTGGCTGAGCAACCAGGTTCACTAGATTTTAGAGAAATTACTACAGATTTATGCCTGTATTAGTATGAGCATTCATTCACCTAGATGCAGACATCACCTCCACTGACCGGGATTCACAACGGTTATCACCAGAACGCAAATATCAAGACAAGTGCTGGCAGACCTGGAAGGAAGTAGCGGACCGGCATGGTTTGAGTCCACTTGCTAAAATTAAGATCCAGCGTAAGGACAGAAGGAAGTCGAAAGCCCAGTAGAACGAGGGCAAAGGGGTGTTCCATTCAGAAGGGTAAAGCCGATTAGTTGATGTGAAGGCATTAATTGATCAATCTCTCACACAACGAACCGATAGCCCTAACCTCTTAATGTCGGGCGCCCCGGTTCACAACGTCATTACTGTAGTTCAGGCCGCGGTACCAGGCTTTACTGCTACTCGACTCTGTATTGCTCCACCAGTAGCCATCTTCGCCAAGATAGAAGAAGGTTCCAAAGCCGGTGCGGGCACCACCTGGAAGACCTGTAAAACCACTCTCGTTAGTGGCTCCAGTGTTCGGACTGAACCAATGCGTAGTGCCGGTCTCTTTCATCTTACCACCAGCCACATCTAAACCCCCCAGAAAGTCTATCAAAGTTTTCAACTCAGAACTGGTATCATCACCGCTAGGCACATGCCATCCGGTGGGACAGAGTCCTCTGCCGTCGTTTACGGCATACCAGTTATATAGATACCCAAATTCATTTACATCAAAAGACTGATAATCTGTCCCCGTTGTATCATAAACTGCATAGGCACCATAGTTTGCAGTATTCCAGGCATCATCTCCTGCTCCATCATTTCCAATTAGTGAAATATCATCACCATTTCGATATGTGGTGACCCTCAAGTTTTTAGCCATCCATTCCTGATCGCCAACTATCACGGTCGGATAGGTATTTCCGTTCTGATCTGTCATCTCTCCGATCTCATATTGAAAACCCGTCAGTGATACCCATTGCAAACCGTTCCATCCTTCAAAATCGTTCGTGGCAGGATTGAAGCGTACTGTTCCGGGTTCCGGATCTCCTGTGACATCTCCCATCTTGATTCCACCTTCAACTTCCAATTCCTGGGCGGTCAGTGAAATCGTGCAAAAAAGGGCAAGTAAGATTGGTATGTATTTCATGACTGTAAGGGTTATCAGTTAATATAATGAAAATCCCTATTGCAAAGCCAGATACAAAAAAGACCCGGCCTCACTCTTGACCAGGTCCTATATATTGCTGAGTTTTTGATAAGTTCTAATCAATAATCATCAACTATTGAATCAACAGTTTATTCATATACACCGATTATCAATGTTTTATGTTGCTGTTAGTAGCCCCGCCAGGACTTCCTGATGCTCGCTTCGCTGGGTCAGGACCATGCTTCACGTCCTGGTAGTATACGATGAAAAAAAATAAAAGGTAGTAGCCCCGCCAGGACTCGAACCTGGATCTAGAGTTTAGGAAACTCCTATTCTATCCCTTGAACTACAGGGCCTATTTTTGAGATGACGCTAAGGTCTCAAATTCTTCGAAATAGACCAACTTCTCGGGATGAAATGGCTCTGTCGATTTGCATGGACTAGTACCAGTCCATCTTTTTGATCATTTCCTGTTGCTCCTCGGGCAAGTCAGAAATTCTGGTTCGGAGCCAGGAGCGGAAATCCTCAGTGATCTCACTGGTCCACTCCGTATCAATTTGACCGGCGGTGTAAATTCCATCTCTTAATCTGGCATGACCAAATTCATCCTTTAGTCTAATAAATTCTGATGCTTCCACCACTTCCAGGGCCAGATGTGCTGGTATGAAAATGACTCCTTCCCGTAATCCCAAGACAACGTCTCCCGGCATCACAGCAGCTCGTCCTATGGATATAGGTGTATTGTAACCAACAATCATGGTCTTATAGTAGGATGAAGAGGTAGATGGATCCCAGTTGCGGTTAAACACTACGAAATCTTTCAATTCGAGTACACCAGCCAGATCTCTGCTCCCACCCCAGATTACTGCTCCGGTACCGGTTTTTCTATACACCATATTTGCCAGGTTATCACCAATAAAACCTCCTCCTATTTGTTTATCCATTAGGTCTGCAACGATGACGTCGCCGGTGGTGAGCTGATCCATCACCCAGTGTTTATCTCTACCGTTTAGATTTTGTTTCCTTGCTTCATCTACCACTACATCTCCGACATCGCCCCGGTAGGGAATAAAATTACAGGTAACAGCCCGGCCGACAAGCACAGGATTATCATGGGTTACCTCCCATTTCCCCTGAAACTGATTATTATACCCCCGACTCCTGAGATAGCCCCAGGCTTCTTCAATCGTCACTAATTTCATCCGCTCCAGCACTCCATCTGAGACTTTTGGACGATTATCTGCAAACCGCTCACCCTCGTATTCCTGGCTGTACAGAAGCATTAGTTCTTTATCGAGGGTATTGGGAAATGGCAATTCCGTTTGCCCGCTGACCTGTGAATTCCAGAAATGGGTTATTAATGGCACCAATATCAGCCATTTGCCATAAGTGACGATTGGCATAGCGTTTAGTTAATTACGTGTAATAACTTACTTAAGCTACGAATTTGCTGACAAAAAAGATCACTTAATGATGACTCAGAGCTAATTATCTTCTCTTCTTCAAATTTCCAATCTTTATTAGCGTTATTATGATCTGAATTCAAAATGATGATTTCATGGATACAATTAAATGGGGTATTGTCGGACCGGGAAAAATAGCTGGCAGATTCGCCCGTGACCTGGCTTTAGTAGATGATGGAACCCTGCAAGCTGTAGCTTCCAGAAGCGTCGACCGGGCTCAGGAGTTTGCCAGGGAGTACAGCGCACCAAAATATTTTGACTCCTATGAACAGATGCTGATGGAAGGCGGTATCGATATTGTCTATATAGCTACTCCACACCCTTTTCACCTTGAGCAAGCACTCCTGGCCCTGGAACACAAGGTTCCAGTGCTTTGCGAAAAACCTATCAGTCTGAACAGAAAGGAAGTGGTCAAAATGGTTCAAGCCGCCCGAGCTAACCAGACTTTTCTCATGGAGGCCCTTTGGACCCGGTTTATTCCTGCCATACAGAAAGCACTTTCGATCGTCCAATCCGGTGAAATGGGTGAGGTAGAACAAGTGGAAGCAGAGTTCTGTTTTATCGCACCGCAAGATCCAAACAGCAGACTTTATGACCTGGCCCTGGGTGGAGGTTCTTTACTTGATATTGGTATATATCCCCTCTTTCTCTCCTACCTCTTTCTCGGTCAGCCCGAAGAAATAGTGGCTAGTGGCCAACTGGCTCCGACCGGTGCTGATCAAACCTGTAGTATGACCCTCTCCTACCCGGACAATAAAAGTGCTGCATTGCATTGCTCGATCATAACAGATTCTATGATGCCTGCCCGTCTGACACTAAGTAAGGGATACATCCTGATTAAACCGCGATGGCACGAATCCACTGGACTAACGATCATCAAAGCTGGTGAAGAAGCGCAAGAGATTGATTTACCTCCTATTGGCATGGGATTCTCGCATGAAATCAGGGAATGCCACGATTGCCTCAGAAACCAAAAAATTGAAAGCTCATTCTGGTCACATTCCGATAGCCTGAATCTGATGACGATGATGGATAATATTCGTGAGCAGATCGGTGTCAAATATCCGGGACGAGACTGAAAAATAGTGTGAGTTTGGGTGTGGGTGTGAGTGTGCGAAGTGCTGACAATCGCGAATGCGATTCGTCAGTAGGTGTGAATGCTGACATAAAATTGAAACCGTGTGAATCATAAAATAAGGTGGGGTCTCATTGGCCCCGGATATATTGCCGGAAGGTTTGTGAAGGACATTCATCTTTGTGAAGATGCGGTTCTGCATGCATTCGCTTCCAGGGACTTATCCAGAGCAAAAGCGTTTGCTTCTAAAAACGGAGCTCCACGATATTATGATTCGCACCTGAAAATGTTGGAGGATAAGGAAGTTGATATCGTCTACATTGCCACTCCGAATTCATTACACAAACAACAGTCTATTGATTGTCTTCAACATTTCATACCTGTAATTTGGGAAAAACCTGCTTCTCTAAACAGGTCAGAAGTTGATTCGATTGTAACCACCGCTAAACAGGTCAACACATTCTGGATGGAAGCGTTGTGGACCCGGTTTAACCCGGCGATACTAAAGGTTCTAGATATCATTAAGGCAGGAGATTTAGGTGAGATCAGAAAAATCCAGGCGGCCTTTTGTTTTGAAGCACCTCAGGACCCCCGTAGTGCTTTATACCGGGCGGATATGGGGGGTGGTTCAATTCTGGATATTGGAATTTACCCGGTATTCCTTTCGTACTTGCTATTGGGCATTCCCAATACTATTCGAGCCAGCGCAATCTTGTCAAAAACGGGTATCGATCAGTCCTGTGAAATGTCCTTTTTCTACGACCATGAAAAGTGTGCATTGCTTTATTCTTCCATTATGGTTGATAGCGAAAGACCTGCCCGCATCGAATTCTCGGAGGGTGAGATTTTCATTCAACCTCCGTGGTATAATGCTTCATCCATCCAGGTCGTCAGACCTGATAGAGAAGTCGAAACTATAGCATGTGACCACACTGGTGAAGGCTTTATCTATGAAATCCTGGAATGTCATCGTTGTTTAAAGAATGACTGGATTCAAAGCCCTCATTGGTCACACCGGGACAGTCTCAACATCGCCGGTTTACTCGATGAGATCAGGGAAAAAGTGGGTGTGAGGTTTCCGGTGGATTGATACTGGCTTCTATTTGGGGGGCTAGGCTGAGTAAACTCAAGACTAATCTGGAGGTGTCGCATGACTACGCTCCGATGGGGCTCTTCTTTTTGTGCAGTTCCCATTGGGCTTCCGCCCAACGCCAGGACATTGCCTCCCTCTGGAGCTGGGCTGGGGGTGCCCAGTGCCGTGCAAGCATTCCCTCAACGTCTCAGCTCCTAAACCGTGTCAAGCCACCGCGGGTTGACCTAAACCCTAAGGAGTTACAAAGGTCTGGAGGCTCCGACAAACAGAAATTCCTTCCAAGATGCAACCCCTTTCCATTTCATCCGTCTATTCTACTAATGATGACATCTTATACTGCTGTACACGGTTGTTTAGCAGGATAATTTTAATAATTTGATTAAAACGAATATCGATGAAACCACTGACTACACTACTTCTCATTTTGTTTTGCATGTCAAGCTTGATGGCTCAAAGATCTATTTCAGGTGAAGGACCTGTTGTGGAAAGGGAATTGTCTATTAGCAATTTTGACGGAGTGAAATCAGGTATATCCGGCGATGTATACCTGACCCAGGGATCCAATTGGGACGTTCGGATCGAGGGACAGGATAACATCATTAATAACATTGAATTTGATAACCGCGGTGGCACCCTGGTCATCAAGAATGAACGTGGTGTTCGCAATGCCAAGCGGGTTAAAATATACATTACCATGCCTGATTTGAAAGAGGCATCCCTGAGTGGTTCAGGAACTCTGGTTAGTACCGGACTATTTAAAGGCTTGTCGCATGTCGATGTAGCATTGTCGGGCTCCGGTGATGTTGAGATCAACCTGGAGGCAAGTGAGGTAGAAGCACGCGTCAGTGGCTCAGGAAGTGTCGAACTCTCCGGGAGTGCCAGGGGTCTGGGAGCAAGGATTAGCGGATCGGGTCAGGTGCATGCTTATGACTTTAAGATTGATGATGCTGATATTTCAATCAGTGGTTCTGGTAATGCTTATGTTCATTCCGAGCAGTCTATTGATGCCAGGATATCAGGAAGTGGCAATGTAACTTATACGGGAGATGCTCCTAAAGTCTATGCCAGGGTTTCCGGTAGTGGAAAAGTGAGATCAAAGTAGTTCCATTTCTGCTACACAGGTAGGTTAAGTACTAAGAAACATTTAGATGCAGGATAGTATCTACGGTGACTGTCGTGCAAAAGATCCTGCTGTGTATCTTTGTGCGGTATGAAAACATTGGAATCCGCATACAAACGCATTGTTGTAAAAGTAGGAACCAACGTCCTGTCCAATGACCAGGGTCTGCTCGATGATCAGATCATGACTTCGTTAGTGCAGCAACTCGCGCAACTGAAAAAGTCGGGCAAGGAAGTTATTCTCGTCAGTTCGGGGGCCGTTGGTGCCGCAAGGGCGATCTTCGAGACAAATCATGTTCTTTCGCGGGTAAAAAGCAGACAACTCCTGGCTTCCATTGGTCAACCTATGTTGCTCAACCGCTATCTGGAACTTTTCCATAAAGAAGGCCTGCATGCGGCACAAATACTGGCAACAAAGGAAGATTTCCGCGACAGGCATCATTACCTCAATATGAGGAATTGCTTTGAGGCATTGATGACCGAACCGGTGGTTCCGGTTGTCAATGAAAACGATGTAATAGCTATCGACGAACTCATGTTTACCGATAATGACGAACTAGCCGCACTAGTCGCATCCATGATCAATGCGGATGTCCTCTTCATCCTTACCAATGTAGATGGTGTGTACAACGGAGACCCTGGTCTCGAGGACACCAGTATTCTGTCCCGTATCCTTCCAAAGCAAAAAAAATTGAGAATACCCTTTTTGGCAGGTAAGTCCAGTTTTGGTCGCGGGGGAATGCACACCAAATTCAGAGTGAGTCGTAAATTGGCCAGCACGGGTATTGATGTACATATCGTCAACGGCAAGAAGTCTGGAATCATAGAAGATATACTGGCAGGCAAACCGGTAGGTACTCATTTTGTGGCAGATAAGAAGGTCTCGACGGTTAAGAAATGGATTGCCTATCAGGATGGTGATCATCCCAGGGTGGTCATCAATGAGGGTGCATGCGAAGCACTTCTCAATTACAAAATTGCCACATCGCTCCTTCCGGTGGGCATCACTGGTATCCATGGATCGTTTAAGAAGGGAGATGTGGTAAGAATTTTGAATCAGGATGGTACTCAAATTGGTATGGGAATGGCTCAGTATGGTTCTGATACGGCCCAAAATTATTTGGGAAAATCAGGCAAACGGGCTCTGATTCACTATGATTACCTTTATATTTCACCGGATTCTGAATAATAATGATGGAAGAAGTAATCTCTTTAAAGGAGGACATTATCAATAAATTGGACAAGGTCAAGGAAGCATCAACCTTGTTGAGACAGTTGTCTGAGGATGACATCAATCAAATATTAGGAGACCTGGCTGATCTGACAGCTAGATCTCATGATGGGATTTTGGCTGCCAATCAGAAAGATTTGGCTCGGATGGATCCCCAGGATCCCAAGTACGACCGCTTGCTCCTCAACAGAGAGCGACTGGCGCAAATAGAACAGGACATTCGAAATGTTGCCGCCCTGACTAATCCATTAAACCGGATACTGGAACAAAAGACTGTACCATCAGGTTTGGAGTTGACCAAAATCACAGTGGCGATTGGTGTCATCGGAATTGTATATGAAGCAAGACCCAATGTAACCTTCGATGTTTTTTCGCTATGCCTTAAATCCGGAAATTGTGTGGTCCTGAAGGGTGGTAGTGATGCCCATGATAGTAACCTGGCAATTGTGAGCCTGATCAAACAGGTATTAAAACCATTTGGCCTGGAAGATGCTATTTATCTCGCACCTAGTGGTCGGGACGCTCTACCTTTCATCCTTGATGCTGTTGATAGTATTGACATGATTATTCCAAGAGGCAGTCAGGGACTCATTGATTTTGTCAGAGATCATGCCAAGGTCCCTGTTGTTGAAACCGGAGCCGGGATAGTTCATACCTATTTTGATGCTAGTGGAGATCTGGAAGTGGGAAAGGCAGTGATCGAAAATGCGAAAACGCGGCGCGTAAGTGTATGTAATGCGCTTGACACATTAGTGATCCATCGTGACAGGCTTGAAGACCTCCCCTATCTGGTGGAAGGGCTGGACAAGAACTATGCCCTGGAAATTTTGGCAGATCAAGAGGCCTATCAGGTGTTGGAGCACCGTTATGATTCGCAGCTATTGCATGAGGCAGAAGAAGATGACTTTGGCATTGAGTTCCTTTCGATGAAGATGTCCGTGAAAACGGTGGAAGATCTGGAAGAAGCCCTGAACCATATTGCCCGATATAGCTCCAAACACAGTGAAGCAATCATTGCCCGTGACCAGGAGGTCATTGACCAGTTTTATCTCAGGGTAGATGCTGCGGCAGTGTATGCTAACACCAGCACGGCCTATACGGATGGAGCTCAGTTTGGACTCGGTGCCGAGATCGGAATTAGTACTCAAAAACTGCATGCCAGAGGTCCCATGGGATTAAATGAATTGACCAGCTACAAATGGATTATCAAAGGTGCTGGTCAGGTAAGGGAGTAACAGTAACTCTTAAAACCGGTTGATGCGACCTTTGGAATCATCCTATGGGGCTGCTAATCACTGCTTTGGCTACCCTCCTGTTAACGAATTTACTCGACCTTGAGAGCATTACAACCGCTGGCAGTATCGGATTTCTTTTGAGATTTGCGTGTCAACTTCAGCGCGCTGTGACTCTCGGCTACAATTCATGCAGGAAAGTTCCTTCCTTTAACCGGGAATATGCATTAGACTTTCTGTTGCGAACTAAATCTGCTGCAAATACGGGCACATAAGTACTTTTTGATTCTCATCATGATGGTGACCATGGCCAACCCACCCGCTTTCGCGGTTTCCTCATTTCGAGCACTGTCGTACTCGACTCTGCGAGATCATTCGGTCATGAGTCAAAAAGTCCTTGGAGCACCCGTCTTTATTGCATCTTTAGCTCTCACGACGAAACTCCACTACATAATCCCGGTTTAACAGGTACAATCTTGTGTCTTGTTGCCACTATTTGTCTGATCATTCAACAATATGATGCCAGTCAAACAGGGGTCTTAACCGCATCCATTATTGTTGCTAGTTGCTTTCTGATAGAGAGGATATATAAGCGTATCAGACAAAGTAATTTATCAAAATAGGATGGTATTTTGATGATTGCTCCTGTGTCTTATCGAAAAGTTTGCTCCTTTGCAGGTAAACCATCATATTTCTTATTGGTTAGACGGACCAATGAAGAATCCCATTATCAAATAAGCACACAGACAAAAACATGAATTCACTCCGGTTTTTAACAGCAAGTCTTATTTTAGTTCTTGGTATTTCCTGCCAGACTTCGGATCAGTCCGAATCTGAAATGTCCCAGGAGAAATCAGAGAACCCCTTTGAAGTCTACCTGGCGACAGATGATCCAGCCTTCGAGTGGGATGTTGTGGCTTCTTACCCCGGGGAGGGTTATACCTCCTACATTATTCGTATGGTGTCACAACAGTGGCTAACTGAAGAGGAAGTCAATGATCCTGTCTGGTGGCATTGGCTCACCCTGGTTATCCCTGAAGAAGTAAATGCAACAACGGGACTCATGTTTATTGGAGGTGGAGGAAGGTCTACCGAGCAGCCGGAAGGGGATAATGAGCTTCTCATCCAGGCAGCTTTAGCAACACAATCTGCTACAGCCTATCTACATAACGTACCCAATCAGCCCACTGTCTTTAAAGGCGATGATTATGGTCCAAGGGTTGAAGATGAACTCATTTCTTATGGATGGCGAAAATTTCTCGAAGGCGGCGCAAAAGATGAAGATGCCATTTGGCTGGCTCGCTTGCCCATGACGAAGTCGGTAATGCGGGCAATGGATGTAGTTACTGCTTTTACCGTTGACAGCCTGGACCAGCAAGTGAATCAGTTTATGGTTGCAGGGGGTTCAAAACGTGGCTGGACTACGTGGACTACGGCTGCTATGGATGATCGCGTCGTTGCTATTGCTCCTCTGGTTATAGATATGCTTAATGTGATACCATCTTTTGAACATCACTGGCAGGCATATGGCAGATGGGCAGATGCTGTAGGCGATTATGAAGAAGAAGGGATAATGGAATGGCAAAAGTCCAGAGAATATGATCGCCTGCTTGAACTCACAGAACCCTTTTCGTACAAAGACCGTTACCAGATGCCCAAGTTCATTATTAATGGAGCCGGTGATCAGTTTTTCCTACCGGATTCCTGGAAATTTTACTGGGATGAATTGCCTGGTGAAAAGCACATACGCTACATTCCTAACACAGATCATTCATTGCGAAATAGCGATGCGATGGAATCACTCATTGCTTTTTACCAAAATATAGTCTATGGGGTTCCGCGACCGGAATTTGACTGGAAAGTGGAGAATGGAAATCTAGAAATCAAGACAGATCCTGACAATCCTCCAGCTGCCATCAAACTGTGGCA
>JAUILF010000517.1 GCA_030433135.1 Bacteroidia bacterium | reverse complement strand
ACTGATCAGGACTTTTACAAACGGCTGTTATACCTGAAGAAACACAACAAGGCGCTTTGGAATGGGGCCCAGGGTGGCGCTATGCAATTACTGGGTGATTCCGATGATGTAATTGCCTTTGAGAAAGAAATGGATGGCAACAGGGTAACAGTCATCGTTAACTGCACCGGTGATAAAGCTTCCATTCATTTAACCGGAGGAGAACACTCCCTCAGTGATCTGTTTACGGGAAAGGATGTTTTGACCCAGGGTGAAATTTCACTTGAACAATGGCAATACTTTGTGCTGGCGAATCCTTCTATTTCATTTGAGCATTGACCAGGGGTGTGAGGGTATTTCCCATCTCCGTATACGAAGGATAGCGAATGAAACTATAATTCATATTTTGTCAGAGTCCTAATTTTGTCGCATGCCCAGATTACTGTCAAGAACAATCCCGGTCTTACTGACTGTCCTGTACTTCTGGTTTGTCAGTCGTCCCATTGAAACTGGTCAGGGCTCACTGCCACCTCTGGCCACGTTCTTCAATCCATTTACCGGATTCTGGCAGAATGCTGAATCAGATTCATTTAGCGAAGACTTATCGGATGGAGCCAATGTCAGTAGTGCTGTGCGTATCGTTTACAATGAAAGGCTCGTACCCCATGTTTATGCCGATAACGAGGACGATGTAGCCTTTGGACAGGGGTACCTGCATGCAAAATATAGATTATGGCAAATGGATATTACTGCCAGACAGGCAGCCGGCAGATTAGCAGAAGTGTTTGGCGAAGGCCTCCTGGAAAACGACCGTAGAATGCGGAGAATGGGTATGCCATGGGCTGCTGCCAAACACGCCAACGCCTGGAGACAATGTCCTGATTTTAGTCAGGTCGAGAGCTATGTGGCAGGTGTGAATTTCTATATACAGAACCTCAAACCCGGGGATTACCCCCTTGAATTCAAATTGTTCGACTATGAACCGGAATTATGGTCAGCCTATCATACCGCCCTTATTTTAATGGCCATGAACCTCAACCTTTGTGGACGCAACCAGGATATAGCCGCTACCAATACACGAGCAGCTCTGGGTGACGATATGTACCAGTTTTTGTTTCCCCGGTGGAATCCAAGGCAGTCTCCTATTATTCCGGCCGGAACAATCTGGAATGTTGACAGTATTTCTCCAGGTACGGCACTGCCATATGATCAACCTGTCCATCATCATTTCGAACAGTTTTCTGATCCGGGAACGGGAAGCAATAACTGGGCTGTAAACGGTGAACTCACAGCTAGCGGATACCCGATCCTATGCAATGATCCTCACCTGAGCCTGAGTTTACCTTCCACCTGGTATGAGATTCAACTCGCAACGCCAGAATACTGCTGTTATGGAGTCACATTGCCCGGAGTCCCCAACATCATCATAGGCTTCAATCAGGATATCGCCTGGGGTGTCACCAATGTTGGGATGGATGTGTCTGATTTTTATCAAATAGACTGGATAGACACCCGTGGCACTACTTACAACCTGGATGGACAACCAATCGAGGTGGAGGTACAGGAAGAGCTTTACCATGTAAAACATGAGTCTCCGGTCAGCGACACCCTCAAATTTACCCACTGGGGTCCGGTTTACCTTGACGACAGTATTGTGCTGGCTTTGAGGTGGTTACCGCATATAGCCTACAACACTTGTCTAAATTCAACTTTTCTCGGTTTAAACCAGGCAAGAGACTACGGAGATTTCCTGGGTGCCATTCAACACTTTAGCAATCCGCCGCAAAACTTTGCATTTGCTTCCAGGACCGGAGATATAGCCCTGAAAGTACAGGGGTTTCTACCAGTCAAACCAACCTTCGAGGGCGAATTCATCATGAAGGGTGATCAAACTGCAAGGGACTGGGAGGGCATGATTCCCTTTTTGCAGACCCCAATGATCAAAAACCCGGAAAGAGGGTTTGTATCAAGTGCCAATCAGCATTCTACTGATACCACCTATCCCTATCGTTACCATGGCTACTATGATGATTTCAGGGGTCGGACTCTGAATCTGGCTTTGGAACAAATGAAAGATATCACGGTTGACGACATGAAGGAACTGCAGTTGAGTACCTATAATTTACTGGCTGCAGAATTCTGCCCTGTTCTAGCAGGACTAGTTGAAAAATATGTAGATGATAAGTGGCTAAAGCGATTGAAGGATTGGGACTTTAAGTATGGCCCTGAAGACCTCCAACCGATATTCTTCGAACATTGGTTTCGGACTTTCCGGGACCTCACCTGGGACGAGCTGGATGTATTGGCCGGGGATCTCGATATGCTGAGACCCGAAGACTGGCATCTGGTAGACATGGTTATTGCTTCACCCGAGCATGAAATTTTTGACAACAAGCGAACCTCTGTCACTGAAGATGCACGATCGCTGGCAGCAGAGAGTTACCGGAAAACTACACAATACGTTGATAGTCTGCTAGCCATGAACCCGGCACTCGATTGGTCAGCATATAAGCAAGTGCGAATCAATCACCTAAGCCGTATACCCTCCTTCTCGAAAGTTGAGATTAACACCGGTGGAGTAAGTGAAGCGCTCAACTCCATCAAGAGAACACATGGACCGTCCTGGAGGATGGTGGTTGAGGCGGGACCATCCATGCAGGCATGGGGAATTTATCCGGGAGGTCAGTCCGGCAATCCCGGTAGTCACTTTTATGATCATATGGTGGATGATTGGGCTGATGGACAGTACTACGATCTTGTGCTCACTCCGGACCCAGCTGATCTGGAGAGCCGTATCATTTATTCTGAATTCCTCCGGCCATGAAAAAAATCTACGCCACGTTATTGATCATTGTGTTGGGATTTGTCCTGGGCTATCTCATACATTGGATCTTCTCATGGGTCGTAGTTGTTGCCGTGATATGGGGATTCCGTCTCAATGCTATTGATTCCTTCCTATCCGGTTTTATGGCGCTTTTTCTACTGTGGGGACTATATGCCCTTACACTGGACATACAAAATGAAAGCATTCTCAGCACCAGAATAGGGCAACTCCTGGCAGGTCTTTCATCAACCGTTCTTATATTGACCACTGCTTTATTAGGAGCCATAGGAGGTGGTCTCGTGGGTTGGAGCAGCTCGGCACTGCTAGGAAAGTGTTGAAAAACCCATCTCGCCCTGACAAAATAATTAATCTTGAACAGTTTTTGATTTCCCAGCCGTTCTCCTTGCG
>JAUILF010000516.1 GCA_030433135.1 Bacteroidia bacterium | reverse complement strand
TCTCACTTTGTGTTGGATATGATGGAAAGCAACCTCGATCTCAAGATTGTTTTTCACAATCAACGCCACACCGCACTCACCCTCCATGCAATCCGGATTCTGGCAGAAGAACTCGAACTTAGTAAAGATGATACCTACCTGGTACAAATAGCTGCCTGGTTTCAAAACACCGGTTACATCAGAGATGGTAGGGACCCACTGGGTACCTCTCTGAATTTTGCAGATAAATTTCTGGAGCGAAATGGTCTCAGTGGTAAGAATCGACAACAGGTTTTGTCATGCATGAGACAGGCTTCAGACCCCGATACGGTAGAATCTGTATTGAGCCGTGTTTTATATGATGCCAATTGGTACTTCCTGGCCGCTTCATCACACAAGGAAATGTTGTCCAGGATGAGGCAGGAAATGGCTTTCCGCAATGAAATTTACCATGAAAAAGACTGGCGTAATTATGTGGCTCGATTGATTTATAGTCATCAATATCTTACATCCTATGGTCAGGAAGTTCTTGAGGTAGAAAAACGCCGAAATTTTCTGCAAATGCATCACCAGCAGTCTCAGGGCAAGGTGGTCCCCATGCATACGATTGGCTACTAGTCGTGTTTACTGGGTAAACACAATTCCAGCTTTTCAAGACTTGAATATTTCGATTGCTCGTTGCCAAAACAAGATGTCTTATTCATCTGTAAAATGATGAATTTAGATTGTGTTCCTCCAGCTTAGCCCTTTTGCGCGAGTGTTGATGAACGATCTCTTGCATAGCAAGAGCAAAGGTCCGGTGGACCTTTGAGTGAAATCAACCGCGTCAGCGGGTGGGTAGGTTCTCTGGAGCGACCGCAGGCTATACTGTATGAGCCGAAAAAAGGCCGAAAATTTGACCCTGAAGCTATGCAATCTAGTCACTATCTGGCAAAGACAGAGTAGTCAAAAGCGAGTTTATAGAATGCAGTGGAGGAGAACAAGTATGTGACCGTGCAAATTGGCAGCTGGCAGTTTTGTCAAACTTTTGCTGCCAAAAGTTTGCCCCGCTGGAAGCGAGTGAAGTTCAAATAAGAAAGATACAGTATGATAGGCCCTTGCTGACGATGCTGTCAGCACTACGCACGGAAGTGGACCACCGTAGTAAACCAGTAGTACGGACAGGAGCGAAAGAACTGACTGTCAAAATTCCACAACTGGATGAAATAATTTAAGGTCCGATCAAAGATGTTCTTAATAGACTAATCTCCAGACCCACGATTTATGGCCAAGACCATACGGTCTAACCATCTTTACTCTATCAAATGCAGTGAACCCCGGTACATCTTGGTAAACCCTTGTTTAAACCGCACTTTAGCCTTATAAAAAATCACTTCCGGAACAATGGCATGCTTTAATTGCTCAGCCAGGTTGGGTATAGGTATCGATGGAACCAGTTCTTCACCCGCGTAGATGGTTAAACCTTCCTGATTGTAAAAAGAAAGGTGTTCGATGGCTTCCACCAAATGGTTTCCGTCGAAGATGATAAACTCATCATTGACGCCATCATTATTGGGAGTAATTGCATTTGGAAAATAGATCAAATCTCTTTGATCAACCACCACCGTAACTTTAGCACTTTGCTTGCAGCCATTGGGAGCACTTACTTCAAAGCGATAAATAGTTGTTTCTCCAGGTTGGACCAACCATTCGATGCATTCCTGGCATTTGGTTCCGTCCGATCCAACCCATTGGTAACTGGCATCTGTTATACCGGGGATGTTTGCCACCAGGAGCGCTGTTTCTCCTTTTTTAATGGTGGTATTGCCGTTAACCTGCAGACTGTCATTTACTACGATAAATTCATTGCGAAAAGAACAACCATTTTGATCAAACACTTCCAGCAAATAGCTGCCGGTCGGTAATGTAGTCTGCTCAAATTCCGGGAAAAACTCCATACTATCCAGCCAGTATGAGTATGGCCCTGTTCCACCGCTGACTTCTCCCAGTTGAAACATCGATCCTGATCCGCAGAGATTGCTTTCCACTCCAAATGTTACCTCAGAGATGGTATCATATCGCAGCACCAGGGTATCTGATAGATTGCAATGATCATCTGTGACCGAGAAACTATAGCTTCCCGCAACGAGGTTGGATCGCTTCGATTGTCCTTCAAACCCATCGCTCCATTGAATGTGAGTTTGGCCTGAGTGTCCGGTTACTACCAGATCGATTTCTCCATTAGGCTGGTAGCAGGTGGGATGGGTCAGGTTACTCATGACCTCCAATGAGCAAATGGTTTCGTTCAGGCTCAGAGTGTCAGAACTGATACAATTCCCACTATCGGTGACGGACACATAATGTTTTCCCGGACCGGGGTTTGAAAGGTTAGGTCCAGTGGTACCGTTACTCCATTGATACTGATAAGGTGGTGAACCTCCCACAACAATGGCCACTATTTTATTACTGTCTGAAGCAGGATTGATGGTGTCGGACAATTGTAGGTATACGGATAACTCAGGTGGCTCCCTGAGTGAGATTTGCTCTGACCACTTACATCCGACTTCGTCGGTGACAGTTACCATGTAAGTTCCGGCGGTGAGGTTGGGAGCTAACCTGTCTATTAACTGATGATCATGATCCCATGAAATAGCTATCGGTACGGAATCCTGTTCTATGAGAATCTCAATGGAACCATCGGACGAACCGTAGCAAGAAGGAGATTTGATGTTGGTTTGAACCGACCAGGCACAGGGAATGGAATCAATGACCACGTCCCTGTTGACAGAACAACCCTTTGCATCCGTTAACGTGACGCTGTAGTTACCGGGCCAAAGTTGTTGCAGATTGGCCATAGTGTCTCCGGTACTCCAGAGATAGTGGTAAGGTGCGGTTCCACCGGAGGGATAAGCGGTTACACCGGCATCGGGGCTGTGGATATTGGAAGGTGACATTACATCCAGGGAGAGTTTGAGCTCAGGTGGCTCCTTGAGTGTGATTTGCTCTGACCACTGACATCCGGCTTCATCGGTGGCAGTTACCATATAAGTTCCGGCGGTGAGGTTGGGAGCAAACCTGTTCTCTAGCTGATGATCATGATCCCATGATATAGCCACCGGCACGGAATCCTGGTTTATGAGAATCTCAATGGAGCCATCGGCCGACCCGTAACAAGAAGGGTCTTCGACGTTGGTTTGAACCGACCAGGCACAGGGAATGGAATCAATGACCACGTCCCTGTTGACAGAACAACCCTTTGC
>JAUILF010000515.1 GCA_030433135.1 Bacteroidia bacterium | reverse complement strand
ACTCCAAACCTTTCGCGAGTGGCCAATGCCGGTATTTCATACAATAGATTTCACTCTACGGCAATGTGTTCGCCAACTCGTGCATCCTTACTTACCGGCCGTAACCATACCCGTGTTGGCAATGGTCAAATTGCAGAATTAGCTAATGACTGGGATGGATTTAGTGGTACTATACCTAAATCGAGTGCCACTCTTCCAGAAGTGTTGAAATCATACGGTTACAATACTGCGGCCTGGGGCAAGTGGCACAATTCGCCAGCAGCCCAGACTACATCCAAAGGGCCGTTTGACTATTGGCCCACCGGGTACGGTTTTGAATACTTTTATGGCTTTCTTGCCGGTGAGGCATCACAATACGAACCATCATTGGTAAGAAATACCACTATTGTTGACACTCCCGAAAAACTAGATGATGGCAGTCCATACCACCTTACTGGTGACATAGCAGATGATGCTATTCAGTGGCTGAGAGAACAGCAGGCTTTTGCACCGGATAAGCCCTTTATGATGTATTGGGCAACTGGTGCAGTTCATGGTCCACATCACGTTCCAGTTGAGTGGGCGGACAAGTACAAAGGTAAATTTGATGATGGTTGGGATGCCTATCGTGAAAGGGTTTTTAAAAGGCAGAAGCAACTGGGCTGGATCCCGGATAATGCCATACTCACAGATCGTCCTGAATCGATGTCCTCCTGGGAATCCATTCCGGATAGTGAAAAGCCTTTTCAGCGAAGATTAATGGAAGTCTTTGCCGGCTACGGGGAACATGCTGACCATCATGCAGGTCGAATATTAGACGAATTGGACGCTCAGGGGAGACTGGAAAACACCTTGGTGTTTTACATCTGGGGCGACAATGGTTCCAGTGCTGAAGGACAAAATGGAACCATAAGTGAATTGCTTGCACAAAATGGTATTACCACTGAAATTCGAGATCATCTGGATGCCCTGGATGAATTAGGTGGCCTGGAAGTTTTGGGAACCGACAAGACTGACAACATGTATCACGCTGGTTGGGCCTGGGCTGGAAGTACTCCATATAAGAGTACCAAATTGGTGGCCGCCCACTTCGGTGGAACACGTCAACCTATGGCTGTTAGTTGGCCAGCAAACATCGATGCCGACAACACCCCCAGAGCTCAATTTCACCATGTTGCTGATGTTGTTCCTACAGTCTATGATGTATTAGACATAGAGCTACCTACTTTTGTAAATGGGGTGCCTCAAGATCCCATTGATGGAGTCAGCATGGAATATACCTTTAATGATGCTGTAGCCGATGATCAGAGAACAACCCAATTTTTTGATATAATGGGAAGTCGCGGGATCTATCATGATGGTTGGTATGCATGTACTTTTGGACCGCGAACTCCCTGGTTACCGGGCATGCCCAATATAAATGAGTGGGATCCCAGAGATGACACATGGGAACTATATAATCTTGAAGAGGATTGGACTCAGGCTAATGACCTGGCTGATGAAATGCCCGCTAAGGTGAGAGATATGAAGCAACTCTTTATGATTGAGTCTACCAAGAACAAAAACCTTCCTATAGGTGGAGGTCTATGGGTACTGGCACACCCCGGAGACAAACCTGCTCCCCCCTATACCGAATGGACCTTCACTGGTAAGATCAAACGTATGCCAGAGTTTACTGCACCTGCCATTGGAAGCAAAAACAATACAATTAACATGGATCTTGAAATGCCCGAAAATGCACAAGGTGTCCTGGTCGCCATAGGTGGATTTTCTGGGGGAATGTCTTTATTCATGCAAGATGGGTACCTAAATTACGAATACAACCTTTTCGAAATAGAGCGGACAAAACTGAAGTCAAAAAATAAAATCCCAGCAGGGAATGTAAAAATTGACGTAGTAAGTACATATCAATGGACCCCGGAAAAGGTGTTGAAGGGAAATGTGCAAGTATTGGTCAATGGACAGGAAGTTTTAAATGGTGTTGTACCACGGTGTGCCCCACTAACTTTCACAGCCAACGATTGCCTGGATATTGGTAGTGACCACGGTTCACCTGTATCTGAAGCATATTCAGAATCTAAACCCTTTGAATTTACGGGCAATATAGGAACCACCCAAATCAAATACGATTAGGATTAATTCAATCCATTTAATATTATATAAGCTGGTACTCTGGCAAAGCTTGGACTACGATTTCATGAGGTTAAATTTACACAGGTCCTATGCCTGACTAAATATATCTCCGAATGTTTTCTAAAACCTGTTTTCGACAGAGTACCTACTTAAAATATGGGATTTGGGTAGACATGTATTATAACAACCTACCAGATACTCAGATATTGTTTAGCTAACAAATGGGCATAGGATAATGTAGTTGCTGATCACTTTATGACAGAAAAAACATGATGTAGATCCTGAGGTCTCGGCTAAAATAAAAGTGGGAGTCTGAACCCACCTGATCAATTAGCTTATACAGCTTCAATATACCAACGTCCAGTTAAAATCTAAAGCATATCAAACTCTTCTTGGATTTCGATCATACCTAATAATAATAGGAGCGAAAACATATTTTTGTAACTAACTCACTAACACTACAATTTTCAGCAGAAATAAGAGATATGGGCTACACCAAATTTTCCGTTAGATATCTCACCGTCCATACCTTGATATGCTTTATCTACAATGTAAATGTCGCCCAGGAAGACACCAAAACCACACAGCAAATCTGGTTAGACTACAATCAAAAATGGCATTTATCAGAACGACTGACCATAAGCGGGCCAATTGGAGTAAAAACGATCTCCACTGATGCATGGAACCGATTCTACATTAGTCCGGAAATAGCACTTAAGTTAAGAAAAACGATTCTCAAAGGTCTCGATTACAATGATGAGATGAGAGCAGGAATGGATCTCTACTTTAATCAGAATACCAATGGTGACAATGTACTTGAGGTCTCACCTTTCCAGGGATATAGCCTCACCTGGCCAAAACAAAAATACCTTGACATACGACATTATCTCAAGCTAAGGGAAAGATTTCAAATTAATACCAGAGATTGGTCACACAAATTCGGGTTAAAGTTAAGTTATGAACTCACTTTTACGATCAGGTTCCATGGTGATTTGTGGCAATATGGAAGTGGCTTCTACTTACCTATCGCTCTGCGATTTTACTGGAATCTGATTGATGCAGTAGTATTCAATAATGTCTTCAGATTTACCCCCGGTCTTGGTTATC
>JAUILF010000514.1 GCA_030433135.1 Bacteroidia bacterium | reverse complement strand
GCCGATCAGTTTGGCAAAAACGCTTTGCAAGGTGTGGGTGGTACAAGAAACTGTGATTGGTGGTTTACTAACGAAGCTGTTTTAGTCGATACTGCTGGGCGATATACCACTCAAGATAGCCACAAAGTTATCGATAGTTCTGGCTGGGAAGCTTTTCTTAATCTCCTCAAAAGAAATAGACCTAGAAGACCAATAAATGGGGCTATTGTTGCAGTCAGTCTGCAAGACCTTCTAATCCAGTCGGATGAAGAGCGAGCGATCCATGCGAAGACCATCAGGAATCGTCTTAACGAGTTGATGGATAAGTTCGAGATTACATTTCCCGTGTATTTGATGCTGACTAAAGCTGATATGGTTTCCGGGTTTACGGAGTTCTTCGAAGATCTTGGAATGGAAGAAAGAGAGCAAGTTTGGGGCGTCTCTCTGCCAGCGAACAATAGTAAAGATAAAAGTATAGATTTTGATGATTTTCAATCAAAACTAAGTGACATGATGCAAAGGCTTTATGAGCGAGTCATGTGGCGAGTTCATCAAGAAAGAGATATTAATCGACGTGGATTAATTTATGGATTTCCACAGCAAATGGATAATTTACAATCCATTATTTCAACATTTATCAAGCAGGCATTTGAGAAAAACGAGTATCAGTCGCAACCTTATTTGAGAGGTGTCTATTTGACAAGCGGTACCCAAGATGGAACGCCTGTCGATCGTTTAATGACTTCTGTTGCGTCCAGTTTTGGGTTTTCTCGTGAAGCCGCACATTTACAGGCGCCTCAAGGTAAAAGCTATTTTCTTGGCAATCTGTTTAAAAAAGTTATATTCCCTGAGTCAGAACTGGTTGGGGTTAACAAAAAGTATGAACAATTCCTTTCGTGGTCACGACGAATTGGCTTTGCCGCGATGGTTGGGATCAGCACCATTATTATGTTGGTTTGGGCCGGTAGTATGACTAAACATGAATTATTGATGGGTGATGTTCAAGCCAAAGTTGATGAGTACAATCAATTGGCGAAACCTCAGCCAAGCTGGAACAAAGATCTAAGAAATATTTTACCGCAATTGGATGCGCTACTTGGTGCAAGCGAAATCTATGATGAAGAAAACAATCCTTGGTTATCTGGCTTAGGATTATATGATGACAATGTAAATCGCTCAGCGGACAACGCCTATCAAGGTAAATTGAAATCACTATTTTTACCTCGAGCTATAGACTATATAGCAGCGCGATTAGCGAGAGGGCATCAAGGCGGGGATCTTTACAATACTTTTAGAGTCTATTTGATGTTCGATAAGGTCGAACGAATGAACAAAGAAATCATTATACAAATCACAATTGCACGCCACTTTCCCCGCCTTCTTTGTGGATAGCTCATTCTAATACAGAGAACGAAATGAGCATCAAAAAAAGAATAAAAAGACAGATTTTCTTTCATAAACCGGGATTATTACATTACTGATCAAGTTCTGTCATTTTTTGGCAGAAAATGAATAGTTCGCTTCTTCTCTCGCAGGTTCTTATGCCATGAAAAGATTTAGGGTTGAAAACCCTGGCAGGTCGATTTCTGCTCGATCGTCCTCAGTCTTCTTGGTGTTAGGACCACTGCCGTGCAGGGTGCTGACAGCATCGTCAGTAGGGGCCTTCTTTTCCATTGATGAAAAGAAGCAAAACTCTAGTCAACTCCCCAAGGTGGCGGAAAGGCTCTTGACCTTCCCGGAGTCTCCATTCGTCTGTGGTACGCAATAACAGCCTGAGTGGATCGCTTGTATAACCGCTGGATCCATTTGGAGTCAAGGTCGTTGAAATGCGCTTTAACCTCAATTATGTTTTTCTAAATTATATTAACTGTCATCCCATTTCTCCAAATGTATAAGGCTACACTTATCCTTGAAAAGTAGGTTGTACATGTATGATCAGTTTTACCTTCTTATCAACATCTTGCAAGTTACAAGCGATCTTCAGGAGGGTACTGAGATGCACAGATTGATGCTGGAGTCATAAATCGCCATGCATGGACAAGGCGTGACGAGGAAAGATACCGGGATGTATCTAAGGAAGGAACAACGAAGTCAGGCATGGTGAGAATGACTTTCATTACCAGCGCGAGATGGGTATCTCAGTACCCTCCTCAAGGCCACTGGGAGTTGACGTCATTTTCCATATCCGATAGCCAACTCTATGGCTTTGACCACCTGTAGGATATGTCCTCTTGATGGATCTGGGCAATTCGACTTACTGCATGGTACCTTTTTTGGTTCTGGCTCGTCCAGGTTAGGTATTGGGATTTTGTTATGAGAGCCAAATAGGCAATAAAGACGGGCCTGTCTGGCCGCCAGGCAAGAGGCTTCAAGGACTTTTTGACTCATGAGCGAACGATCTCGGAGAGTCGAGTACGACAGTTCTCGAAATGGGGGAACTCTGTCCGACTGGCCAGGCGGGCGCGAAAGTGGGTGGGTATGCCATGGTCACCATCCCCTCCAAAGGTGGGAGTGAGAACCAAAAAGTGCTTATGTGCCCGTATTTGCAGCCCGCCTGAATGACGCAGTCGGGCAGGCATATTTGGCTCGTAGTAGGAATTCTAATGAATATTCCCGGATAAATGTCATACCGGTTACAATGTGGAGTTCCTCAGAAATCAGGGGATTGATTTGAACGCAAATGGTTAATAAACAGGTATGTACCAAGAGAGCGTGAATTAACCAGTGCTTCAGTCTATGCTAATTAGTAATTTAGCGGCCTAAGTGTTTTGATGAACAATACTAATTTATCAGGCCCCATACCACAAGCACCGACATCATTACACTTAAACACCACCGAATGAAAAAAACATCCCCCCTATTACTCCTAATCTTATTGAACATTTGTCTGAATGCTCAAAATAAAAATGGATTTAAGGAAGTACTACTCGACAGTGCCGCCATCCGACATGGTCTGACCGCATCTGACATCAGTGACTATATGGTCTCTGATGACTACATTTCAATATCTACCGGTGTCAGGCATATTTACCTCCAACAACGATACCAGGGTATCGATATACATAATGCTATCATGAGTTTTCATATTCTGAAGGACTCTCTGGTTCACACTACAAAGGGCTTTATCAATAACATTTCTGAAAAAGTACAATCGTCGGACACCAAAATATCGCCACAAGCTGCCTTGCTGTCGGCAAGTAAACATCTGAACCTCAAAGCTCCGGCACAACTCAAAATGATGGGTGATGGACT
>JAUILF010000513.1 GCA_030433135.1 Bacteroidia bacterium | reverse complement strand
GGGTGTAAAATGAATTTCCTCCACAGGTTCAGCTTCATCCTGTAGCCTCGATTCAGTGGCAAACTGGGCTTCATTCCATTCGGTGTTGAATAGGTTTTCAACGGAAATTCCCACCGTCCAGTTTTTCCACTCGTAGTTGATATTGGCGTCAGTAACAAAGTATCCTTCTGCAATCAGACTATAATCTTCGTTAGCAGGTCGATCGGCAATAAACCGGTAATGAATTCCACCGCTAAATCCATTGGAATGGTTAAGAGACAGCCCCCCTGTAGAGGTCAGATCAGGAGCCAATGGGATATAGTCCTGCCCCGCTTCTTCATCCAGGCTCCGGGCATAGGTGTAATTGACATCCGTGTCGAAATACAACCAATCATTGAACTGAATTCTTACTCCCGCATCAACCCCCCATCTCTGTGACCTGCCTCCCGGTTCTACAATGCCTGCATCTCCCACATAAACAAATTCCTGCTCAGAGTAGAGATACCAGGTAGCTGCATTAAATACCAACCTGGGTAGAGGCTTCCAGATCGTACCCAGATCTACTCCGTAAACAGCGGGCAGAATCCGGTCATCTGAAACCACAATGCTCCTGCTATCATTTGAATGAAAACCTTTGCCCATATTGAGGTAATGCCTCCAATGTTCTCCCGGACTATAGGTGATGTCAAGCTTAGGACTCAAAATGGCTTGCGACGTGGAGAGACTGGTATAGTTAGCAGCCAGCTCGTCTACATATTGAAATGTAAAGTGATCCAGTCTTAATCCCGGCGTGATAGACACCTGTCCCAAATCAAACCGAGACCTTGCATAAGCAAACATATTGGTTTCATGGACCGTGCCCAGGGCCAAAGACTCAAGGGTCGTTTTTCGATTTAAAGTGTGAGATAGTTCATTATCGACTCTGATACCTACCCCGACCTCACTACTAATGGACATGTCACCCCAGTACGAATCATTGAAAAATCTGGATTCCAAACCGGCAAGAATCCGTGATTCGTGCTGCTTGATCTGGTCTCCATTTTCAGGATCTTCCAGGAAAAAAGTAAAGTTGGAATACAATTCAAAATCGTACTTGGACAGGTAAACCAGGCTTCTGATAAAATTGCGGGAGTTGATGGCCCAGGTGTATTCCAGCTGAAAATTGGTACGGCCGGTTTGACCACCTTCGGTATCATCAATGGCACCGAATCTGGTAATCAACCCCTGGTCGACAGCTCTCTGAGGAATTTGACCGGAAGCATCCCAACGACTTTGAAAGTACGAACCCGAAAAGGTAAGCCGGTCACTATCGGAAAGTTCCACCCCATATTTGAGGAGGAGATTTACCCGGCTAAATGCCTGTGGAGATTCAAAGGGGCCATCGGTCTGAATATTTTCGAAAGCTACGTAGGCATCATGCCTGTCAAGGCCATTGAGTAAATCCAACATGCCCAGCATTCTGACGGTATTAAATTTGCCCACTTCAAGGCCGATCATACTCTGTTCCAGGTAATCTTTGGTACGAAACCCCACATATCCGGCCGTGGCAAAGTTGCCCTCGCTGGCCTGGTAAGGTCCTTTCCCAAAATCAATGCGATCAATGGTTTCCGGTATCAGAAAATGCAGATCTGAATAACCCTGTCCGTGGGCATGCGAAACCATATTCACCGGCATTCCGTCTACTTTAATAGAAATATCAGTACCGTGATCAATGTCAAATCCGCGCAGGAAAATCTGCTCCGCCTTGCCTCCACCCGCATGTTGGCCTATAAACAGTCCCGGCATCCTTCTGAGAATTTGCTGTGATGAATTGACCGGATTGGTGGTTAGATCTATACGGGCTATTTGTTCCAGGGGACTATAGTTGTCTGTAATTACAACCTGATTCAAATCATATAACTGATCTTCGAGGACTATCGTCATCGATTTCTCAAAATGTTCAGTGCTCAGCGTGACAGCCCGGGAAATATAACCCAGCGAAGAAACGTACAAGGTATCACCCGGTGAAACAGGTGACAAGGTAAACTGGCCAATCTCATTGGAATGGGTATGAACTTCAGAACTGTTTACATAAATATTAGCGGCCTGGATGCCAACCCTACCCGGACCGAGTACGACACCTTCAACAGTTTGTGCTGATGTGACAACCCAACCCACTGCCATAGCCAAAATTGCCAAAGACTTGAGGACATAAAGCAGGTTGAATCGAGATAGTAAAACCAAACAACATTTCAGGGGGTATTTGTATATCGAATTCATCTAAGATGGTTTTATAAAGAGGTACGAGATGAAGTGTTATCAGGATTCAAATATGTAGGTATTTTTTTGAGGTACAAAGCCGGAAAGGTAAATTAGCCATATATTAATACTGACATGAGATTAACCCTTGTACTGGTAATGACGGCATTCTTTTATACAATATGCCCCGGCCAGGAAGAATATGAAAGGAAATTGTACCTGGACAATGATGATACCTTGAGGTATCGCATCCTGTATCCGGAAGGATTTTCACGAGATGAGACTTATCCGTTAGTCCTGTTTCTGCATGGCTCTGGTGAAAGAGGATCAGATAATGAAAAGCAGCTGACACATGGAGCCAACCTCTTTTTAGAAGAATCAAACCGCCGGGAGTTCCCCTGCATTGTCATTTTTCCACAATGTCCACAGGAAGACTACTGGGCCTCGGTGGAGGTAAACCGGGATACGATGCCTCTGAGGCTTGACTTTGACTACGACAGGGACATAACAACTGCACTGGATATGACTCTAATGCTGGTAAAGGAAATGAAGGCTGAATCCTTTGTCGACGATAACCGGCTTTATATTATGGGTCTATCGATGGGTGGAATGGGTACTTTTGAGGCCGTCTATCGCGAGCCCGACCTGTTTACTGCAGCCGTGCCCATCTGTGGCGGTGCAGATACCGAGTCATATAGCCAACACCCGGTGGACATACCTTTCTGGCTCTTTCACGGGGATTCTGATGTAGTGGTTTCAGTAAATGAGTCCCGGGAGATATACAAAGTACTGAGAGAGAAAGGCATCTATGTGTCCTATACCGAATATTACGATGTCAATCACGGTAGCTGGGTACCGGCCCTGGCAGAACCCAATCTACTGAACTGGTTATTTCTAAAGAAACGGAAAGATATGTAACCATTGTCATTTCCGCCGGTACACTTTATCCACTTCCTGCCTGGAAGGATAAGGCGCTCGTGTTAGTGGTCTTGGCGATACATTGGAACCGTCGGGGA
>JAUILF010000097.1 GCA_030433135.1 Bacteroidia bacterium | reverse complement strand
GTATCCCAATGCAGATCCTAACGATGTCCTGGATGGACTGATCGAAGAAAAGTTTAAATGTGTGAAGAGCCTGGCCAATGCAGAATGTATTCTGCCATTTACTTTTGGCCGCTTTCCGCTTCTGCAGTTCATTGTTGGGCCGATCATGGGGCCTGTGCTTCCCATACCTACTATGGTTTCTGGAAATGTAGAAATGATGTATTTACCGGAAGATGAAGCATTCTGTGGATATAGTGATGCTGAAATTAACCATTACCTGGATGAGTGGTCTAACCTGGGCGGTGGATGGAGCGATGCTGTACCCTTTAGTTGCGAAGATGCCTGTGGACCAGTTAGTGTCGAGTTGCTGGTAATGGACTATTGGTGCAACTGGACAAAGACCTGGACCGAGGTTTGGGTAGAGGATAAAACACCAGTCAAAGTTGAAAAGGATGTCTTGAAGGAAGAAGAAATTACTTGTAACATTTATAAGGATGCCAGATATGTGCTGGAAGATAACCACGTCAGTATTGAGCACATCGTAAACCAAAGTGTTAGTGGTGACAGTGCAGCTCTGGTGGCACTAGACGGGATATTCGGTGGTTATTGCAAAGCATGGGTTGACCCTTACGGTAATTATGTGGACGCAGAGGGTGATCTCATTGACTGTGATCTGCCTTTTACCGATAGTGTGTGTCAATGTACCAGTGAAACCATACCAGTTAGGGTATATGACGAACACCTGGGATATATCTGGAAGGATTCAGTAGTTACTGATTGTTATTATGAATTGGATTCGTTTGCATTCCAGAAAGGGATTGTCGTAGCCAATTGTGCAGAGAATGTCTACTGTGAGCAGGATGTTTGGGTTGACCTCGACCATTGTGGAGAGGGGTATATTTTCCGAAAATGGAAAATCTGGCAGGGCTGTCCGAGTTATCCGGCTGACAGTATGGTTCATGATGTGGATACCATTTACCGTTCTCAGCGCATTCGCGTTTACAACGAATGCGAACTGAACAAATACATGTTTGATGTGCCAGCCGATATGACTGTGTATGCTTGTGATGTGGAATATGATGAGGGGCAAAGTGGACAAGTAGCCGGGGTTGCCGGGCCTGAGAATACGGGTTATGCTACCTACAAATTCGATGATGATTGCCGTCTGGTAGGAATTGGATATGATGACAAAGTATTCAGGATCGTCGGTGGTGACCTGGGGTGCTATAAGATTGAGCGAACCTGGTACTTTGCTGACTGGTGTGAAAATGGAAAAGCAGCCAAGAACCGCTGGTGGGATAACGGGGGATACATTGATAAATGTGTCCAGACCATTGTAGTGGTGGATACCACCGCACCGGTTTGCATGATTTCAGGTCCGGTGGAAGCTGGTGATACGATTGTGGCAGGTAGCTGTCACTTCGACCTTACTGTCGAGGTCACTGCATCGGATGCCTGTGGTCTGAATAAGTACTATTGGGAAGTAAAGGAGATCGTGGATGGAAATGCTGAATTGGTCACAGGAGGACATGGAGAACTGGAGGCTGATTCTGCAGGTACCTTTAGCATAACCGCGGAAGACCTGTATCCGGGCTCCTACAAAATGATCGTCACCATACAGGATGCCTGCAATAATGAGAGTTATTGTGAATATCCGGTGGAGATTGTCGCAGGTAAAAAGCCCTCACCCATTTGTATCACCAACCTTACAGCCAGACTCACTCCCTGGGATAGTGATAACGATGGAGCGGTAGATACAGCCAAAAGCGTCATTTGGGCTTATGAATTCAACAGCAGTAGTGAAGCTGCCTGTAATGATGACAGCATTGCATACCGAATTGAGTTTGTGGATGGGGTCGGAGATACCAGCTGGATGGACGATGCGGATACTCTTGGGCTGGGATGTACGGACATTGGAACCCATCTGGTGAGGTTGTGGGTAATTAGTTACCCAAGTGAAACATCAGATTATTGTGATGTGGTCATGGTAGTTCAATCCGACTATACAGGTTGCCTGACCGGAGGAACAGGAGAACGAGCCAACGTTGAAGACGTAGATGAAGAGCAAGCAGCTCTTAGAAATGGTGCTTTGGAAAGAACATCTTCTTCCACAGTGGAAGATGATGTGCCGGCAGATGCTCCTGTGCACGCAGGTCTCACCGTCCAGGGATATAACCTGGAACAGAACCGTCCAAATCCATTTCAGCATGAAACTACGGTTGGGTTTGTCTTGCCCGATGCTATGTCAGCTACTGTCACTGTGTACGACATCACAGGGAAAGTACTCCGGGAGGTGCAGGGAGACTTTTCAAAAGGATATAACTCGATTGTATTCCGGAAGGATGAACTCGGAGTCAACGGAGTCCTTTACTATAGATTAAATGCGGGCTCTTATACAGCAACTCGAAAAATGTTGCTGGTGAAATAGAAAGTATTTTGGTGTAGATGTGAAAAAGGAGGGTGGTTCCTGAGACCATTCTCCTTTTTTTCATTTACGAAAAGTCGTGTGCTTCCCGATGGAAATTTTTGACATCTGCTCAGTTTAGAATGGAGTTCCTTAATTTCCAGCGCAAAATCTAAATCAGTGTACTCCAGTTTGCGATCATGTGTGAAAGATCTTGAAAGAACCGGCCAGTTGGTTCGGATCACAGAGGAGGTGAGTCCCGATTTAGAAATGGCAGAGATCCATCGTCGAATTTATGAAGCAGGTGGTCCGGCCATCTTATTTGAGAAAGTCAAGGGTAGTCCGTTTCAGGCGGTATCTAATATTTATGGTACGAATGAGCGGTGCGAATTCCTGTTCAGGCATACCATCCGGCAGGTGGAAAAAATCATCCAGTTCAAGATTGATCCTACTGTTTTTCTACGGAGTCCTGGAAAATATCTGAAAGCTCCATTTACGGCTCTAAAGGCTCTGCCCAGGCATAGCCGGCGAGCTCCAGTAAAGTACGGGGAGACCAATATTACCCAATTACCGCAACTGATTTCATGGCCTGACGATGGAGGTGCGTTCATTACGTTGCCCCAGGTTTGCACCCTGCCTCCTGGTGAAACCAAGCTCATGAAATCCAATCTGGGTATGTACCGCATTCAAATGTCGGGCAACGAATACAGGCTGGAAAGCGAAATCGGAATGCATTACCAGATTCACCGGGGAATTGGCGTGCATCACACGCTGTACAAGAATAGTGATGAGCCTTTCCGGGCTTCCATCTTTATTGGTGGTCCACCGGCTCATGCCTTGTCGGCTATTTTTCCCTTACCTGAAGGGTTGTCCGAATTGACTTTCGCCGGGATGTTGGCCGGCAGACGGTTTCGATATCACCGGGACAATGGTTTTATTATTTCTAATGATGCGGATTTTGTTATTACAGGGACGATCAGAAAAAGAGAGATGAAACCGGAAGGTCCCTTTGGCGACCACCTGGGATATTATAGCCTGAAGCATGATTTTCCGGTCATGGAGGTAGATAGTGTTTATCACCGTAAGGACCCTCTGTGGCATTTCACCGTGGTGGGAAGACCGCCCCAGGAAGATACAGGGTTTGGACATATGATCCATAAGCTGGTTGGACCTTTGTTGCCTCAGGAATTCCCCGGTGTCAAATCGCTGCATGCGGTGGACGCGGCCGGGGTACATCCGCTGCTGCTGGCTATCGGCAGTGAGCGGTATATGCCTTTCCGTGATCCGAAACCTGAGGAAATACTCACTCAGGCAAACCATATTTTGGGATCGGGACAAACCAGTCTTGCCAAGTATCTTTTCATCGCGGCAGCTAATGATAATCCAAAACTGGATGTTCATGATATTCCTGGATTTTTCCAACATGTTTTGAGCCGGATTGATCTGCAGCGTGATCTGCACTTTCAGACTCGTACCACCATTGATACACTGGATTACTCGGGTACGGGCTTGAATGAAGGTTCAAAGTTGGTGATTGCCTGCTGTGGATCCGTGCAAAGAGAGCTGGCATCGAATCTTCCTACCGATCTGGTACTACCTGACCAATTTGCCAAACCAACCCTGATGGACCCGGGGATTCTGACATTGCAGGGCCCAAAGTTCACTAGTTACGAGAAAGCTGAGGAAGAGTTGCAGCAACTTATGGCTGCTCTGGAATCACAACAAATCAAGGGAATTCCCTTTTTGGTGCTGGTTGACGACCCGGGTTTTACTACCGCAACCTGGAATAACTTTCTGTGGGTGACTTTTACACGATCCAATCCATCTCATGATGTTTACGGGTGTCACGCCAAATTTACCTTCAAACATTGGGGTTGTGAAGCACCTTTAATTATTGATGCACGACTGAAACCCCATCATGCACCACCATTGGTCAGTGATCCGGATGTGGCAAAAAAAGTGGATTCATTCATGAAAGGTCATGAAAAGTTGAAAGCCTATATCTAATAGTCACATCTATTTGGTTTGCCATCAGGATTTGAGCTGATAATTTAGCCGATCAAATGAATATTTCTTTAATATATTTTAGCATTTTTGCGGCATGAAGGCCTATCAGGATCTGCTGGAATACATACTCAATAATGGCGTGCGTAAATCAGATCGCACCGGTACCGGGACTTTGAGTGTGTTTGGATATCAGATGAAACTGGATCTGGCTGATGGTTTTCCGTTACTTACTACCAAGAAGCTCCACTTGAAGTCCATTATATATGAGCTGCTATGGTTTTTACAAGGAGATACCAATGTAAAGTACCTTCAGGATCACGGTGTTAGAATCTGGAATGAATGGGCTGACGAAAAGGGCAACCTCGGGCCAGTTTATGGCAAACAATGGCGAAGCTGGTCAAGTCCTGATGGAAAGGTCATTGATCAAATCAGTCAGGCCCAGCAATTGATCATGGAAAACCCGGATTCAAGGCGCATTATTGTCAACTCCTGGAACGTGGGTGAATTACCGGATATGGCTCTGGCACCCTGTCATTGTCTGTTTCAATTTTATGTAGCAGATGGTAGGTTGTCCTGTCAGTTATACCAAAGATCGGCAGATACTTTTCTAGGAGTTCCTTTCAATATTGCCTCCTATGCGCTGTTGACCCTTATGATGGCTCAGGTCTGTGACCTCAAGCCGGGGACGTTTGTGCACACCTTTGGCGATGTTCATCTCTACCTGAACCATCTGGAACAAGCCGAATTGCAATTGAAACGAGATCCCAGGCCACTGCCTGATATGAAAATCAATCCTGAAGTTTCTTCCATATTTGATTTTACTTACGAAGATTTCAAACTCTCAAACTATGACCCGCACCCCCATATCAAAGCCACTGTTTCCGTTTGAAGCTAAAGTGCTATTTAGACAACATCTAAATAGATATGGCTTTAGGCCAAATGTTACAGATAAAGAAAAACGGAATTGTATTTTTGCCACACTATAATGAGCCTGTGCTTTATAAAAGGACAAAGAATGATGTATAAGCCGCTACTAATCAAACTGTCAGTTGTAGCTTGCCTCTTGTTTTCTACCTCGATGGTCTTTGCGCAGTCAGCCGACGCGGGTAAGGATTTGTTCAGGAACCTCTGTGCCAGCTGTCATAACCGCAATATGACCCAGGCCATGACTGGTCCTGCATTGGGTGGAGTACAGGAACGCTGGGCTGACTATCCGGAGGAGGATCTCTATGCCTGGATCCGAAATTCTCAGGCCCTGGTCGAGACGGGACACCCCCGGGCTGTAGAGGTTTACAACGAATTCAACCAGCAGTTGATGACTGCGTTCCCTACATTGACCGACGAAGATGTCGCTTCCCTTTTACTCTATATAGATGGAGTTTTTACAGGTACTTACGGCGCCACTGCTTCTGCAGGTGGCGATGCTGCAGGTCCGCAAGCGGCTGAAGATGAAGGTTTACTGGGGGGCAATCTGGTTTACATTGTGGTTATCGCCTTCCTGGTGATTCTTTCACTCTTGTTGGCAAGGTTGATTTCCCGCCTGCAATACATGTCGGACAAGAACGCCGGAAAGGAAGTTACCGAACCCCGTTCACTGTGGGCCATGTTGACCTCCAAGACAGCCATTGGGTTATTGGTTTTTGGCCTGGTAGTCATCGGCGGCTATACTACGGTCAACAATGCAGTCGGACTGAACCGTATGCAGGATTACGAACCGGAGCAGCCCATCAAGTTTTCACATGAAACTCATGCAGGTTTGCATCAGATTGATTGTCAGTATTGTCATGATGGAGCTCGTCGCAGTAAACATTCTATTATCCCGGCCACCAATACCTGTATGAATTGCCATAAAGCGATCAAGACAGGTTCTACTTATGGTACTGCTGAGATCACCAAAATTTTTGCCTCCATTGGCTTTAATCCAAATAATGATCAGTACATCGAAAACTACGATGAGCTCAGCCAGGATGAGGTCAAGCAGATATACACCACCTGGATTGCCAACCAATATGTACTGGACAATGGCCAGTTGGACCGCAGGGGTGAAAGAATGATGGAAGATCAATGGGAGGATGTGGTAAATTCCCTGACATCCGAAACCAAGCCCGATGTACAGGGGCCCATTGAGTGGGTGCGTATTCATAATTTGCCTGACCATGTATATTTCAATCACTCCCAGCATGTAAATGTGGGAGGAGTAGAGTGTCAGACCTGCCACGGACCTGTGGAAGAGATGGAGGTCGTCAAACAATTTGCTCCATTGTCGATGGGATGGTGTATTAATTGTCACCGTGAAACAGAAGTGCAGTTTTCAGACAACCCCTATTATGCCAGTTACGCCAAGTATCATGAAGAGATTCAGTCCGGAGAAAGGGTTGGTGTAACGGTGGAAGAGATTGGTGGTTTGGAGTGTCAAAAATGTCATTATTAATAGCAGATAGATTTCGAGATATAGCATAGCATGAAGAAAAAGGAGCAAGTCTGGATAAGTGCGGAGGATCTCAGTAAGGACGAGACCTTTGTCAAAGAAAGTCAGAATGAGTTTTTCAATTTGCCTATTCTGAATGATCTTTCTGACGAGAAGGCCGGAGGTGAGCACTCGGCTGGAACTCAACGCAGGGATTTTCTAAAGTACCTTGGCTTTAGTCTGGGTGCTGCTACGGTTGCTGCGGCTTGTGATACACCAGTCAGAAAGGCTATTCCCTATGTAAAGAAACCAGATGCCATTGTACCCGGTGTCGCAACATACTACGCCAGTTCATTTGTCAGAGGCGGAGACTTTTGTCCCATTCTGGTGAAAACCAGGGAAGGACGACCTATCAAGATCGAAGGCAATACCATGTCTCCTCTTACCGGAGGTGGAACCAGCGCCCGAGCACAGGCTTCAGTGCTGGATTTGTATGATGTAGCCAGGCTGCGAGCTCCTCAAGCCATTCCTGAGGATGGACTGAGTGATAGCAGCACTACCTGGTCTGATTTGGATGACGTAGTTAAGGGAGAATTAAGTGGAGCGGGCAATATCAGAATTGTCTCTCACACAAATATGAGCCCGACTTTTCAGGCAGCTGTAGATGCTTTTGTGGCTGCCTATCCCGGAGCCCGGCACGTGACCTATGATCCGGTCTCATCGTCTGCTATGCTTTTAGCCAATGAAAAAACTTTCGGAGTTCGTGCACTACCTACTTATCATTTTGATGAGGCCAGTGTCGTAGTGAGCTTTGGTGCAGATTTTCTGGGCACATGGATATCACCTACTGAATTTGCTAGTCAATTTGGCAAACGCCGGAAGATCAAAGGCTCTGATGGTGAAAATATGCTCCGGTTGATCCAACTGGAGTCCAATATGTCCTACACGGGTAGTAACGCTGATCATCGTGTGCTGATAAAACCAAGCGAACAAGGACTCGCTATTGCCAAGCTGTATAATGCTATTGCGCAAAAAACGGGTAATGCTCAGATTGGGATCAATGGTACATTGACCAATCCAAAAGCGGAAAGTGCCATTGCAAACATCGCTGACGACCTCATGCGAAGTCGTGGTGCCAGCCTGGTGGTCTCAGGCAGTAATAATACGGCCGAGCAATGTCTCATAAACGCTATGAACCAGGCCCTGGGTAACTACGGTAATACAGTAGATATCAGTACAGCTTCAAACCAGCGAAAAGGTGTTGATCAGGATATGCAGGATCTCATTGGAGAGCTGTCTGGTGGTTCTGTTGGAGCAGTAATTTTCATTGAAGATGCCAATCCGGTATATGACCATCCTATGGGTGCTCAAATCGCAGAAGCATTGAGCAATGTAGGATTAAAGATAGCTTGTACTTCGATGCCCAGCGAAACCCAGGAGTTGTGTAATTACATCTGTCCCACACCACATTTTCTGGAATCGTGGTCAGATGTTAACCCCAGGGATGGACACTATGGGATTATTCAACCGACCATCAGTCCACTGTTTGATACCAGATCTGCCATTGAAAGCTTAATGATATGGGCAGGTCAAGACATCTCAACAGACAATGGTGAAGATCCGGTCTATGCCTTTATTAAAGAGCTTTGGCAAAGCGAAATTTTCCCACAACAAACCGAATACGCCACTTTCCAGTCGTTTTGGGATAACACACTTCACGATGGATTCGTGGAAGTTGCTCATAGCGAAAACGGAGCAAGTTATGCCCTTGACATCTCAACACTGGAGGGTGGAATAAACAGAATTTCGAACAGTGAGTTGGAGGTTCAGTTTTATGAGCCACTGGGCGTCGGGTCAGGAGTGTTTGCCAATAATCCCTGGCTTCAGGAAATGCCCGATCCGGTCACAAGAGTAGTATGGGATAATGTTGTTCACATTCCCCTGAAGTGGGATGGAACCGAGTTTACCTATTTCAATAATCTGGATGAAGACGGATTGTTGGTAGATCTGGCAGTTGGAGAAACTTCAGGTCGTTTGCCCGTCGTTCGTCAGTTTGGCCAGATGGAGGGAACCGTAGCGGTAGCCCTTGGTTATGGCAGAGTGTCCGGTGGGAAAGCTGGAGCAGGTGTAGGGGTCAATTGTTATCCTATGTTGAGCTCGGATGAAGATGGCAACATTCAATATTTCTCCAGTGAACCCACGGTATCCGGTAAGGTAGGAACAGACAAGAGATTTGCTTCTGTACAGCATCATCATACCATGGGTGTCACAGGCAAGGATGCCAGTGAGGACAATGCCGTAATCAATGTGGATGAAAAGACGGTAATGACCCTGGGAGAGGGTTATCAGGGTGCATTGACCAAAAGGACTATTTTCCGTCATACGGATGTAGCGGAGTTGGACGAAGCTATCGAGCAATTACAAGATGAAAGATCTCACCACCAGCACCTTAACGAACAGACTCTGTATCCCGACAGATCGGATGTCTATGGTCAGGGTCATCACTGGGGTCTATCGGTTGATCTCACTGCCTGTATTGGTTGTGCAGCCTGTCAGGTGGCCTGTGTTGCCGAAAATAATGTACCGGTAGTTGGTAAGAAAGAAGTAAACAGGCATCACGAAATGACCTGGATGCGGATTGACCGGTACTATTATGGTGATGTCGAATCACCCAGTGTGGTATATCAGCCGATGATGTGTCAGCATTGTGATAATGCACCTTGTGAGAATGTATGTCCGGTTGCGGCTACCAATCATAGTTCAGAGGGATTGAATCAAATGGCCTATAACCGGTGTGTGGGTACGAGGTACTGTGCCAACAACTGTCCTTATAAGGTGAGAAGGTTTAACTGGTTGGATTATACCACAGCTGATACTTTCCCGAGTAATGAGAATGATCCATTTGATGAGGACACTCCCTATTACGCGGACAACCTGACCAGGATGGTTTTAAATCCTGATGTTACCGTACGTTCCAGAGGAGTTATTGAAAAGTGCAGTATGTGCGTGCAGCGTATCCAGGAAGGAAAGCTTACAGCTAAACGTGAGAGAAGAGAACTGATGGATGGAGATATCAAGACTGCCTGTCAGACTGCCTGCCCCACTGGAGCCATTGTTTTTGGAGACATGAATAATCACGAAGGTAAGTTACATGAACTGCTGGAAGATGGTAAGACCTACATTGCTCTTGAGGAGACAAACGTGCGGTCTTCCGTCGGATATATGATGAAAGTGATGAATCAGAACGAAAAGATTAATTCAGAAGAAGCATAAACCAGAGCCAAAGTATCACTTATGAGTGCGATTGTATCACCTATCCGGGAGCCGTTAATAACAGGGCATAAGGATTATCACCAAATCACAGAGGACATCTGTGCTCCTTCTGAGCGAACCCCTAGTCTATCATGGGTAGTGGCATTTATGATTTCTGTCGCTTTCCTTTCCCTGGGGATGTTTTGTATTCTGTGGACCATCTGGTTTGGTATAGGTACGTGGAATCTTAACCGAACTATTGGATGGGGATGGGACATCACCAATTTCGTTTGGTGGATCGGTATCGGCCACGCGGGTACGCTCATTTCCGCCATCTTGTTGCTATTTAGGCAGAAGTGGCGAACTGGTGTAAACCGTGCAGCTGAGGCGATGACCATTTTTGCGGTATTGTGTGCCGCACTTTTCCCAGGTATCCATGTGGGGAGGATGTGGGTCGTTTTCTATTTCTTTCCCTATCCTAATACACGGGGTCCGTTGTGGGTTAACTTTAACTCACCATTGCTTTGGGATTTGTTTGCTATCAGTACATACTTTACCGTGTCTTTACTCTTTTGGTATACTGGTCTGGTACCTGACTTTGCCACGTTGCGTGACAGGGCGACAGGCATGCGCAAGAAGTTGTACAACTTCCTTTCTTTTGGTTGGACGGGAGCAGCCAAGCACTGGTTGCGCTTTGAATCTTTGTCACTGGTGTTGGCCGGACTTGCTACACCATTGGTATTATCAGTACACACGATCGTATCATTTGACTTTGCAACGTCGGTGATTCCGGGATGGCATACTACCATATTTCCGCCCTATTTTGTGGCCGGAGCCATATTTTCCGGATTTGCCATGGTACTAACCCTGATGGTGATTACCCGGAAGATTCTGAAGCTGGAGGATTACATCACTGTAGAACACATTGAATCCATGAACAAGGTCATCCTGCTGACGGGTACTATTGTGGGTGTGGCTTATTTGACTGAGTTGTTTATCGCCTGGTATTCAGGATATATATATGAGCAGTTTGCTTTCCTTAACAGAGTACAGGGAATTTACTGGTGGTCCTATGTGGGGATGATGTCCTGTAATGTACTTTCTCCCCAGCTTTTCTGGTCAAGGAAGTTGAGGAGGAATATTACCGTGACTTTCTTCATGTCCATTTTTGTAAACATCGGAATGTGGTTTGAACGATTTGTGATCATTCCTACTACACTGGCACGTGATTACTTGCCTTCAAGCTGGAGTTATTATTCTCCAACTTGGGTTGAAATAGGCATTTTCCTGGGAACCCTGGGGATATTCTTTACGCTGTATCTGGCTTTTACAAGGGTTGCTCCGGTGGTGGCTATTGCCGAGGTGAAATCAATCCTGAAAACAGCCGGAGACCAGTACACCGGAAAGAAAGCCCATCATGGACATGAGGGTCATCAGACCGGTGTTAAACATGAGCAACACTAGATCATATTTGTAATTCTGCTGATAGAGTAGCATATGAAAAACAAAGAAGTATTATTTGGTCTGTACGATGATGAGGAGATCTTGCTGAAGGCAGTGAAGGAGGCTCGGGATCACCATCTAGACATCATGGATGTATTCAGTCCTTTCCCGGTGCATGGTCTGGACCCGATATTGGGATTAAGCGAATCGAGGCTGCATCAGGCAGGTTTCGTTTACGGGATGATTGGTACGTTGACCGCGTTTCTCTTCATGACCTGGGTCTTTACCCGTGATTGGCCGATTATTTTTGGTGGAAAACCATATTGGTCAGTACCTGCCTTTATTCCGATCACCTTTGAGTTAACGGTACTTTTTGCCAGTATCGGTATGGTGGTTACTTACTATGCTGTAAATGGACAAGGTCCGGGTGTTACCAATCCTGTTTTGGATGACAGGATTACCGATGATAAATTTTGTATAGCTTTTGATGTGAGTGAGTCATCGTCTGAAACGGTAGAGACTTATAAGAACTTTTTTAGTCAGACAAGTGCGTCTGAGGTAAGAACCAAGACCATTTAATTGGAAAGATGCAAAACATGAAAAATTTCATCATCATAGGAGTATTTCTGATTGCCACAGTGTACTTTCTGTCGTCATGTGCTCCTGCAGGTGGAAACGATCCGGGGCATGAGTATATGCCGGATATGTTTCATTCCACTGCTTATGAAGCTAATCTATACGACTACTACTATTATAACACCTGGGGATCAGAAGATGATTACAAGTTCTACGCAATGCCCAGGGAGCCGGTAGCTGGTACCATTCCACGTGGTTATGCCGGCCTAAGTAAGGGTGGCGATATGGCTACCATGGAAGAGCACTTTGAGGCCATGCCTGTTAATGGTTTTGTGCCGTACTACTATGAAGACACAGAGGAAGAAAGAGCCAGGGCCACTGCTGAAATAACCCGAAATCCATTTCCCATAACGACAGAAGGCTTAGCCCGGGGAAAGGAGTTGTATGATATTTACTGCGGAATATGCCACGGTGAAAAGGGTGATGGATTAGGATATCTGGCTCGTGAAGATGGAGGACAGTATCCGGCTGCACCGGCTAACTTCCTGCTACCTGACTTTGTTACATCCTCTGAAGGTAGATACTACCACTCCATCATGTACGGACGAAACGTGATGGGCAGTTATGCTGACAAACTCAGCTATGAAGAAAGATGGCAGGTGATTCATCATATTCGTGCGCTGCAGGCTAGTGAAGGGGGAGTACAATATGATGAGAATGCCAATACATTGAATGATTCTGCCACTCCATTAGCTGAATTCGACCAGGCTGACCACAGTGGGATGATGGATGATGCTGCTCAACCTATGATGGATGAGGAGCCGCATATGGATGCAGGACACGAATCAGAAGATCATTAAGAAATAAATAATCGAGAGCTCATGAATCAATTTACACTGGCAGGCCGGGATCGAACGATTTTGTTTGGATTAATGATCCTGGGGCTATTGTGTATGGGAATTACTTTTATTACAGATGATGCATATCATTCGCGCTTCTGGAGCAATTTTTTGCATAACAGCGTCTTTTTTACCGGTATTGCATTTCTGGCGTTAATGTTCCTGTGTGCAAGTTTGATTGCTTTTTCCGGTTGGCATGTAGTGTTTAAGCGCATCTGGGAAGCTTATGCTCAATTTCTTATCGTAGGTATTGTGTTGATGGCGGTGGTGGCACTTGGTATATGGTTTGACTTTCACCATTTATACCACTGGGCGGATGCTGAATCAGTAGCACATGATCCGGTACTGGAGGGTAAGAGTGGCTTTCTCAATCCATTTATGTATACACTGTTTTCGGTGGTAGTCGTTGGTGTCTGGTACTTTTTTGCCAGAAAAATGCGGGAACTTTCCATTAAGGAAGATGGTGTGGCCCAATATGATTACTCCTTCCATCAAAGTATGAGGAACTATGCATCTTGGTTTCTGCCGATCGGTGGTTTTACCAGCGCTGCTATTGTATGGCTCTGGGTGATGTCTATTGACGCTCACTGGTACAGTACCTTGTTTGCCTGGTATTGTACCATCAGCTGGTTTGTTTCCATGTTATGTGTTACCGTCCTCACGCTGATCTTTCTCAAAGGCCGGGGATATTACGAAGAAGTAGATGCCAATCACTTTCATGATCTTGGAAAATATGTTTTCGGTTTCAGTGTATTCTGGACCTATCTGTGGTTTTCACAGTATATGTTGATATGGTATGGAAACGTTGGTGAGGAAACTATATACTTCAGGCAGCGACTGGATTCCTATCCGGTGCTGTTTTATGCCAACCTGATTATCAATTTCGTCCTTCCTTTCCTGGTACTTTTAAGAAATGATACAAAGAGAAAAATGGGTACCATGTCAGTTATTTGCTCGATTGTGCTGATCGGACATTGGTTGGATTACTTTCTAATGATTAAGCCGGGTGTCATGCATACTGCCCATGAATTGATGGGAGGGCACGGTGCCGGACATGCCACCGAAGGTCATGGAGAAGCAGCTTCACATGGTGCTGCCCATGGTGCTGAAGTCGCGGATCATGCGGAGCATGTAAGTGAATTCGTAAATGGATTCACCATTCCCGGGTTCCTTGAAATAGGTACATTTCTGGGGTTTGCTGCCCTGTTTATATATCTCTTTATGAGACAGCTTGAAAAAGCCCCACTTGTGGCACGGCGAGATCCATATATCGATGAGAGTTTACATCATCATGTTGTTTAAAAACCTGAGTAGACAATGACACTTTTTATCATATTTATCGTATTTGTTCTGTTGGCTACGGTTATCGTACAGATAAGCCGTATCAATGAGATGGCGAAAAGTATCAGGGGAGAAGAACAGGCATTTGTCCGTAGTAATCAGCGTCAGGGACGCTACCTCCTGGTTTTCATGATCGTGTTTCTGATCGGGACCATTGTATCTGCTTTTTATTACAAAAACTATATGCTGGGATATGGTCCACATACCGCTGCTTCTGAGCATGGGCCTATGCTTGATCGTATATTCAACATAACCCTTTTGGTGACTGGGATCGTTTTCGTAATCACCCACATCGCCCTTTTCTACTTTTCTTACAAATACAGTTACAGGGTAGGAGGGAAGGCGAGCTTTATGCCTCATGATAATAAACTGGAAATCATTTGGACTGCCATACCAGCCTTTGCCATGTTTGCCCTGGTGATTAATGGATTGATCGCCTGGAACAAGGTGATGGCGGATGTCGATCCCAATGAAGAATATATGGAGATTGAGGCTACCGGCCTGCAGTTTTCCTGGATCCTTAGATATCCCGGAGCAGATGGCAAGTTGGGTACCCGTGATTTTAGACAAATTACCAGTACAAACCCACTTGGACAGGATTGGAACGATGTGAAAAATCTGGATGATTTTCATCCCACGGATCTGGTACTACCTAAAGGCAAAAAGGTGAGGGTCAGGATTACTGCCCGTGATGTGCTGCATGATTTCTACCTGCCGCACTTCAGAGTAAAGATGGATGCTGTTCCCGGGTTGCCAACTTATTTTGTTTTTACTCCAAATATGACGACAGAGGAGTATCGTGAACAATTGTCAGAGTACCCGGAATACCAGGTGCCCGCAGATCCTGCTGATCCTAATGGACCACAAAAATGGGAAGTCTTTGAGTATGAACTGGCATGTGCTGAGTTATGCGGTTATGGGCATTACAGTATGAGAAAACTGGTGCGGATTGTGGAGCAAGCTGAGTATGATGCCTGGGTAAGGCAGCAGCAATCCTACTATCTGTCAACAATTCGTGGAAAGGATGATGACCCACACCGTGAGCAACTGTTTGAATTTGAAATCGATGAGCGCCGGGCAGAATTTGAAAATGCTTTTAATACCATGCTTGCAGCTCCTGATTCAATTGAAAAGATTGTTCCATTGAATTATGTGTTCTTTGAAACCGGTTCAGCCACGTTATCTGGTCATTCAAGTCACGAACTTGATAATATTGTGGCTGCCATGCAGTCAAACCCGGAAGTCAGTATCGAAATCGGTGGACATACAGATAATACGGGCGATCCGGAAAACAATATGACACTTTCCCAACAAAGAGCTGAAGTCGTAGAGGAATATTTGATTTCAGCGGGTATTGATGCTGAGCGAATGTCGGCGGTCGGGTTTGGACAGGAGGTGCCTGTTGACACCAATGATACGGAATCGGGGAGAGCGAATAACCGACGCACAGAGTTGAGAATTATTACTGAATAATTTTAAAATTTTGAGATGGCAGATCTGCTTGAAACAACCACACAGGAAACTCAGGAAGAAAAGCTTATAGAAGAGCTGGGATACGACGATCATTTCCATGATCATCATCATGGTGACAAGTATCAGTCTAGTTTCATTACCAAATACGTCTTTTCGCAAGATCACAAGATCATTGCCAAACAGTTTTTGATCACAGGTATTGTGTGGGCCGTGATTGGAGCTGCAATGTCCGTCATATTCCGTCTCCAATTGGGTTTTCCGGAGGAAAGTATGGCATGGCTAAAGCCTATCCTCGGTAAATGGATTGTTGTGGATGAGAGTGGAATGGGTACCCTGGACCCCGAGTTCTATTATGCTCTGGTTACTATGCACGGGACCATCCTGGTTTTTTTCGTACTTACGGCTGGACTGAGTGGTACTTTTAGTAACCTGCTTATTCCGCTACAGGTTGGTGCCAGAGATATGGCCTCACCCTTTTTGAATATGCTTTCGTACTGGTTTTTCTTTTTGGCCGGTATTATCATGTTTATTTCATTGTTTCTCAATACAGGCCCATTCTCGGGAGGCTGGGTTGCATACCCGCCACTTAGTGCTCTGCCGGAAGCATCTTCAGGTTCAAAAGCAGGTATGACCCTATGGACACTCAGCCTTGTATTCTTTGTTGTTTCGGTTCTGCTCGGTGGTGTAAATTATATTACCACTGTGCTCAATCTGAGAACCAAGGGAATGAGTATGTGGCGTTTGCCACTGACCATCTGGGCATTTTTTGTAACTGCTATTTTGGGACTTCTTTCATTCCCTGTGTTGGTATCGGCCTTTTTCCTATTGATGTTTGATCGTGGATTGGGTACCAGTTTCTATCTGAGCGAAATTTTTATCGGTGGACAGGCTTTGGATCACGTAGGGGGTAGTCCGATTTTATACCAGCATTTGTTTTGGTTCCTTGGACACCCTGAGGTATATATTATTATCCTCCCTGCAATGGGATTGGTATCGGAGGTGTTGTCTGTCCAGTCACGAAAACCTATTTTTGGTTACAGGGCCATGGTACTTTCCATCCTGGCTATTGCTTTCCTTTCCTTTATCGTGTGGGCTCACCATATGTTTATGTCTGGAGTTAATCCGTTCATCTCCAATATCTTCGTAATCTTTACATTGATTATTGCGGTGCCTTCAGCGGTGAAAGTCTTTAACTGGATTGCCACTATATACCGGGGGAATGTCCGCCTTAATACTCCGGGGCTTTTTGCCATAGGATTTGTCTCGATGTTCATATCGGGAGGTCTGACCGGTATATTCCTGGGTAATTCGGCTATTGATATTCAATTACATGACACGTATTTCGTAGTGGCTCACTTCCATATTGTAATGGGGGTAGCGGCTTTCTTCGGCATGTTTGCCGGTGTATACCACTGGTATCCCAAGATGTTTGGACGTTTCATGAATGAAACCATGGGCAAGATCCATTTCTGGGGAACGATGATCGGAGCCTATGTGATTTTCTGGCCGATGCACTACCTGGGTATGATTGGTGTGCCTCGGCGTTATTACAGTTTTGACACATTTGATGCCTTCCGTGACTTTGATGAACTGAATATGTTCATCACAGTAGGTGCCATTATAACCTTTGGGGTTCAGATGCTTTTTGTAGTTAATTTCTTCTACAGCATTTGGAGAGGAAAGAAACAGACTGTCAAGAACCCCTGGGGTGCCAGTACATTGGAATGGACGACTCCGATTCGCCCTGGACACGGAAACTGGCCGGGGAAGATCCCATCGGTGCATCGCTGGGCCTATGATTATAGTAAGGATGACAGGGAAGTAATCAGTCAGATCACTCCTTTAGCCGAAGGTGAAGAGCCATCGGATCATTAGCGGGATGCAGATTGTTGTAAAACAGAGTTTGAAAGAGTAAATGAGCAAGGTCAAAGAAAGTAGTATATCAAGCAGGGTTGTTGCCGTTAGTAAGTGGCAGGACCTGATGATGCTGATCAAATTCAGGCTGACCAGTTTGGTGGTCTTGAGTGCCTTACTTGCCTACCTGATCGTGGAAGATGGTAGTTTTTCCCT